>DASRAF010000087.1:0-4041 GCA_035638295.1 Pseudolabrys sp.
CGAAAGCGTCCGGCTATTGTGACAGGGCGTCGGTGGGCTTTCCAAGCTCCCAATAGCTTAAATTGCGCGGCGGCGAAAGCGAGAGACCGTCGCGGGAATTGCGCAAAACGGGTTGAAATTGGCCAAAAATTTCAAACCGTCCGGTGGATAACGCCGATGCCCGGTTGCGGTTGCTATCGGGGTCGCAAGAGGAGGGTCAGATCGCGCGGATCGGTATACCCGACCAGGGCACGAGCGCGTTCATCCAGCATGTCGGGATCGATACTGTCAGCGCGCAAAAGTGCAACTCGACGCTCCCAAAGCGCTCGTTCGGCCTTTAGTCCGGCAAGCTCACTCTTCATGGAGACAAGCTGTTGCTCGAGGTCCTGTTGTGCCCGTAGCCCATGATTGCCGGTGAAAGCATTCGCGGCGAAATAGCCGATGAACAGCGCGGCAAAAATATAGAGACCGAGGACGGTCAGAACGGTGCGGCGACGGCGATGCGTGACCATGATGCGCCAAGATCGTCCAAGCCGGTTAAGGCGCCTTTAAATTTCCAAACTATTTGACGACCGCATATCTTACTGCAAGACGCCTGGGCCATGAATGCCGCCCGGGGTCGTCCGGTGTTATAGAGGGCATCGAACGCCGGAGGCCGACCATGTCCTGCATTTTTTACCCTTTCCGCTACAGATCTATCGAGCAATGCCGGACGACCATCCCTGCGGGCAATCGCGGCTTCTGTAATCCGAATCCCTACTATGTCGGAGCTGCTGAGCCGCGGCGCTCGCGTCGTGTGCGTCCGTACTAGCCGCGTCAGATCCTGTAACGAAATTCATTGAGTACGAAGTTGCCCAGCCGCTTGCCGCGGTTGCGCAGAACTTTCAGCACCCCGTGATCGACAAAATAGGTCAGCAGAATCGAATCGCGCGTTTTCACTCGGTTATGAACCGGGTCGGCGGAATGCCAGGTGTCGTTGCCGACCGCAAAGGCATAGCCGGTGTTGGGTGCAAACCGCATTTGCGATTTCTTCGGCATGGAACCGTCAGGCAATTTCTCGTGAAAGATCGTCCCGATGTCGGTATTGGCATCGTCCTTCGGCAGATAAAGCTGGACGGTGATGCCTTTCCAATGCGTGTCGGTGTGTGGGGTAATGAGATATCCCGGAATGTCGCGAGTGAGGATCGGGATCGGATACATGCCGACCTTGGCGAACTGGTCACCGAAGCGTTTGGAAAGGCCAGGCGCGAGACGCCGCATGAAGGCCTGCTTGACCGGTTCGGAGCACAATGCGCGCCCAACCACATCCCAAAGCGCATGCTTCTCCGGAGGCAGATTTCGAATGTATTCCGGGAACAGATCGATCTTCACCCGCGTATGCGTGCCGTCCTTGAGATCGTGCCCCTTGCTTCGGCCGTGCATCGGCCGGTAGTCGGTGGACTCAGGCATCAAAGTCAGCATTTGCGCGTATATGTCGTCTGGAAATACGCGATCGAATTCCAGATGGAAGAATGGTTTTTCGACCGCCCGTGACCCATCAATCGACTCCACGATGAAATTGGCCAGGCGCTCGGCTGCCCGGCGGCGGTCGTAGGCTGAAAGCGTCGTGGTCTGGTCCATCGCACCAACTCGAGTTCGTGTTTCGACAGCAATGTGCGGCGAAATGACCGGCGAAGGCAAGCTGCCAATCGCCGCGATTATCGTCGTGACTTGAGAACTTCGCGCCCGGCATATTTCGCCTGCGAGCCGAGTTCCCCCTCTATCCGAAGTAGTTGATTGTATTTGGCCGTCCGATCGGAGCGGGCAAGCGAACCGGTTTTTATCTGTCCACAGTTGGTGGCCACGGCGAGATCGGCAATGGTCGAGTCCTCAGTCTCGCCGGAACGGTGCGACATCACCGCCGTATAGCCGGCCTTGTGTGCCATTTCGACTGCTGCGAGCGTCTCAGTCAGCGTGCCGATCTGGTTGACTTTAATAAGGATGGAATTGGCGATGTCCTCCTTGATCCCCTTTGCCAGGCGCGTGACATTAGTAACGAATAGATCATCGCCCACGAGCTGGCACTTTTTCCCGACGAGATCGGTCAGAAGTTTCCAACCCTCCCAGTCGTCTTCCGACATTCCGTCCTCGATCGAAACGATGGGATAGCGGTCGATCAGGTCGGCGAGGTACTTCGCCTGATCTTGACGTGAGCGCTTCTTCCCTTCGCCCTCATAGACGTAGGTTCCGTCCTTGAAAAACTCCGTCGCCGCGCAGTCGAGCGCCAGCATTACGTCACTGCCGGCCTTGTAGCCGGCCTTGTCGATTGCCTGCATAATAAAATCGAGCGCAGCTTCCGCCGATTTGAGGTTAGGAGCGAAGCCGCCTTCGTCACCAACATTGGTGTTCAGTTTGGCCGCGTGAAGTTGCGCCTTGAGCGTGTGGAAGATCTCTGCGCCGGCGCGCAGTCCCTCGACAAACGTCTTCATCCCCACCGGCATAATCATGAATTCCTGAAAATCGATGGGGTTGTCGGCGTGCACACCGCCATTGACGATATTCATCATCGGCACAGGCAGCGTGCGTGCGGCCGTACCACCAACATAGCGGTAGAGAGGTGCCTTGTTGGCGGCGGCCGCGGCCTTCGCAACAGCGAGCGAGACACCAAGAATTGCGTTGGCGCCCAGCCGGCCTTTGTTCGGCGTACCGTCCAGAGCGATCAGGGTCTCGTCGATTTTTGTCTGCATCTCGGCATCCATTCCGCCAATGGCGTCGTAGATCTCGCCGTTGACCGCATCAATCGCCTTGCCCACCCCTTTCCCACCGAATCGCTTCTTGTCGCCGTCGCGCAGCTCGACCGCCTCGTGCGCGCCGGTCGAAGCGCCCGACGGGACAGCGGCACGGCCCCTCGATCCGTCTTCCAAGATGACATCGACCTCCACTGTCGGATTGCCCCGGCTGTCGAGGATTTCACGGCTGATGATGTCGGTGATGGCGGTCATGGATGGGTCCGATATTCGTAATGCGGGGCTTCTACAGGATCGATTATCTTGTATCTATAGTTGATTGCATTGAAGAAAATCCCTGCATGTCGCGTTTATGTCGCGTCCAGCCTCAACTCACGCGGAGAAGCGCATTTTCCGCCTCAGCCAGTTCGCTACCGTCATCGCTGCGCGGAAACAAATGGCCGTATACATCGGAAGTCATGATGATGCTGGAATGTCCGAGACGCTCCTGCACAGTTTTCATTGGCAGTTCAAGGCCGCCGTCTTTCTTTCGGTTGATGCACCACGACGCATAGAAGTGTCGCAGCGCCGGCAAAAAATTGTTTGAGGCCGTGTGTGATCTTGGATTGGAGGGCATCGTGTCCAAGCGCCTCACATCTGTTTACCGCTCGGGTCGGTCGAAAGCCAGGATCAAAATCAAAAATCCAAAGTCGCCAGCAGCCACACGGGTGATTGACGGGACGTTTTGAAAAGAAATCATTTAGGCATGAGGCCTAAACTTTGATCATTTCGGTATTGTGTTTCTGCGAATCTACGACCGTAACGACTACAATCGGATAAGCCTTCTTAATCGCAGTACCGGCGGCTGTCGCCGCTTCTTCGCTGCCGAATGAACGCTTGAATTGCCCGTCCACCTTTAAATGGAAACGCTGTTCGACCGGGCGGGCCTGACCTTTTGCCGGGGCTGAGTCATCCTGATCGGACGACCGATCTGGTCTTCTCAACGGTGGTCGTGTGAGCATGGAAGCTGACCGTGCCGGGGAATCAATACTGGGAACGTCTGAAGGATCTTTTGGTTCACGGGCCATTGCAAGCACTACTCGCTGCTGTGATTAACAGCTCAAAATTCAATTTGTGCAATGTGGCAATCAAAGGAAGATTTCGGTTAATAGATCGCGTTGTCCGAATGCTCCGGAGTCAAAAACCCGAAGTCGCCGACCGCCACGCGCGCAAAAGACGGAACGTTTTAAAACTGCCAACGGTTGAATGGATGCCGGTCGCTGGCGAGCCCTCGTCTCTTGGGCTGCGTCCGTCCCCACGTATTGCAGCCTAAAGCGGCCGGCACGTCGCACCCGAA
>DASRAF010000088.1:0-6543 GCA_035638295.1 Pseudolabrys sp.
GAGATCGGCCGGCCCTGGCTGTGGCTGCAGGAGGTGACGTCGACCTTCTTCATTTACGCGATCTTCACCGGCACCGCGGTCGCGACGCGGCGCAACGATCACCTTTATCTCACCGCCATCGCAGACACGCTGGTTGGCACAGCGCGGACGATTGTGGAGGTCGCGACGCGCGTCGTCGTGCTCGGCGTGGCGCTCTGCTTCATCTATTTCGGCTACCTGAATTTCCTGCGCGGCTTTTCCAGTTTTCGAATGCCCTCAATGACGCCCATTGCATCCCTCTATGCGGCGATACCGATCTGCGGCGTTCTTGTTGCTCTGTTTACGATCGAGCAGCTGGTCAACGGCCTGCGCAACGGTTTCGAGCACGATGAGCCTCCCGAGCTGCCGCCGCATGTCGCGGCGATCGAGGGCGTCGCGTCCGCACCGGGAGGTCGGAGATGAGCGGTACGTTGAGCGTCCTGCTCATGACGTTCCTGTTTCTGTTCTTCGGCTATCTCGGTGTGCCGGTGGCGTTCTCGCTGCTGGCCGGCACACTGATCGGCGCGATGTTTACCGACGTGTCGCAGACCGCCATCATTCAGAAAATGTTTGACGGAATGGATAACGAGGCGCTGCTCGCTATTCCGTTCTTCTTGCTGGTCGGCGAACTGATGAGCTCGGCCAACGTCGTGCAGCGCGTGGCGAACCTGTCGCTGAGCCTGGTGGGGCATATCCGCGGCGGCTTGTCCCAGGTCGTCACCGTTTTCAGCATGTTTTTCTCGGAAATGTCGGGCTCGACGACTGCAGACGTTGCGGTGATCAGCCGCGCATTGGGCGGGCCAATGAAGCGGGAGGGGTACAGTCCTCCCTTCATTGCGGCGATCATCGCCGCAGCCTCGACCATCGCGGCGCTCGTGCCGCCGAGCATCACGGCGGTGGTGTACGGGGCCATTGGTAATGTCTCGATCGCCGGCTTGTTCATGGCCGGAGTGGTGCCGGGGCTGATGATCGGCATCGGGTTGATGGTGTTCTGCTACTTTTTCGGGCCAACGGGCATGACGCGGCCGCGCGCACCGTTCCGCGAGGTCGCGCGCGCGTTCAAGGACGCTTCGCTGCCATTGATGATTCCGGCAATTCTGCTGGGCGGAATTCTGACCGGATTCTTCACGCCCACTGAAGCCGGGGTTGTCGCAGTCGCCTGGATCATCATCGTGGTGATCCCAGCGCTCAACCGCGCCCATATCAAGCTTTTGCCATGGGATTTCTGCCTCGCGGGGCTCATTTTTTCGTTGCCGCTGATCACCATTGGCGCTGCTAACGCGTTCGGCTGGATGTTCGCGTATTTGCGAGGGGCGCTCATAATCGCCGAGTGGATCACCGATCTTGCCGGCAATAACCCGCAAGCCATCATGTTGCTGCTAGTTCTGTTGTTCACCATCATCGGTGACTTCATCGAGCCGGTGCCGACCATCATCATCTTCATGCCGCTGGTGAACGCGTTGACTCAGGCTGCGGAAATCAATCCCGTGCACATGGGCGTGGTGCTCATCGCGACGCTCGCATTCGGGCTGATCACGCCGCCATATGGGCTCGTCTTGCTGATGGCTTCGAAATTTGTGGGGGTCAGATTTTCGCAAGCCCTGCGCGCGGCGCTGCCAATCTATTGCGTTTTCCTAATCACGATCACGTTCATGATCTTCTTTCCGAAGGTCGTGCTCTGGCTGCCGAAGCAAGTGCTTCCTGAATCCGTCGGCTGCTTCAAAAATCCAAGCGGAACCGGCTACATTTGCCCGCAATGACATGACTGCCGTCGCCGGAGGCCAGCGTGCGGCAGACCGAGACCGTTGCGACTTGCTCGAAATCGAGGTGTGACAAGTCATAGCGCCACGCCGCCCTGCTTTTCGCAGAATGACTGGTTATGGAGGGTGGGGCGCCCCGCGGCACCGCGGCATTTCGCCCGATATGGCTCGGTCTTTCCCGATCAATCGGGGGGTTGCACGATTGGGCAAGGTATTATACTTTACGATCGTAAAGTTATTGGGACAAGGCCGGATGCGCTACCGGTGATCTCGCAGGGAAACAGTCCGGCGTGTCTCCCGAGCACACGCTAAATGCGAAGAATTGGCACCCTCGTTCCGAAGGGCGGCACAAAGACGGAAATGATCGAAGAGCGCGACATCTTCGTGGCTATGCGCGACGGCACACGGCTGGCGCTGGATGTGTACAGGCCGGACAAGGCCGGGCGCTATCCGGTTCTCTACGCGGCCGCACTTCACAACAAGGATATGCAGGGACCGGACGTTGCTGACGTGCTGCCGCCCCAACCGGCTCACGCGCCGCTATGGTTCGGTCCCATCGAGGCCGGCAACACCAGACTGTTTGTCGCAAACGGATATGCCCACGTGATTGCTCAGCCGCGCGGATCGGGGAAATCAGCAGGCCATTACGGCCACGAGGATACCGATCACTACGACACCATCGAGTGGATCACCCACCAGCCTTGGTGCGACGGAAACGTTGGGATGGTCGGCATCTCAGGCTACGCGGGCGAGCAATGGCGCGCCGCCGAACAGGGCCATCCGGCGCTCAAGGCGATCTTCCCCTATGACGCTTGCAGCGCCTACGGAGGCATGTTCGGGTTCCGGGACTTTTACCCCGGCGGCGTCTTGCACACGTTTCCCTATCTTCTCGATGTCTTCAGCACGGTTCACGAGGCGCGCGGGGTGCCCGAACCGCTACTTCCGGAGCAGCAAGAGCTTTGGAAAGCGGCCATGGCGAATCCTGACTTCAAGATGTACCAGAACCTCTTCAACATCTTGACGCAGAAAGGGCAGAGAACATTCATCATGTTTCTTTCCATGATCGCACCGTGGGAAACGGAAGATGCGATCGAAAGAGCGGAGGCTCGATTTCGGAAAATCAAAATACCTTTTTACACAGGATCCGGCGCGTACGCGTACACCTACAAGCTGCACTGGTTAGGCGCCCAGAACTATTTTCGGAACATCGACGCTCCCAAGAAGCTGCTGTTTGCGGGGCCTGCGCACCTAGAAAGGCCGTTCCACCAATTACATGACGAAATCATCCGCTGGTACGATCACTGGCTCAAGGGTATCGACAACGGCGTTATGCACGAGGAGCCGGTGCGGTACTGGCTCATGGGAGCCAACGAGTGGCGGACCGCCGCCGATTGGCCGTTGCCCGACACGAAGTGGGTGAAATTTTATCTCTGCGATTGGGGTCGGCTGTCGGAGGACGAGCCTGTCGCGGCAGAACTGGCCGGGGCAGCCGCTCTTGAGCCCGACGTTTTCACCCAGATGCCGCTGAAGAAGACAACCAAGGTGGAACGTCTTCGCTACATGACCGATCCGCTTCCGCGTGACCTGCAGGTAGTCGGGCCAATCTCGCTAACGATCTATGCTGCAATCGACAAGGAGGACACGAACTGGATCGTGATCTTGAAGGACATCGGGCCCGATGTGTCTGTACAAACGGCACGGGAGGGCGAACGGTCGCCTCCGGCCGACCTGCACGAACGCGAACTTACACGCGGGTGGCTCAAGGCTTCCTACCGTGCTGTGGATGAAAAGCGATCGAGACCCGGCGCGCCTTTTCACAAATTGACGCAATCGTCAATTGAGCCAGTGAGACCGGGCGAAGTCTACGAATATAAAATCCAAATCTTGGCGACCGCCAACTTGTTCAAGGCTGGGCATCGAATCTGCCTCGACATTACCAGCATGGACGTCCCGACAGGGACGGGGGCAATGACCAATGTGGAATACATTCCTTACCATATTTGCTGCAGCGAGACGGTAACCCACCAGATCTATCACGACGCGCAACGGCCATCGCACCTCTTGCTACCCGCGATTTCCAATCGCCACCCATCTGGTTCCTAGGAGCGCTTCATGAAGACAATTCGCTTTGAACGCCAAGGGTCGATCGGCCACATCGTTCTTGCCAATCCACCGTACAACCGACTTGATCTGCAATTCTCGCATTGTCTGCGAGACGCGGTCCACGAAGCAAGTAGCAGCGATATACGGGCGTTGGTGGTTTCATCGGAAGGGGAGGACTTCAGTTTTGGCGGCGACGTGCGCGAGTGGCCAGGCAAGAACATCGATTGGTTCCGCACCTTCGTTGCTGAGGTGAACGCTTCCTACCGCGCCCTTGAGATTTTGCGCCTGCCGACGGTCGCGGCTGTAAGGGGTGTCGCCTTCGGAGGGGGGTTTGAACTCGCTCTGAGCTGCGATTTTCTGGTCGCGGCCGACAACGCCGTGTTCCGGTGCGTCGAAGTCACGACTGGATTTATCCCGATCGCCGGTGCGCTGCAACGCTTGGCAGAACGCGTGGGGCGTTCGCGGGCGTCCCGCTTCGCGATGCTCGGCGAGCCGATATCCGGCGCGCTCGCGGGCAACCTCGGTATTGCGACCCATGTGGTGCCGAATTCGATGGTTGAAGGCACAGCGGCCGAACTTGCGGCGACTCTCGCAAACGGTCCGACGAAAGCCTATGCGGCGGTGCGCACTTTGTTGAAGGCATGGTCCGCGGGCGGGGTTCCAGCAGCCGACGCAGTCATGCTGGATATCACTATGCCGCTTCACGCCACCGAGGATGTGACACGCGGCTTCATAAACACCGCCAAGGCATTCGACGAGAACATCGAGCCCCCTGCGATGATTTTCCACGGGCGCTGAGTTCCCATCGTGATCTCTTATCGTCAATGCCCAACAGCAGCGTCGGATACGTTCCCTGTCATGTCTGGATCAGCAAGACGGGTACCCACAAAAATCGATCGGGATTGCGATCGCCCGTTTCCTCTCTCGCTGCGTCATTTCCGAACGGGAGGCGCCATCCCGTCGCTCGATCACATGACGAATTCTAGAAGCGGACCGACGACACCATCAGGATGAAATTCATGCCGCTCCCAGCCCGGATTCCATCGCAATTGCGGCTAATACTCGCGACTTTGATAGGAGGCATGTTTCTTTTGTCGGATCTAGCACCGAAACCAACGAAGGCCGCCAATCACGCTGATGCCGCCGACTTGGGTGCAACAGCGCGCCAGGCAGTGATCGAGATTTTTCGAAATCGGGACCCAACCGCGATTGATCGCTTCTTTTCGGAGCCGTTCGTGCAACACGATCCAAATATTGCCGACGGACTATCCGGCCTGAAGGCGTTCGCGGCCGACGTCGCCGGTTCTTCGACGGCCGACGTTACGATCTATCGCACCCTCGTGGATGGCGACATCGTCATGCTTCATTCGAAGTACGAAGGCGTGCGCGGCTTCGCGAGGCCGGTCATCGCCTTCGACCTGTTTCGTTTCAAGGGCGGAAAAATCGTCGAACATTGGGGCGGACAAGACCCCGAGCTTGGCCCCAATCCGTCCGGCCATACCCAGGTCGATGGTCCGACGGCTGTCGTTGATCGCGATCGGACAGAAGCAAATCGAACTCTCGTTCGTGCCTTCAAGCAAATTGTGACGGTCGAGTTGCGTTTTGATCGTGTCGATGAATTCATCGACGGTGATCATTACACCCAACATGCCTCCAAAGTTGGTGATGGGGTCGCGCGCATGAAATCGCGGGTTTCGGAGGTGGCGAAGCCAGGTGTCGCGCCGGTCCTCATGCCGCGCCGCTATGTGGCAGAAGGCAATTTCGTGCTCGCTCTGGTCGAAGCGCGTACCGAGCCGCCCACCGCGAACTATGATCTTTTCCGAGTGCAGAATGGAAAGATTGCGGAGCATTGGGACGTGCTCTCGCCAATTCCGCCGCGCAATGAGTGGAAGAACGCTAACGGACCCTTCTGAGGGCTCATCCCCGAAGGCGGCGCCTCTCGTCGCATCAGAAAGCGAGCATTGGCCAGAAACGAGCACTTTCTAAGGCCGGCGGGCTCCCCTAACACATCGGTTGGAGTCCAACAGCAAGGCCGATCATGAACGAGCGTAGCCCCCGCGGCGCCGCCAAGTCCGTCCGTCACCGCCAGCGGCACCGCAAAACGCGCGCGCAGCAGCAGCGTGCCCTCGCCACGCGCGCGGCGATCCTGAACGCGGCGATCGCGGAATTCGCGGAGCGAGGCTTTGAGGGCGCAAGCATCAGACGCATTGCCGATCGAACAGGTCTGCAACATCCCCTGATTACTTATCACTACCGGAGCAAGGACATTCTCTGGCGTGCCGCGGCCGAACATGCGTTCACGCGCATCCGTGAGGAATGGGATCTCCGCGTTCCGGAGCAAGCGCCGGTGTCAACGCTCGAGCGCTTGCGTGAGGAATATCGCGCCGTCTTCCAATACACCGCCGCCTTCCCCGAGTTCCATCGTTTCATGCGGCAAGAGGCGTTGTCCCGTAATCCGCGGCTGCGCTGGGTCGCGAAGACTGTGCTCAGGCCCCTAATCGATCGCCTGCTTCCCCAAATCAGTGCGGCCCAAAACGAGGGCTTGCTTCCGAAAGTCGAGCCCATACTTTTTCACTATATGATGGTGAGTCTCACCGCGACGCTTTCTGGATTCGGGCCTGAGATGGAAGTGGTCAGCGATTTGTCGCCTGGCGACTCCCGA
>DASRAF010000089.1:0-3047 GCA_035638295.1 Pseudolabrys sp.
GACGATTGCAGGCCACCACTTCCGATTTTCACATCTCAAATAGCAAGTGCGACGCCGCATTTCCGCGGCGCGCCGGGAGCTGTTTGCGGACATCCGTTGGAGGACCCATGGCTACCCTCAATCAGCACATCATGTCGCGACGCGGATTCTGTCTGTGCTGCATGGCGGCGACCACAGTGGTGGCAACCGGCGGATGGCTCTCGCCGCGACAGGCTTTCGCCGAAGCGCGCAACATCGTGGACCTTATCCGTGACGACGCCGCCAAGGCGCCCATCAAAGTCCACGAGCTGCGCGGCAATGTCAGCATCCTCGAGGGCTCCGGCGGCAACATCGCTGTGCTGACGGGCGCCGACGGCAAGGTGTTCATCGATGCCGGGATCACCGCATCCCGCCCGCGCATTCTGGAAGCCGCCAATGGCCTCAGCCGCGATCCGATCAAGCACCTGATCAACACGCATTGGCACTTCGATCACACGGACGGCAATCAATGGCTGAATGCGGAAGGGGCGGCCATCATCGCCCATGAGAACACCCACAAGCATCTGCTGGTCGCCCAGAGAGTCGAGGACTGGGATTTCAACTTCCCTTCGTCTCCGCTGCCGGCCGTTCCGACCGAAACCTTCTCGTCGGAGAAGACCCTGAACCTCAATCGGTCCACGCTCCACCTCAAATATTACGGTCCGGCGCATACCGATAGCGACATATCGGTGACGATCCCCGAGGCCGACATCCTCCATTGCGCGGATACCTACTGGAACGGCATCTATCCTTTCATCGACTATTCAACCGGCGGAAACATCGACGGGATGATCAAGGCCACTGATGCAAACGTTGCCGCCGTGACTGACAAGACGATCGTCATCCCCGGCCACGGCAATCCGGTCAGCAACAAGGCGGAACTTGCGGCCTATCGCGACATGCTTGTCGCGATCCGCGACAACGTCGCGAAGCTCAAGCAGCAGGGCCGCTCGCTCGATGAGACGATTGCCGCCAAGCCGACCGCGGCGTTCGACGCGAAATGGGGCCAGTTCGTCATCACCCCGGCGTTCTTCACCCGCCTCGTCTACCAGGGCGTCTGACGCCGTTCGCAAGTGCGTCCGCCCCGGGCGCGTCTGCTTTCGAAAGGAATCCTGACATGTCTACTTCCGGAAAACCACTTCACATCGATATCCCGGTGACGCTCAAGGACGTGAAGACGGTGTTCAGCGTCGGCGCCCTGGCGTTCGAAGGCGATCTGCCGGCTTCGATCTTCCACATGCAGCTCATCAAGAACGACATCGCGGGCTGGAGCGCGACCTCGGAGATCATCGCAGTCTTCCATACGAATGCCGGGCATGTGACTCTGCACGACACGGCGTACAACGCAGATCGCAACATCGCGACGGGCAACCCCTACAAGGATCTCATTTCCGATCTGCAGAAGCGCGGCGTGAAGGTCGAGCTTTGCGGCGCGACCGCAAAGGCCCATGGCTGGGGAAACAAGGACCTGCTGCCGGACATCAAGGTCAATACGGATGCCATGGCAAGAACGACACAGCTCGTCCAGCAAGGATTCGTGAAGATCACCGAGTGAGGAGTGTGCTAGTCTTACGCGCCACGATGCCTTGTCCTTGAGCATAGGAGAGGCAATGAGACGGCGCTCCGGAGCAGGTGGCAAACTATAGCGGTTCTCGGCTGATTTGAATCGGTGGGATTCCCATCGGGCTCGGAATGAGTAAGTCTTTGCGCATTGATTCTCCTTTTGGGGGGCTGGGATGCCGAAGGCCTATTCTTGTGACCTGCGGGCGCGCGTTATCACAGCTGTGGAGACCGGCGCGTCGCGACGCGAGGCGGCGGAACGTTTCGAGGTCAGCGTGGCGTCGGCGGTAAAGTGGCTGCAGCGCTGGTGTGAAGAGAGGACCGCCGCCCCGAAGCCGCGCGGCGGGAGCATCTCGCCGCTGGAAGAGTTCGCGGCCGAGATTTTGGATCTGATTGCCCAACAACCGGACCTGACCTTGGTAGAAACGGCTGCAGAACTGCGCAAGCGACGGATCAAAACCAGCCGCAGCTCGCTTTGGCGTTTTCTCGACCGACACAACATCACTCTCAAAAAAAGCCCTGCAAGCAGTCGAACGGCAGCGAGCAGATGTGGCGCGAGCGCGCCGCCGGTGGATACGAGAGCAAGGTATGCTTGATCCTGCCCGTCTGGTGTTCATCGACGAGACTGCCGTCAGCACGAACATGGCGAGACTGAGAGGGCGAGCCCCGCGTGGCGTCCGGGTGATTGGCTCCGTTCCGCTTGGAAGATGGGAGACGATCACCTTCGTGGCCGCTCTGCGCCACAATAAAATGATTGCCCCAATGGTGGTCGAGGGTGCCATGACCGGAGAGATGTTCCTCGCCTATGTAGAAAACGGCTTGGTTCCGATGCTCCGGCGCAACGACATCGTCGTGATTCGCCGGGCTATCGAGAAATCGGGAGCGACACTGCGCTACCTGCCGAAATATTCGCCGGACCTCAATCCCATCGAGATGCCTTACAGCAAATTCAAGACATTCCTGCGCAAGGTGGCAGCGCGAACCGTTCCAGGCCTTAACCGAGCGATCCGCTCTTTCATCCCGCAGCTCAGTCCTCAAGAATGTGCCAACTATTTCAGGCATGCAGGCTATGCTTCAATATGATCGGAATCGGCTTTAGGCAGAGGAACGCAGCAAGCGAGAGAAAAAAGGCCGTACGATCGCTGCGTACAATGAAAGTGTGCATCAAGGTGATTAGAAGCGCGGTGATAAACGCGATGCCAAAAAGGGACCACCCCGCATAGATCTTCTGCACGGTCATGTATTCAGGCTGTGACATGGACAACTTGTTGGCGAGCTCAAAAAAATGCGCGCCCCCTGGCACCAGGCACATCGCAACGCTGGCAATCGCGATTAACCCCAAGAATTTAAGCAGCATGACATTCCTCCCCGGGTCGATGCGGTCGCCTACCCTCGCAGGGAAATGTCGAACCGCGGACGGACACACTTCGAATGCCAAGATATCTTGGAGCGCTGACAATCGTTCTGTT
>DASRAF010000090.1:0-2184 GCA_035638295.1 Pseudolabrys sp.
TCTGACGTTCACGGATTGCGTGGCCGCATTCTCGAAATCGTCCTGAGCCATCCCTTCGGCGGGAAGGTCTATCCCGTCAGCCGCAGCGCGACGGCGGTTCAGGGCCTCCAAGCTTATTCATCGGTTGAGAGCCTGCCTGAACCTGTCGATCTCGCAATTCTCATAATTCCCGCGCAATACACGCCAGCGGAGCTTGAGCGCTGCGGCCGCGCCGGCATCAAATCGGCCGTTATTCTCTCGTCCGGTTTTGCCGAGGAAGGCGAGACAGGTACGCGCAGGCAGGACGACATCGGCGCGATTGCGCGTCGCTATGACATGGCCGTGAGCGGCCCAAATAGCGAAGGTTTCGCCAATATCCCGGCTTCGTTCTTTCCCACCTTTAGCCCTGTAATGGACAAGAATGCGGGCCCGATCAAACCAGCGCGCGCTCTCGGGAAAGGTCAGGTGTCGGTTATTTCCCAGAGCGGCGGCTTGGGTTTTGCCTTTTTCGACCGTGCGCGACCCCGCAATCTTACCTTCCGTCACGTCGTGACCACCGGCAATGAAGCGGCGCTCGATGTCTTCGACTTCGTCGACTACATGCTCGACGAAGGTGAGACCGATGTTTTTCTACTTGTTCTGGAGGATGTGAAGTCGCCGCAGAAATTCCGGCGCGTGGCCCAAAAGGCGCTTCGCGCCGGCAAGCCGATCATCGTCAGCAAAATCGGCCAGTCGGAGCCAGGCTCGCGTGCGGTTGCCTCGCACACCGCGGCGCTCGCCGGCTCGCAGGCCGCCTATCGCGCTATGTTTGATTTCTACGGATTGATCGAGGCACACGAACTCGATGAAATGATCGACCTAGCGGCTGGCTTCCTGGCTTGCGGCGACCGCCTGCCGGCCGGCAACCGTGTCGGTATCTGCACCTCGTCGGGCGGCGCCGGCATTTGGATGACGGACGCGTGCGCAACGGCTGGATTGGAAGTGCCGGTTCTCGACGCTGCCACGCGCAAATCGATCGACGTGCATATCCCTTCCTACGGTAGCTCGCAAAATCCAGTCGATTCCACCGCGCAGGGCGTGCACAAAATGGGCTATGCCACATTTGCACAGTTGGTGGCGCGGTCATCGCTCGTCGATGCCGTCGTGGTCGCCGTCACCGCGCGGCGATCTGCGTTCCTTGAAGGTGATTTGGAAAAGCTCAAAGAGCTAAAGAAGAATATCCGCAAGCCGGTATTCATGTGGACCTACACGCTGCCGGCCGATCGCAGTGTCGAAATCCTCAACGAAGCCGGCT
Source organism: Pseudolabrys sp. (assembly GCA_035638295.1). Classification (GTDB taxonomy): domain Bacteria; phylum Pseudomonadota; class Alphaproteobacteria; order Rhizobiales; family Xanthobacteraceae; genus Pseudolabrys. Next base: position 1,274 of record DASRAF010000090.1, read on the forward strand.
ATCCGCTTTTCACCACCGCGATCGGGTGCGCACGCACAGTGCGCGCGATGGCCACCTTCCGTGCCATGCACGAGCGAATGTTGAAAAAAAAGCCGGCGGAGGTACCGACGCCGCATCCGGGCCGCGCCAAAGTCCGCGCGGCGCTCACTGCCGGAGGCAGGGTCATGACGGAATGGCACACGCGTGCCCTGCTCGACGCCTACGGAATTGGCGGCAGAGCGCGTTCGCTTGCCCGCTCGGCCGCCGAGGCAGGAATGGCCGCCAAGGCCGTTGGCCGCCCGGTCGCTCTGAAAGTCCAGTCGGCCGACATCCCGCATAAGACTGAGGCTGGCGCCGTCTTGCTAAATGTTGGTGTTGACGAAGCACAAGTTGCGTACGAGCGCGTGCTTGCAAATGCGATGCATCACGCACCCAGCGCGTATATCGAGGGCGTTCTGGTCGAGGCCATGGCGCCAGCCGGACGCGAACTGATCCTTGGCGTGAATCGCGATCTCCGCTGGGGCCCGTTGTTGATGGTCGGCCTTGGGGGCGTTTTGGTCGAAGCTTTGCACGACCTTGTGCTGGCGCCAGTGCCGCTCGATTGCGATGCGGCAATGGCTCTGCTGTACCGCTTAAAAGGTGCGGCCGTTCTCGCGCCTTTTCGCGGCATGCCGGCCGCCGATACCGAAGCGCTTGCTGATCTCATGGTGAGGCTCTCGCAATTCGCGCTCGATCACGCCGACGCAATCGCCCAAATCGAGCTCAATCCTGTGATCGTACACGGCAAGGGTGACGGCGTGAGCGTGGTAGATGCCATAATCATCAAACAGGCCGCACAGCAGGCGGAGCGCCGGGGCGCGGCCGAATAGGAGAAAAATACCATGAGCGACATTGGCATCGAAAAGCGCGGCCACGTCGCTTTGGTCGAAATC
>DASRAF010000091.1:0-5340 GCA_035638295.1 Pseudolabrys sp.
GACAAGCGGCACAAACAATGGACCTCCGGAGTCACGGCTACCGATACGTTGAAAGATTTGGGCAAGACTGCCGGTAACGGCCTGGCGACGGCCGCCGTCAGGCCTGTCGCTGTTGTTGGCGGCGTCCGATTGACTGTTGGCGGCGCGTTGGTCGGTCTGGCCGAAGGACACCCGATCAAAAAGACCAGAGAGGTAGCAGGCGAAATCTGGTCAGACGTGTCGAAAGTCATCGATTGGGCTGGCGGTTGGATCTCCTGCCGCCCGTTTTTTTATCAGCGCAGTTCCGGTGTCTCCCTGAAATATTTCGCGTGCTCGACGAGCGCGTATCGATCGGTCATGCCCCCGATGTAATCGGCAACCTGACGTATGCGCTTTGAAACATCGCTCCCGACAATGCCCTCACCCCATTCCTGCGGAAGATCGGCAGGAGCTTCCGTGTAGTGCGCAAATAGATCCCGCACGACCCGCTCGGCATCTGCCATCACACGCATCACGCGATCGTGGCGGTACATGCGCGGATAGAGAAACCCCTTGATTTCGCGGTCGGCCTTTTCCATCGCCGGTGAAAAGCCCACAATCGGTCGCGGGGCATCGCGCACCTCCGCCGCCGAGCGTGGATTGAGCATCGCCACGCGACGGCCGGTTTCCCCAATGACATCTTCAATCATGCGCGTAATGAGCGCACGCACCGTTTCATGCACACGCCGCGCCGGTTCAATATTGGGATGCTTTGCGTCTATCTCGCGCAGGATATTTCCGACAAGCGGCACCTCTGAAATGTCATCCAGCGTAAACAGATCGGCTCGCAAGCCATCATCGATGTCGTGCGCATCGTAAGCAATGTCATCCGACAGGGCCGCGACCTGCGCTTCGGAGCTGGCATAGGTCCACAATTCAAGATCCTGAATTTTCGAATAGGCGATGATCGGTGCCGGCGCGCCTTGTCTGGTATGGCGGCCAACCGCCACGCCTGCGCGATCGACCAAGGGTCCATTGTGTTTGACGAGGCCTTCGAGCGTTTCCCAACTGAGGTTCAACCCGTTGAAGTCGGCGTACCGACGCTCGAGATCTGTCACGATTCGCAGCGCCTGCGCGTTGTGATCAAAGCCGCCAAATCCCGCAAGAGATTCATCGAGCGCGCGCTCACCGGCATGACCGAATGGCGGATGGCCGAGATCGTGGGCGAGCGCCAGCGCTTCGGCGAGGTCCTCGTCCAGTCCGAGTGCACGCGCGAGCGAACGGGCAATCTGCGCGACCTCAAGCGTGTGCGTCAGTCGCGTGCGATAGTGATCGCCCTCGTGATAGACGAAGACCTGCGTTTTGTGCGCCAGCCGGCGAAAGGCAGCGGAGTGGATGATTCTGTCGCAGTCGCGCCGGAAGGCATTGCGGCTCGGGCTTGCCGGCTCATTGTTGCGCCGGCCCCGGCTTTGCGCCGGATCGGTGGCATAAACGGCCCGTTCTCGCCTGGAATCGACCACCATTGTGCGCATTGACCTCATTAGCCCGCGCACTTAACTATCCGTTGGGCCATCTGCCAATAGGATAGCCCAAAAGGCGAGCGAATGAGCGCAAACATCACGGTCAGCGAACGGGCAGCACGACGCATCGGCGAAATCCTGAAAGGTGAGCCGAGCGGAACCATGTTGCGCGTCAGCGTTGAAGGCGGGGGCTGCTCCGGCTTTCAATACAAATTCGACATGGAACATTCCAAGGCCAGCGACGACCTCGTGATCAACCGCGATGGCGCCGTCGTTTTGATTGATCCGGTTTCAGTCAACTACATGGCCGGATCGGAAATCGATTTTGTCGACGACCTGATCGGCGCCTCGTTCAAGGTGAACAATCCGCAAGCGAAAGCCTCGTGCGGCTGCGGCACCAGTTTCGCACTTTAACTCTGAAAAAGAAAAAGGCGCCGAACTCCGCCGGCGCCCTTCGATCAGTGTCGTGATAATCAAGCTTTCACCGGAGCGAAGACGTAGCCGTTTCCGTCGCGCTTGAACGTGCCGGCACGCGGCATGCTGTAGTGATAGCCGGCCACGATCAGCTTGTCGGCAATGGCGTGATCCATGATCTTGCGCCGAATGGATTCCGCCAGGGCGCCATCGGTGTCGAACACCGCGTGCCATCCGGGATTTTTCGGACGCTATTCCGCAGCCACTGCAGGCGGCGCCTGCTCAACTTCCGTGAGTTGCGGCTCGAGACGACGCTTCAACATCCGGTCGAAGCGGTCGAGATAGAGGTAAATCACCGGCGTGATGTAGAGCGTCAGCAACTGTGAGAGCACAAGGCCGCCGACCACCGCCACGCCGAGCGGCTGACGCAATTCCGCGCCGGCGCCGGTACCGAGAGCAATCGGGAGTGTACCGAAGATCGCGGCAAACGTGGTCATCATGATCGGGCGGAAACGAAGGACCGCTGCCTCACGGATTGCAGCTTCCGCAGACAATCCCACGCGCCGGCGTTCGATGGCGAAGTCGATCATCATGATCGCGTTTTTCTTCACGATGCCTACCAGCATCACGATGCCGATCATGGCGATCACCGACAGGTCCATGCCGAACAGCATCAACGTCAGGATCGCACCGATACCGGCCGACGGCAGGCCGGAAATGATCGTGATCGGATGGATGAAGCTTTCGTACAGAATGCCGAGCACCACGTACGCCGCAAAAATGGCGGCCAAGATCAGGATGCCCTGCCCGCGCAAGGAATCCTGGAAGACCTGCGCGGTGCCCTGGAATCCCGTGGTGATCGTCGCAGGCAACCTTTCCTCGCGCTCAAGTTTCTGGATGGCGTCGACGGCCTGACCGAGCGAGAACCCGGGCGCGAGATTGAACGAGATCGTCACAGCCGGCTGTTGACCCTGGTGGTTGACCTGCAAGGGGCCGACGGTGCGTTCGAAACGGGTGATCGCAGACAGCGGCACTGTCGTGCCGCTCGAGGTCTTTAAGTAGACGCGTGCCAGATCATCCGGGCCAATCTGAAACTCTGGCTGGGTCTCGAGAATGACCTGATAATAGTTGACCGGGCTGTAGATGGTCGCGACCTGCCGCACGCCGAAGGCGTTGTAGAGTTCCTGGCGGACCTGATCAACGGTCAATCCGTAAACCGCGGACTTCTCGCGATCGACTTCGATCGAGACCTGCGGATTGGTCACATAGAGGTCGGTGGTGACGTCAAGTAGTCCAGGAATGCGGGAGATCTTCTCGCGCAGTTCCGGCGTCACGTGATAGAGCGAGGCCGTGTCGTTGGATTGCAGTGTGTATTGATACTGGCTCTTGGCGAGTTTGCCGCCGAGGTTGATGTTCTGAATCGGCTGGAAATAGATCGCCAGGCCCGGCACGACATTGGCGGTCTGCCGCAACCGCGCAGTGATGGTCTGCAGCTTGTCGCGATCTTTGCGTGGCTTCAGAGCGATCAGCATGCGCCCGCTATTGCCGACCGAGTTGGGCCCGCCGGTCCCCACCGTGGAGTTCACATATTGAACTGCGGGATCGGCGCGCACGATCTCGGCAACCTTGCGCTGAAGCTGCGAAATTGCCGGGAACGAAATGTCGGTCGCGCCTTCCGTTATACCGATGATGTAGCCGGTGTCTTCCGTCGGAAAGAAGCCCTTCGGGACCACGACATAGAGCGCGATTGTCGCGAAGAACGTGCCGATCGTTACCATCAGCATGATGAACTTGAACGCGATCACCCGATCGAGCGTCCACTGGTAGGTGTCCAGCATTCCCTCAAAAAGGCGCTCGAACCAGCGCAGCACGAAAAACTGCTTCTCACCATCATGGTGGGTGCCCAGAACGCGCGCGCACAACATCGGCGTGAGCGTCAGCGACACGAATCCGGAAACCACGATCGCAACTGCGATTGATACGGCAAACTCGCGGAATACGCGGCCGACCATCCCGCCCATCAACAGCACGGGAATGAACACGGCAATCAGCGAGAAGGTGATCGATATAATCGTGAAGCCGATCTCGCGCGAGCCCTTCAAGGCCGCCTCGAACGGGCGCATGCCGCCTTCAATGTGGCGAACGATATTCTCGAGCATCACGATCGCATCGTCGACAACGAAGCCGACCGACAACGTGAGCGCCAGTAGAGTCATGTTGTTGATGGAGAAGCCGAAGGCATACATCGCCGCGAATGTGCCGATGAGCGAGACCGGAACGGCCAGTGCCGGAATGATGGTTGCCGACACTTTGCGCAGGAAAAGGAAGATAACCATGATGACCAGCGCAATGGCGATGCCCAGGGTTTCCTGCACGTCGACGACCGCGGCGCGGATCGACAGCGAGCGGTCGAACAGCGGCTCCATCTCGATCGACGGCGGCACCTGTGCGCGCATGGTCGGCAAACTCTGACGCACAAGGTCGACCACCTGAACCGTGTTGGCGTCGGGCTGGCGTTGGATGGCGAGCACAATCGCGCGCCCATCGTTGAACCAAGTTGCGATCTTGTCATTTTCCACGCTGTCGATGACGCGGGCGATCTGATTGAGCTTTATCGGCGAACCGTTGCGATAGGCGACAACCACATCGCGGTACTCATCCGCACGCGGCATCGCGCTGGTGGCCGCCAAAGTTACGCTTTGCTTCGGCCCGGTCAGAACGCCGACAGGCGTGCTTGAGTTTGCCTTAGCAACGACGCTGCGAATATCTTCAAGGGAGATATTGCGAGCGGCGGCCTCAGTTGGATTGACCTGAACGCGGACAGCAAATTTCTGCGCACCATAGACAAGCACCTGGGCCACGCCGGGCAGTTGCGAGATCTGTGGCGCCAGAACGGTTTCGGCATAGTCGTCGACCGTCGACAGCGGAAGCGTCTCCGACCGCAGGGCGATATAGAGCACCGGAAAGTCGCCCGGGTTCACTTTGCGGAACGATGGCGGAATCGTCATTTCGATCGGCAGCAGGCGCGCGGCAGTCGCGAGCGCTGTCTGCACATCAAGCGCCGCCCCGTCGATATTGCGACCAAGATCGAATTGAATGGTGATCTGCGCGAGGCCGAGCGAGGACGACGAATTCATCGACGAGATGCCAGAAATCGTCGAGAGCTGCCGCTCTATTGGCGAGACGACCGATGATGCCATCGTTTCCGGGCTTGCACCGGGAAATTGTGCCGTAATCTGAATGGTCGGAAAGTCCACCGCGGGCAGCGCCGCGACCGGCAATAGCCGGTAGGCAAAGATGCCAAAAACGATCAACGACGCCGTCATTAGCGTCGTCAGAACCGGGCGGCGAATACAGGTTTCAGAGATGTTCATGGATCAGCTGCCCGCGACCTTGGGCGTGCGTGGGTTAACGCGGGTACCTTTCGACAGCAGTAACTGTCCTTCGG
>DASRAF010000092.1:0-24007 GCA_035638295.1 Pseudolabrys sp.
GAGGAAAACGACCTGCTGTGTCGCGTCGAGGGCGATGCCCCGATGGGACAGATCATGCGCCGCCATTGGATCGCGGCCTGCCTCTCCGAGGAGGTCGCCGAGCCGGATGGCGCCCCGATCAAGGTCCGGCTTTTGGGAGAGGATTTGGTTGTTTTTCGTGACAGCCACGGTCGCGTCGGCGTGCTCGACGAATACTGTTCGCATCGGCGCGCGTCGCTGGTATTTGCGCGAAATGAGGAGTGCGGTCTTCGCTGCCTCTATCACGGCTGGAAATTCGACGTTGAAGGCAACGTCGTAGAAATGGCTTCCGAGCCTGCAAACAGCCTCATTCCCGAGCGGGTCAAGCACAAGGCCTACCCGGCGCGTGAAGCCGGCGGATTTGTATGGGCCTACATGGGGCCGCCGGAAGAAATGCGCGAATTCGAGGCGCCGGCTTTCGCGCCAACTGCCGATGCGCGTGTCAGTGCAACGAAGGTGCGGGTCCGCTGCAATTGGGCGCAGATTCTCGAAGGGCAGATTGATTCTGCGCACTCATCGAGCCTTCATTCATCCGACATGGTGCCGGCGCAGGTCGATGGTGCCAAAGCGACGGAAGCCAACTGGCTCCGACCGTCGACCGACAAGGCGCCGCGCTTTCAAATCGAGCGTACCAGTTATGGGTTTCGATACGCCGCGATCCGGCGTCCGATCATGAACGAAGCGACGCACGACTATATCCGTACCACGGTCTACATCGCTCCGTTCACCGCGCTCATCCCGCCGAACAATGTGCACAATGTTGCGACATTGCTGACGCCGGAAGATGACCACAACACGATCTTCTATTTCATCGCGTGGAATGGTTCCGACAAGGCCGGGATCGATGCCGATGCCTGGCGTAAATTCAATATGCTGCAGTGGGGTGTCGACGTCGACGGTAACTTTGACGGCGTCCGTACGCGCGCCAATCTCTACGGGCAGGACCGCGCCGCGATGAAGCAGGGCAATTTCACAGGCATCAGCGGTATTCCAAATCAGGATATCGCAATGTGGGAGTCGATGAGCCCGATTAGCGATCGCTCGAAAGAACGAGTTGGCGCCAGCGATGTGGCGGTGGTTGCATTCCGACGTTTGATGGTTGAAGCCGCACGTACCATGCGCAGTAAAGGGCAGGCTATCGGCAAGACCGAACCGCACGTCATGCACGCGACTATTAGCTCATACGAGGGTGTCGTTCCGAAGACCACGAATTGGAGGAGTCTTGGCGGCGGCAGCGAGGCGCCACTCGAGCACGTCGCCAAACAAGCACAAGCTGCAAAATAGCGGCAAAGAAACTCAGGGAGGGTAGAATAATGAGGAAGCGTTCCCTCGCATGCGCAGTCGCCGGGTTGACGTTGTTCGCGGCAACAGCGTCGGCGCACGATAAGGTAAAGCTCGCCATCGGCCAGCGCGGCAACTGGGATACTTCGGTGTCAGAGATTGGCCAGCTTGCTGGTATCTTTGGCAAGCACGGGCTTGAGCTTGAGATCATCTATACCAACGGCGCCGGCGAGACCCAGCAGGCAGTGATTTCAGGCAGCGTCGATATCGGCATCGCCGCAGGTGTGATGGGTGTACTGAGCGCCTATTCGAAGGGCGCGCCGGTGCGTGTGATTGGCGCCGAGACGACGGGTGCGAATGACCTGTACTGGTACGTGAAAGCGGATTCGCCGATCAAGTCGCTGAAGGACACGGACGGCAAGACTCTTGCCTACTCGACGAACGGCTCCTCGACGCACGGCATCGTCACGGCCTTCATGAAGCAATATCAGTTGAAGGCAACGCCCACTGCGATGGGTGGTCCGGCAGCAAACCTGACGGCGGTCATGTCAGGGCAGATCGACGTCGGTTGGGCCGCGCCGCCATTCGGACTGGATCAGCTGGATCAAAAACAGATCCGCATCATTGCGACCGGCAACGATGCCGATGCCTTTAAAGGCCAGACGGTGCGTCTGAATATCGTCAATGCCGATTATCTGAAAACTCACCAGGATGTGGTGGACCGTTACATGAAAGCCTATCGGGAAACCGTGAATTTCATGTACACCGATCCCGCTGCGCTGAAGATCTATGCGGACTGGCTCAAGATTAGCGAAGCCAAGGCAAAGCGCACGCGCGACGAGTTTTTTCCGCGTGCGGCGATCGAGCCGGACAAGATTGTCGGCCTCGACACAATCGTGAAGGATGCTGTCGCTCTGAAATTCACGACCACGGAGCTGACCAAACCTCAGCTCAATGACCTGATTCGGATTCCGCCGCGATAGAGGTGCTTCAGGCCTGAAAGGCCTTGAAGGTGATGATGGTGTGGGTGTCCTTGATACCGGGGATGCACTGCACCTTCTCATTGACGAAGTGGCCGATGTCGGTCCCCCTGTCGACGTAGAATTTCACCAGGAGGTCGAAGTCGCCGGCGGTGGAATAGATCTCGGAGGCGATTTCCGCTTCGGCCAGCTGGTTGGCCACTTGGTAGGATTTTCCAAGCTCGCATTTGATCTGCACGAAAAACGGGGTCATCGGACGTCTCCAAGGCTGGGCTGCAATCCAGCAAAAACAAGGGTAGCTGGCAAGGCGGCCGGGCGGGCGCTCTTGCGTTGGGACCGTGTGCGGATTACGTATTTGAGCAGCAATCTCGTGGGGTGTCCGGCATTTGCCGGGCTGAGAGGCGTCAGCCAACCCAACGAACCTGATCCGGGTCATGCCGGCGGAGGGACCAGAGATGCATCACCCGCAAGCAGGATCGCGCCAGAGCGTCGCGCAAAGCGCGGCCGAGATTTTGGCACGGCTTCGGGTACGACGTGCGCGTGTCCATTGCATCACGAACACGGTGGCGCAGAATTTCACGGCCAATGCGCTGCTGGCGGCCGGTTGCTTGCCCTCAATGACTGTGTCGGCGGAAGAAGTCGGCTATTTCGTCTCCGGTGCGCAGGGGCTCCTGGTCAATCTCGGCACTTTCGACAAGGAGCGCCGCGACGCGATTACGATCGCCATTGAGGCAACGCGATCGAACGCACTGCCCTGGGTGCTCGATCCCGTGTTTGTCGATCGCGCTCCGACACGCGCGGCATTTGCGCGCGAGCTGATTGCCCAGCGTCCCACGGTCATTCGCCTCAACCATGCTGAATTTTCGACGCTAGCCGGCCGCAAGCCATTGCCCGATGCGGTGGCGGCCTATGCGCGCACCGGCCAGACTGTGATTGGGCTTTCCGGCGAATCTGATCTCGTAAGTGACGGCGAGCGGATGGTCTCGATCGCGAACGGCCATCCATTGATGGCGCGGGTGACCGCCATGGGTTGTGCCGGTTCGGCGTTGATCGTGGCGTGTCTGGCAATGGAGCCAGATGCCTTTATCGCGACGGTTGCCGCGTTGCTGATCATCAATATCGCCGGCGAGCTGGCAGCGGAGAAATCTGCCGGACCGGGAAGTTTCGCCGCGTCGATCATCGACGCACTCTACAATCTTGATGGGCCGACGCTCATCGACCGCGCAAAGGTGAGGTGATGGACGTCGACTTACGGCTCTATGCGCTTATCGACCCGGCGGTAGCCGGTGGCCATACACTAACCGATCTCGCGCAGCGTATTGCGGCAAGCGCGACGCTCGTGCAATTGCGTGACAAGCATGGTTCGACCCGACTGATGGTCGAGGAAGCGCGGGCGCTTCGTGCCGTTCTTGAGCCGAACAATGTTCCGCTTCTGGTCAACGATCGCGTTGACGTCGCGCTGGCGGCCGAAGCTGACGGCGTGCATATCGGGCAAGACGACATGGCGCCCGGCGATGCGCGATTGCTTCTGGGTCGCAGCGCCATCATCGGGTTGAGCATCAAGACCGTAGAGCAGGCGAAAGTCGCGCCGCTCGATTTGCTCGACTATGTGGCGATCGGCGGCGTCTACAGCACCACGTCGAAAGACAATACGGCGGCACCAATCGGCATTGATGGCCTGCGCACGATCGTGCAGGTGATCCGTGCACGCGACCCCCATTATCCCATCTCCGCCATTGCCGGCATCAACTTCGGCAATGCGGCTGACGTCATTGCGGCAGGCGCCGACGGTGTCGCGGTGATCTCCGCGCTATCGCTTGCGCCCGATCCGGCGGCGGCAGCACAAGAGTTGCGCGCTTCGGTCGACAGTGGTCTCGCGCGGCGAGGGCGGCCATGACTGCGATCGCGCTCACCATTGCCGGATCAGATTCGAGCGGTGGCGCGGGCATCCAGGCCGACCTCAAGACCTTCGCTGCACTGGGCGTTTATGGCGCTTCCGTAATCACGGCATTGACTGCGCAGAATACGCAAGGAGTACGGGGGATTCACGATGTGCCGGCTGATTTCATCCGAGCGCAGATCGATGCTGTGTTTTCCGATCTTGATGTTGCGGCGGTGAAAATCGGCATGTTGTCGCAGATCGCGAGCATCGAGGCCGTAGCGCGAGGGCTCGCTGCTCATAGTGCAAGAAATATTGTGCTGGATCCCGTCATGGTGGCGACGTCGGGCAGTCGATTGGTCGCGCCTGAAGCGGTTGAAGTGCTGCGTAAAAATCTTGTCCCGCGAGCGCTGGTGATCACGCCGAATCTTCCGGAGGCTGCGGTGCTCGTCGGCGCTTCGGTTGCGCGCAACGAGCGGGAGATGGAAGTTCAGGCGCGCGAAATTCTGGCGCTGGGCGCTCGCAACGTGGTCATCAAAGGTGGACACGATGCCGGCGATGAAAGTGTCGACCTTCTGATCGGGGAGGGCGATGTCGTGCGCCTGTCTGCGAAGCGCATTGCAACAACAAGCCTGCACGGCACGGGTTGCACGCTGTCGTCGGCGATTGCAGCGGGGCTCGCTCGAGGGATCGATCTCAAGAGTGCCGCTGAGGACGCCAAAGAATACGTCACCGCCGCCATTGCTGCTGCGCGGAACCTTCACATCGGTCACGGTCACGGACCGCTGCATCACTTTCACGCGAAATGGAGAGAGTCATGACGACGCGACGGACATTCATCCGCGCTGGTGCCGCTGCGGCGGGAATTCTCGCAGCTCCGGCGGTTGCGCGGTCGCAAACGCAAAAGTGGCGTATGGTCACATCGTGGCCGAAACGTCTGCCGGGGCCGGGCATGTCGGCCGAGCGCATCGCCGAACGCATTCGTGTTCTGTCCGGTGGCAGGATCGACATTACGGTGCACGCGGCCGGCGAAGTCGTGCCCGCATTCGAAGTCCTCGATGCCGTCGCCGACGGTGTCGCCGAGATCGCCCATACCGCCGCCTTCTATTGGCAGGGCAAAATGCCCGCCGCCGCCTTCTTCACCACTGTGCCGGGGGGACTGACGCCCGGCGAGCACGTCGCCTGGGTCGACGCCGGCGGCGGCCAGGCGCTGTGGGACGAACTCTATGCTCCCTTCGGCGTGAAGCCCTTCATGGGCGGCAATACCGGCGTCTGCATGGGCGGCTGGTTCCGCCGCGAGATCCGCAGTCTCGCCGACCTGCGCGGCCTGAAATTGCGCACTCTCGGCCTCGGCGGCGAAGTCTACCGCAGGCTCGGCGCAACCCCGCAGACTACGCCGCCCGCGGAAATCCTGATCAGCCTGCAATCTGGCGTGATCGACGGCGCCGAATTCGTCGGCCCCGGCACCGACATCGCGCTCGGTCTCTATCGCGTCGCGCAGCTCTACTATTATCCCGGCTTCAACAAGCCGAACGGCACCGGCGAATGCATCGTCTCGCTTAAAATCTGGACCGCGCTCCCCGACGACCTCAAGGCCGTCATCGCGCATGCTTGCGCCGCGGAGGCAAGCTACGCACTCGCCGAGATGGAGCGGCTGAACGCGCAAGCGCTCGAAGTTCTGGTGAATGAGCACAAGGTGAAGCTCGTGGCCTTTCCCGAAGACCTGGTCGCCGCTGCGCGCAAGCAGGCAAGCGATGTCGTCGGTGAACTCGCCGGCCGCAGCGCCATCACCGGCAAGGTGCATGCATCATACACTGCCTTCCGCGAGCGTACGGCGCCCTGGTCGCGCATCTCGATCGAGTCTGTGCTGCGGGCGCGCGGCGCGTAAAGTTCCACCGCAGGCGCGGTGCTTGCCCGCGCTTGCTAAAATTGACGACACCGTCGGAGGCCCTGGCCAACATCAATGTGCCGCCCGGTCGACAAAGTGAAATTGCATTGGCGCGAATCCGACGGCCCTCCAATTGATACGCCGCAGCATGCCGGATTCGGCTCGACCCTGATCGAGAAGGGATTTGCGGCGCAGATCGGCGGCTCGGGCCACGCTGCGATTTGAACCTGGCGGCCTGATCTGCGCGCTGGAATTTCCGCCGCATTGAGCGTCCGCACCCGTTGCCGAGCCGGCGCGCCCGCGTTATGCGAGTCGTGTTGTCACTTTGACTGGCTTCGCTGTTTTTCGTCGGGAGACGTTCAAAGGAGGTGCACATGCCTGAATCCGTTTACAAAATCATAACCTTGGTCGGAACCAGCCCCGAGTCCTGGGAGAAGGCTGCCAAGGCCGCCGTGGAAAGAGCAGGCAAGACATTGAGAGACCTGCGGGTCGCGGAGGTCGTCGAGCTGGACATGCAACTCGACAAGGGAAAGGTCGAGGCCTATCGCGCCAAGGTGCGCGTCTCATTCAAGTTCGAGGGCACGGACTGAAACAGTCCAGCCGACGAGCGTGTACAGGAAAATATTCCTTAAACTGACTGCCTAACGCTGCACTGATAGCTTTGCCTCAAGGTCGGCTTGCCCGCACGCATACGCGCGTGGTCTTGCCGGCCTCTTTCATTCAGACAAACAGATTTGGAACTTCGCGAATGGGGAAACGAGAGCTCGCGCGCCCGTGCGCGCAGCTGCACGTCCCGCAAAACACCCGGAAAAACGTCTCGGCAGACAGATGCACCGGACATTGCGGTAACTAACAGGCCAGCGATCACGCCAATAAAGGCCGCCAGCACAGTGATGCTTAGCTCCTCGCGCGCACCATGGCGCGCAAGCGCGGTGGGACCTCGAGACGACGGATCAGCGGGAGCATGTCAACAATTCAATTTCCGCGGCAACATCGACGCCGCTGTTAGCATTTACGTGATTGCTCATGGTAGCGGAAGTGCGCCGTGAGCCGTAACGCTACGGACTATTCGGCGGACTCGAGCGCTGGCGGAGTCACAATGGCGTTCTTGGGGCCGCGCAGCCGAACGTAGATCTGCAATGCAATCAACAGGACACACAGCCCGATAAAAACGGCACTGATCGGCCTTTCGACGAAGACTCCGATATCGCCACGCGAAATCAGCATGGCGCGTCGAAAATTCTCTTCGAAGCGCGGACCGAGCACGAAGCCGAGGAGAATTGGCGCCGGGTGGAAACCAAGTCGCAGCAGCACATACCCAAGAATTCCGATGACGACTGTCTCGCCGACCTGGAACATATCGTTGTTGGCGGCATAGACACCGATGGAAACAAAGAAGAGCGCGCTTGGATAAAGATACTTGTATGGAATGGTAAGAAGTTTCACCCAAATTCCGATCAGTGGAACGTTCAGCAAGACGAGCATGATGTTCCCGATCCAGAAGCTGGCAACGAGGCCCCAGAAGATATCCGGATGTTCCTTGATCAGCTGCGGACCTGGCACTATTCCCTGGATCATCAGCGCGCCGAGCAATAGTGCCATCACCGCATCGCCGGGAATACCCAAGCTCATCGTGGGAATGAAGTCTCCCTGCACCGAAGAGTGGGTCGAGGCCTCTGGCGCAATGACACCTTCGATCAATCCGGTCCCAAACTTTTCGGGATGGCGTGAGATCTTTTTCTCGGTCGCGTAGGCGACGAACGATGCGATTGTCGGACCCGTGCCCGGGATCAGCGCGCAAAGACTGCCGACCAGTGTGCCGCGAAACATCGGTGCTATCGCTTGTTTCACGTCATCTTTGGTGGGTCGCATATCTCGTAGCCGCACATTCGCGTATTTCGTATTGACGGAAGTCACCTGGTTGATGCTGTTCATGAACTCGGCGATACCGAAAAGTCCGAGTGCAAGCGCGACCAATTCAATCCCGTCATCAAGATGTGTCATTCCGAAAGTGAAACGCTCTGCGCCCGTTTCCAGATCGGTTCCGACGATGCCAAGCATGAGACCCAGGACGGTCATCGCAACCCCCTTCAGCGGTGAGCCGCGCGCAAGGGTCGAGCCAGCAAGCAAGCCAAGCAGCATCAGCGAGCAAATCTCCGCAGGTCCAAATTCGAGCGCAACCCGCACCAATATCGGCGAAAGAAAGATCATCTCCGTGATGCCCCACGATGCGCCGACAAAAGACGCCATCACAGTGAGGCCAAGAGCTACGCCGCCTCTTCCCTGCTTGGTCATCGGATAACCATCAAGGCATGTTACAGCGTGCGGCGGGTGACACGGCAGATTGAGCAAGATGGAGCAAATGGCCCCACCATATTGCGCGCCATACATCACGCCGGCGAGCATCAGAATTGCTCCAACCGGTTTGATGCCGAATGTCAGCGGCAGCAGAATCGAAATTGTCGCGAGAGGGCCCATGCCCGGCAGCACGCCAACCATGTTGCCTACCAACACCCCAATGAAGCACCACATGATGTTGTGTGGCTGAACGGCGACACCAAAACCGTACCAGAGATCGGTCAGTGCGGTTGCGATCACAAGCCTCTCCATGTCAGCAGTGGCATCGGGACTTGAAGCAGGTACGAAAACAATCCGACGCCAAATACGGTCACAACGGCAGCCAAAGTTGCCGCGGCCCTCAGCGTGGCGTTGCGATCGCCAAGCGCCGACACGAACACACAGGTGAAAGTGGCCGGTATCAGCCCAAAATAACTGCCAAAAAGTATGAAGCAGAGCGGGCCGGCGAGTATGCACGCCCAGCCCAACCATTCAGGATGCGCAGGCAGAATGTCTTCATCCTCCCCCGGGGGAACACCGAAGGCGGCTCCTGCGATCAGAATGCCGAGAAAAATCAGAATGACACCGAGCGCCGTCGGCAGGAAGCCGGGGCCCATGTGCATCAATGTTCCGAGGCGGTAGGTCGGCCCCTTCAGAGCCATTACAAGACCGAGCAGGATAATTAGTCCGCCCGCATAGAAATCGCGTTTACGCAACAGATTGCGGACAAGTTCCGCAGTGAAGCTCCTCGCGGGGCGCAAGGCTTCCTCCAGTATTTATTATCAAGCCATCGCCCTGGCTGTGGCTTAAGATGAAGAGCATGGACAATCAAGGGTTGGCCCAGGCTCGCGCGAATAAAAACTGTGTAAACGAGGTTCGCGTGTTTGAGTTTTAGAGAGCCGCAAATGGATGCTCTTCTTTGTTGGATAACCTAATCGGTCTGATCCCAGTTTATGGGCCCTGGATCATTTTCGGCGTCGTGGCGCTCGAAAGTGCAGGCGTGCCGCTTCCTGGTGAAACCATTCTGGTTGGCGCCGCACTGCTCGCCAGCAGTACGGATCAGATCAGCATCATCGCCGTCGTCGTCGCCGCGGCAGCGGGCGCGATCGTCGGTGACAGCACCGGGTATGCCGTGGGGCGCCGGTTCGGTTTGCCGATGCTGAAAAAATACGGGCACTACATTCACCTCGACAAAGACCGCTTGCTGATCGGTCGCTATCTTTTTTTTCAATATGGCAGCGTCATAGTATTTGTCGGCCGCTTCATCGCGGTCCTTCGAATGTTCGCGGCCTTGTTGGCGGGAGCCAACGGTATGCCGTGGGGCCGCTTTCTGTTCTTCAATGTGTCCGGAGGAATATGCTGGGCGTCTATTTTTGGTTTCGGCGCTCATGCGGTTGGGACCGCAATCTACAGGATTTCCGAGGTGTCCAGCGTGATCGCATTTATTCTATTTGTCGTTGCCGGGCTGACGCTATCGCGCGTTATTCGCCGTTACGAACCGATGTTGCTGCGTCGCGCCCAGCAAGTGTTTCCGAATCGTCCCGATTGAAGACGTGCTGAAGCAACGGCGTTACTGACCGAAGCAGATGACTCAAGAACGATTGGCCACGCGAGACTAATGTGAGGACAGTTACCCTTTTTGATTGAGCAACTCATCGATCGAGATGGCATTCGGGCAATATTCGTGAAAATGCTCGGTGGCTGTGCCCTTGGCAAGTTCGTGCTTACATCGCTTCCTGTTGTTGCAGGTGATGCACAGCCATTTCATCTCGCGCATGACCAGCGGGTCGATCTCCGCGATGGTTTTCGGATCTACATGCAATGCGGCCAACATGGCCTTCAATAGTTTTGCGCTGTCCGGTCCCTTGCGGATCAGTTCCTGAAGTTGGCTTGGGGTCACTCCAATGTCTTTCGCCATGCGCTCGACTTCGTCCGGCCCACACATGCCGAACTCATTCTTGAAGCCGATCGCATTGCGATAATTCGTTACCCAATCAGCGATAGCGTTAAGGACCGCTTCCACCAACGGATAGCCTGTAAGTTCGGTTTCGCTAGTGACCATGGCGCTCTCTCCATTCCGGCATTTGGAGGAAAGCGTGGCCAAGGTGGCCGTTTTAGTCATTGCGTTGGATCAAATTTCTCTTCGCTGCTGTGTAACCATCGTGTCAACTACGGGTTTTTCCTGAGGCGTTCGATTGAGCCAGGTCAATGGCCGAAGCTGGTCTTGGTGTCACCTTTCGCGCGGGCGCAATCTCAAATCCATGAAAGGGGCAATCCATGTCAAACGCTATGCCCAAGGCTCTGATTCTTTATTTTCGTTTCGTCATGGCTTGGACGTTTCTTTATGCCGCATCCCACCAAGTCTTTGTTCCAGGTTGGACCATCGTCGGCTTCCTAAACCATACCAAGACCTTTCACGACTTCTTCGCGATCTTCACAACGCCAACGATGGCTCCGATCATCACCTTCCTCGTCGAGTATGGGCATCTGCTGATCGGCCTATCGTTGCTCATTGGCCTGATGGTACGTGTCAGCGCGGCCTTCGGCGTGGTCCTGATGATCATCTACTGGTTCGCGCACATGGATTGGCCGTTCATCGAGAACACGAACAACTTCATTGTCGACTATCACCTGGTCTATGCAGGCGTGCTAGTGACGCTGATTGTGACGCGTGCCGGCCATGTGTTCGGCCTGGATGCCTGGGCGGAGAACCTCAGGTTTGTAAAAGAGCATCCTGTACTAAAGCCGCTGGTTGCCTGACGAGCGGTTACTCGAAAGACGAAAGGCGCCCGGCTCTCCTCGGGCCTTTTTTGTCTCAGTGTCTGCTTGTGGCCCGCATGAACCGCCGGTTCAAATTTCGAATTCGATCCCGATTTCCATAATTTGATTGCTCGGAATCTGAAAATAGGCACCGGGCCGTTGCGCGTTATGGTGCATGAACGCGAACAGTTCCTCGCGCCAGCGCGCCAGACCCAAGCGTCGGCCCGACGGGATAATGGTCTCGTGGCCGGTGTAATAGATCACTTTGGCAAGATCAAACTTTGTGATCTGTTCGCGCGCCATTGCGATTTCAAGTCCTTTGGGAACGTTGGGCTGCTCCATAAAACCGAAACGCAACTCGATACGAGTGATCCCTTCCGCGATCGGAGTGACAACGACCCGTTCTTCATCCCTCACGCGGGGCGTTTCCGCGGTGATTACAGCGACAAGCAGAACATTCTCGTGAAGAACGCGATTGCACTTGGTGTTGTGTGACAACGCGAGTGGCACGCCCTTGGCCATGCGGCCAAGGACAACCGCTGTACCTGGGATTCGAACTGGCGGATCGCGGTTGAGCTGTTCGACGAACTCTTTTGAAGGCGCGCGGACCTCGAGCCGCACTTTGTCCATTATCTCCTCACCTTTACGCCAAGTGAGCATCAAGAATGCAAGCACGAAGGCGATGAGCAGGGGGAACCACCCGCCTTCCAACAGCTTTGTCGACGTCGATGCAAAAAAGAGAATGTCTACGATGAGCAAGCTGCCGTTCACGGTGTAGACAAGAACCGGATTGTGTTTCCAATGCAGAGCAACAAACGTTGCCATCAGCGTCGTGATCGCCATCAATAACGAAACCGCGATCCCATATGCGCCCGCTAAAGCATTCGACGAGCCGAAGCCAATCACGGCTGCGAGCGTCGCAGCCGCAAGTGCCCAGTTGACGAACGGAACATAGATCTGACCAATCTCCTCGCCTGCGGTGTGGACGATGTTCATGCGCGGGAGAAAACCAAGCTGAATGGCTTGCTGCGTCAGAGAAAAAGCGCCCGAAATAACTGCCTGAGATGCGATAACGGTGGCGGCGGTTGCGAGCGCGACAAGCGCGTAATGCGACCATGACGGGGCCAACTGATAAAATGGATTATCTATTGCGCTCGGATCCGCAAGCAGTAGAGCGCCCTGGCCAAAGTAGTTTAGCGTAAGTGCAGGCAACGCCACCCCGAACCAGGCGACCCGAATAGGAAATGGGCCGAAGTGTCCCATATCGGCGTAAAATGCCTCCCCGCCCGTCACGGCCAGGAAAGCGCCGCCGATGACAACAAATGCAAGTGGCCCCGCATGCAAAAGATAGTCGATCGCCGGTAATGGACTCAATGCAGCGAGCACGGCGGGCGCCTTGAGGATTCCGCCGATTCCAAGAAGCGCAGCCACTACGAACCAAACCAGCATGACCGGCCCAAATATGCCGCCGATCCAAGCCGTGCCATTACGTTGTATCAGAAACAGAAGCGCGAGGATGACAACGGTTAGCGGGACCACTGCGTGGTCCATGTGCGGGGCGTAGACCTTAATGCCTTCAATCGCGCTGAGCACTGAAATAGCCGGCGTGATACAGCCGTCGCCGTAGAGCAGGGTCGCTCCGACAAGGCCAATCACCACCATGATCGCGCGCCACTTGTTTTGTTTGGCGCGCCTCGGGCTGACCAGGGCGAGCAACGCCAGAATCCCGCCCTCACCATGGTTGTCCGCACGCATGATCAAGATCGCGTATTTGATGGAGATGACGACAATCAGGGACCAAAAGATCAGGGAGACGATTCCCAAAATGGCCTGCGGGGATATTTGACCATCCGTAGCTGTCGCCTTCACGGCCACACTGAGCGCATAGAGCGGGCTAGTGCCGATGTCGCCAAAGACAACGCCCATGCAAGTAAGTGCGGCAGGTGCCCAGGCTCGCGCATGGTCTGTCTGGTCGAGGGTGCCGTTCTGTGTCACAGCACGCATGAAAGCGATCCCCCAGCAGGACAGCCTATGTTACCGACTTAGACTAACATATCGAAAGGGCCGCCCCAAAATCGGACAAGGATGGTCATGCATGGCTGAGGTTCTCGTCCGCGGAGTCCGGATCAACTATGAAACGATCGGAAGCAGCGGTCCGTGGATCGCTTTTACGCCTGGCAGCCGCCGGCCTTACGAGGAGCTGATCGGCTTATCCAAAGCGATCGCACGGTCGGGCTATCGCATTTTGCTGCACGACCGCCGCAATTGTGGTGCATCGGAAGTTGCGTTTGATGGTTCCGCGTCCGAGCACGAGATATGGTCCGACGACCTCTATGCGCTTGGCCAAGAACTGGGTGCCTTGCCCATGTACGTCGGAGGCTCGTCCGCAGGTGCGCGGCTAGCGATCCTCTATGCTATTCGTCATTCCGATGGTCTGCGCGGTCTGCTCCTGTGGCGATTGACCGGCGGTCAGGAGGCGGTCGATCGGTTGGCAGAGAACTACTACGGCCAGTTCATCGAGATGGCGGTAGAAGGGGGGATGGCGGCGGTCGCGCGTAGTGAACATTTCAAGGAGTGCATCAGGGCCCGGCCGGCAAATCGTGAGCGGCTCTTGCAGACGGATGCTCAGAAATTCGTTGAGACGATGACCTATTGGCGCGAATGTTTCCTTCAGTCCGCCAGTTTGCCGATTGTGGGTGCGACTGAAGCAGACCTGCGATCAATCAATGTTCCAAGTTGCCTGATTGCCGGAAACGATGTCATCCACACACCCGCAACTGCAAGAAAAGTCGCTTCACTGATTTCGGGCAGCGAGCTGCACGATAATGTTGTCGAACGGCGTTCAGATGATGATTTGTTGAATGAATGGAACCGCAAGGAATGGCGTGATGCAGAGTCTCGCATGACGGAGATCTTTGCCTCGTTTTTGCGGAAGGCAGAAATAGACAGGGCTGGGCCTGAAAGGAAAAAGGGATGACTTTAAAAATCCGTCGGGTGGTAACGGGGCATAGCGCAGAAGGTCGTGCGAGGGTCGAGATCGATGAAAACGTCGACAACGTGATCTCAAATCGGGCAGGCGCGTCATCGTCTGTGATATGGGCTACGAAGGGCTTTCCGGTCAACAATGATGGCTTTGAAGATCCAACAAAAGCTCCATTCAAGACCACTGTCGAAGGCGGCACTGTTTTTCGTGTGGTGCGATACCAGCCTGGTGTCGCAGCGCGCAATCATCGGACCGACTCGATTGACTATGCTGTGGTGATAGCGGGCGCGATCGAGATGGAGCTTGACGATGGTGTCGTCGTGAAACTTAAAGCCGGTGACGTTCTTGTTCAGCGCGGCACCATCCACAACTGGGTCAATCGTGGTACGGAAGATTGTGTCGTCGCCTTTGTCTTGATCAGTGCCCGGCCGGCTATTGCGGGCAGCATCTCTCTTGAGGCCGTCGGATAACCGGGTCAGTTTGGCTCTATTCCCGCCGCTTTAACGGCATCGCCCATCAGTTCGACCTCCTTGCGGAAGTAGGCAGCCGTTTCCGCAACGCCACGGTTATCGGGAATATAGCCGTCGCGTTGCATGGTTGATGCAACGGCAGGCGCCTGCAATGCGGCTCGGATCGCCAAGTTTAGCCTTTCAATAATCTCTGGAGGCGTCTTGGCGGGGGCGAAGAACATGCCCCACGATCCGATTGGTTCAAAGCCAGGCACCATGTTTTTCATAAGAGGCACATCGGGGAATGCCGGGAACGGCTTGCTGCCAGTGAAGGCAAGGGCACGAACGCGTCCTTCTTTGAGCAGCCCCATGACCGACGGAGGCGTAACAAACATCACTTCAACACTGCCGCTCAGCATGCCGGTCATGACCTCCGAAGCGCCCTTGTAGGGTATGTGCTGCATGCTGATGCCGGCCTTTTTGCTGAAGATCTCGGCCGCTAGGTGCAGGCCATTCCCCACACCGGGAGAGCCGTAGACCGCGCGGTCTTTTTTCACGTGGGCAATGAATTCCTGCAGGGTTTTGTAAGGTGACTTGGCGTCCACCAGCATGAACAGGCCGTCGAGGACGCCAACGCTTGCGATTGGCGTGAGGTCCGTGAAGATGTCGTAACCCAGATTTTTATAGATATACGGTGTCGGCGCTATTCCGTTTGAGGAATAAAGAATCGTATAGCCGTCCGGCTTGGCCTGGACCACCGCGCGAGTACCGATAGTTCCGTTTGCACCGGTACGATTTTCAACAAAAAACTGCTGACCGAGATCGAGGCTCAGTTGCGCCGACACCGTGCGGGCCTGAATGTCCGGCCCGCTGCCGGCAGCATAGCCAACCATGACTTTAACCGGATGATCGGGATAGTGCTGCGCCTCGGCAACTGTTGCACCGAGTGAGCAGGCGAGCGTCAGATACGACAGCAATCGAAACATCGTGTCCCCGATGCATGCAACACTGTCCAAGGGTATCGTCCGGCGGTACGGCGACGCAATCGACACTTTGCAGAATGTCCTCTATTGGTTCTTTGCGGACGTCAACTACCCGCGGCCGTTTCTGCTTTCGGGGGCAGCGGACGAGCTCATTACACTTCCCATGCCCGCTTTTGACCGGCTTAAGCGCAGATCAGCTCGAGCGCGTGATCGATTTTGCAGGCATGGCCGCATTTCATGTTAGAAATGCCGCGCGCCGTGAGTTTGCAGATTTGATTTTGGAGTTCGTCCGATGAACCGGCTCGGGGTATTGCTAGCAGGATTGTTGTTGCTTGCGATATCGACAAATGCGACGCCGGGCATTGCGGATACTGTTAAGATCGTTGTTCCATTCGCTGCCGGCGGTCCGGTCGATCAACTCGCGCGTGTCCTTGCCGCGGAATTGGGACCGGTACTCGGAGACAATGTGATTGTCGAAAATCGCGGCGGCGCGGGCGGCGCGCTCGGTTCCGAGATGGTGGCGCGGGCGGCGCCTGACGGCAGTACAATCTTGCTGGCGAGCCTGGGATCGCAGGTTCTTAGTCCTATTCTCAAGCCACCGACAACATACGACCCCATCAAGGCCTTTGCGCCGGTAATTCTTGTCGGTTCAGTGCCATCTCTCCTCGTGACGAGCCCAAAGCTCGATGTCTCGACGCTGAATGATCTTATCGCCAGGGCGAAGTGGGATAAGTTGGTCTACGGTTCAGCAGGGCCGGGGACTACAATGAACATCGCTGTAGAAATGTTGAACTTTGCAGCGGGGATCAAGATCGCGCACGTCCCCTATCGTGGTGCAGCGCCAGCAATCAACGATTTGCTTGGCGGTCATGTCGACGCTCTCAATGCTGATTTGCCGGTGCTGCTGCCTCTGGTGAAGGCCGGATCAGTGAAAGCCCTCGCGCTATTCGCGACCGAGCGTTCATCCCTGCTGCCGGATTTGCCAACAACGGCAGAGTTAGGCCAGCCGAGCGTCGTAATGGAAAACTGGTACGGTGTCTTCCTGCCTGCCGGTGCGCCGCCAGTAACGCGCGAAAAACTCGAAAGGGCACTCTTTTCCGTCGTCGAAATGCCATCGATCAAGGAACGCTTCCTGGCTAACGGAATGCACGGCACACTCGGCAGCAAAGCCTTTGAGGCGCGACTAACAAAGGAATTTGCCTACTGGCCAGACATGATCAAGAAACTTGGCATCACGGCCGAATAGGTCCATCAGTCAAAGAAAGAGTGCGTTACCGCGCTTTGGGCAGTAACGCAGAAACCGGTGCTCCCGAGGAAATTCTGGCTTGCCGCATTTTTTCGTTCGCGGCCACGCGTTCCGCGCGCTCCAATACCTCGTCCGCGTGCTTGTTCGGGATGAAACAAATACCGACTTCATCTGCCAGGACAAGGTCACCGGGACTGACCGTCACGCCACAAATGGACACTGGTCGATTGATCGCGACGGTCTCGATACGCCACTTGCCGGTGATCGGGCTCACGCTGCGTGACCAGATTGGATAACCGATTTCGCGGGAGTGATCGATGTCGCGCACCGCGCCGTCGACGATGGCGCCGAGCTCGCCTTGCCGCCGTCCAATACTCGCCGAGATGCTGCCCATATTGGAAACTTGGTCGACGCCTTGCAGGACGAGCACGTCTCCCGGTTCCGCAAGATTGTGTGCCTCGATCTCACTAAGCAAGGACACGCCATTCATAACCGCTTCACGCACAGGTATTTTTGCAAGAACATTGTGCACAGTCAGTGCGCGGCCAACGATGCGCGCCTTCGAATCAGTCGGATGAAGCATCGTGGCGGGTACGGCGCCGACAATTCCCAGCTCGTCCATCGCGTCTGACGCCATTCCGGTGAGGTCAGGAAGGGTACGAAAACCGTAGAGGATTTCTGCCGGTATTGGAGGCAGTTCGATCATCCCGAACGCGCTGTCCGGAAGCTTGCCCAAAGGCTTTTTTGTCACTGCTGCTTTACTGATCTGATTGGTTTGACCGGATTATCTATGGACCAAAGTATATTGTTTTCGGGCATAACGTGCGCGATCCTGCAAATGTTTGCTTCTGACCGATAGCGGACATTCCCCATCCGAACCGTCCGTTGGATACCCTATCTTTGCACGAACATCCGTGCCAGCTGATCTGGAAACACTAGTCATGCGCAGTGAACGGTTTGATTTTCCCAGTGCGAAGGGCGAGCGATTGGCGGCGGTTCTCGATCTGCCGCTTGGCAAGCCGGTGGCCTTTGCGTTGTTCGCTCATTGCTTTACCTGTGGCAAGGAAATACCGGCCGCTAGGCGCATCGCGGAACGGCTGGCGATGGACGGCATCGGTGTGCTGCGTTTCGATTTCACTGGACTCGGCGGCAGCGGAGGCGAATTCGCCAATACGCATTTTTCTTCGAACGTTGACGATCTGGTCGCTGCGGCCGATCATTTGCGCAAAACGTATGGCGCGCCCGCGATCCTGATCGGCCATAGTTTAGGTGGTGCCGCGGTGCTGGCCGCCGCGCGCAGAATTCCCGATGCCCGCGCGGTGGTAACAATCGCTGCGCCCTACGACCCGTCGCACGTCGTGGGCTTGTTCAAGGAGCACGTCGACAAGATTCGCGCCAACGGCGAGGGGGTGGTGACGCTGGCCGGGCGGCCGTTCCGCATCACACGCGAATTTCTGGATGACGTTGCGGAGCAAAAGTTGGGCGAATGTCTTGCCGCATTGCATCGGGCCTTGCTCGTTTTCCACTCGCCGACAGACGACACGGTCGGAATCGAGAACGCGTCGCGGATTTTCGGCGCCGCCAAGCACCCGAAAAGCTTCGTCTCACTTTCCGGCGCCGATCACCTGTTAAGCAAAGCGAGTGACTCCGTTTATGTGGCGAAAGTGATCGCCGCCTGGGTCGAGCGGTATCTCGACAAGCCCGAGATCATGACAGAAGCAGAGGTCGAAGCCGGCCTCGTGTTGGTACGAGAGACGCACGGAGGCAAATTTCAGCAGGAGATATTGACGGGGCCGCATCACTTGCTGGCTGACGAACCAGTCAAGCTCGGTGGGCTGGATTCTGGTCCGGGGCCATATGATTTCCTGCTTGCCGGGCTTGGTGCCTGTACCTCGATGACGATCCGGCTTTACGCCGACTTTAAAAAAATTCCACTGGAGAACGTCTCGGTGCGGCTCAACCACGAGAAAAAGACCCACGCAAAAGATTGCGAGGACTGCGACAACAAGGTCACCAAGGTCGATCACATCTATCGCTCCATCACCTTGGAAGGCCCACTCGACGCCGAGCAGCGCAAGCGGTTGATGGAGATTGCGGACAAATGTCCGGTGCATCAGACGCTTGAATCGAACATCGACATAAGCACCACCGAGCGGTCGGCCTGACTTTCCCGCACCTCGGCGAGAACGCTTTGAGGCTGTCCCTGCTTATAGGTAATCAGATGCATCATGCTGCATGGAACCCACGATTCCAGCCGATGCAACTGGAACGATATGTTGAAAAACACATTGTACGGATTGGGATCGCACGAGTTCGGCGTAGCGGGGACGTTCTATATGAATGCACGACAGGAGTATCTGCTTAAGGCGGCGGAGCTCAGCGCAATGGCGCAGGTCGGAACTGATCAAGCCGACAAGCTAGAATTTGAAAACCTGGCGCGTTCCTACCTGCGTCTAGCCAAGCAGGCCGAACGTGACGGTACGGCCGATCTCGCCTGCAAGACACCGTCAAAAAAGAATCGCGATCGAGCCTAGGAAGCAAGCCACGAGCGGTTGCACCGGGCTCACCAAGGAGCGACCAATGCGAACGTCAGCTGCACTATTGTTCGTGATTTTCACCTCCGCGTCGGCAGTGGGTGAGCCGCACTCGCGAGACAGCCAGACCGTGACTGTAGGTCCCTGGGCCATCGCAACCAACTACAAGACAGACAAATTTGACAGCTGCACCATGAGTCGTTCCGCGGGCGAGCTCGGAATATCGTTCGTGCGCGCTCAGGACGGGCTGGTGGTGCTTCTCGACTCACCAAAATGGAAGCTCAATCGAGGCAAAGCTTACCCTGTCCGCCTCGTTGCAGCGTCGCGCTCGGTGGATGCTCAGGCTTTGGCTGAGACGAAAAGTGTGACCATCGCGCTTGAAGACTTACGACTCAATTCAAACCTTCGGTTGGCTAGAATTTTCGAAGTGCGTGGAGAGGGGGCTACGCTGCGTGTGCCGCTGGATGGGAGCTCAAAGGCATTTGAGCGGCTTGAGACGTGCTTCAGTAAACACGACACGTTGGAAACAAATCCTTTTGTGGCATCCAGTCGGAAGCCCTGAAGGAACTGGCGTCGGTCTTGACCAGGTGGGTCGTTAATAACAGCGACATCAATCCCGTACAGGCGCAGCGGGCAACAAGGTTCAAACGCCAAATCGGTGCATGCAGGGGCCGCGGACCAGAATGCTGTGAGGCCTGCAGAAGCTCTAGCACTGCCCAATAGAGGGTCCGAACACCTTGCAGATGTGACCTAACGCAACGCGCGCGGCAAACGCGTCTCGTGCGGTTTGTGTCAGGGAAAATAAGTCACGGGGTTGCTTTAGTAGTGAAAGCACCATTTTCGCAACATTGACTGTCCCATTTGGACGCATGGCAGCTATTGCAACGTCGGGCAGTGATCGCTCGGCGGGATCGGCAATAACGCGGATCGCCACAAAGCGAAGACCATTTGCCGCGGCGACGCTTCCGACAATGTGGGATTCCATGTCGACAGCCAGTGCCCCCGTTTTTATGTGCAAAACATGCTTCGCATCGGCATACGCAATTGGCCTGGGTACGCCTACAATCTTTCCATAGATTGAATTGGGTATCGCCTGCAGCAGACTCTGCGACCAGCTTGCATCCGTCCCCAGTCGAGTGTTACCCCACAGGACTTCCGAACCGACGACGCAAGTCCCGGCAGCCAAGTTGGGCAGAAGTCCCCCCGCGACACCCAGACTGATAAGACCTCGACATTCGCTGGTGATTGCGTAGGTCACCGACTCGGCAAGATTGCGGCCCTTGCTGCCGCAAATCACTCGTCCGTAAATCCCCGCCGCGAGACGCGCTTCAAACGGGAGCCCGACGACAAAAACCAGAGTCTGAGTAGCGCTTTCAAGCATCGGTTTGCTGCACAAAATGGCAAACGTAATCGCCACAACTTCGCTAAGGTTCCCCAACAAGGCGCATTTTTAAAATTAGTAATGCGTTAGTTTGTGACAGACAGATAATTTTTTTATTCCGGTACGATCATCGATCTCTACAATGGCGTTCAATTGCACCAAAGGTCTTCGTAGTTCGAAAATTTTTTGAGTGTCTTGTCGTATCGAGTCGGCTCAATCAATGGCAGAATCAATTTCAAGAACGGGTTCTTCAGTCTTGATGTATGCCTGACATAGAGGTCTATCGGATCAAGCTGATGTCGTAGATGTAGTTTCGGATCATAATTGAGCGCGCTACTGCGAAACCACTTATAGCCGTGCGCAATGGACCAGGTAATCATGTCTCGAACGGCGTAGTGATAAAGATGAAGGTCCAGCGCGACCGAATAATCGAGTCCTATATATTCTGCATAGATTGCGTCCTCTTCGATCATGCAAAGGGTAAACGCCACAATTCTTGCGTTTTGCCGCCAGACAAAGAAGCGCACTTTGTCGGGCATCGCGCGCCCGAGCCTGCAGAAATACTCTTTCGATAGTTTCTCGAAATGCAGTTTCGAGCGTTCGTAGACCTGCAAGTAAAGCGGATATATCTCGTTAACAGCGGGCGTGATGTCCTTCACGACAGTCATTTCGATGGGCGCTGCCCGAGCTGCGGCTCTGAACTTTCTTCGTAGCTTGGTTCGCGTGGCGCTGTTGAGCGCCTTATTCATGTACTCAGCGAAATTCGCATAGTTGATGTTCAGCTTGGTCATCGGGAGGCTCGGAATTCGCGCAAATCCACACAGCAGGAAACATTGCAATGCATCGCGATACTTGGCCGGAAACTCCTTGAGCACGATGAGTGGCGCTCTCAACTTGATTGCTTCCGTGACGATCGCCGACGCCAGGAGTTGTGATTGGTGATCGAATGGCATGGCCTCGGCATTGTCGAGGTGTCCTTCGCCGGCCGCGCAACCGACCATGAGCACCCGCACTCGCATGAAGCGAGGCCATATGTTGCGAATTGCGTTGATTAGATTGCCAACTTTGGGGGATGCGCCGACAAGCATATCTTGGTCGAGAATAAAGAACGGCTGGATCGCGCGAACCTCGCCATGCGTATCCTTGATCGCGAAATAACGATAGTCGAATCCTTGCAGGATCGTGTCTTCAACGATCTCGTAGTATCGGGAATCCTTTCGTTCGTGTTTAAAAGCGTGCGGCCAATGGAGGCAGCGCGCCAATTGGTCACGTCGAATTGTCTCGACGCTGCCGGAGGCCGCGAAGGGCCCTGCGAGTGCGAACGATCTCACTTATGAAAAACACCCTAACAACGCTTTGCAGGCATAATTATTTTGTAAATTCTGCCCTTGTTCCGCTTCGCGCTTTTTCCAGGTTCCAAAGGTTTGATTGAATTTTTGAGACAGCGCAGCATTATGGAAAATTTGCACCGAGCGTAAGCAGTGATTTAATTTGTGACACACAAGTCAGACATCGGCCTCGCTCCTTGTGGTAGCGTAGGACGGTGTCGCGATGAATTGGCGGATTATGCCGACTATTCCATATCGGCACTTGCTGTTCGCGCGATCGACAGACCCTATAGCCGGCGTGTGCGTCAAACGTGTTGGAGAAATAACGATGGTCGGGAGTTGCCCGCGATGTCGCACTTTGGAACCCCCAAACAAGGCCGCCCGCAACGACTCCGTGACATTGCGCAGGTGAATTGGCGGCGCGGGCTATTCCGCATTTGGTTGCTCTTGTCTGCCGCGTGGACGATGGGATGGATTGTGTATTTGATCATCAACGGGATAAAGGACGGACTTCAGAGCTCGGGTAACTTACTGGCCATTCCGGTCCTGCTGGTAGGCCCTCCGATTGCCCTTCTGCTCTTTGGAATCGTGGCGGGCTGGGCGCTTCGCGGCTTCACGCCCGAATAGAGAAGCGGAACTATGTGGTGCACGGAGTTCGCGTCGATGTGCGCAAACTGTGCTAATTTCTGAATGCCCTTGGTCATTCGTTCGGAGAGTTGAGCTTCATGGCAGCGGGGCACCGGCACATTCTCGTCGTTGAAGACGACCCGGAGACAGCGGGCCAACTCGCAGAGTCGCTGACGACGAGTGGGTACGAGGTTAACGTCGCCGTCAACGGCAGCGATGCGCTGTGCCTCGGGCTTTCCTCCGCTTATACCGTGATTACGATAGATCGGATGTTGCCGGACATCGACGGAATCGAGGTCATGCGAAGCCTGCGGGAGCGGGGTATCGCCACGCCGGTTCTGATTATCAGCGCTCTCGGTGAAATTGACGATCGCGTACGCGGGCTGCGTGCGGGTGGTGACGACTACCTTACAAAGCCTTTCTCGTTCGTGGAATTGCTCGCACGCGTTGAGGCGCTTGCGCGGCGGAGTGATACCGTCATCAAGGAAACGGTGCTGCGTGTCGGCGATCTCAAGTTGGATCTCATATCGCGGACGGCCAGCCGTCGAGCCCGTGATATCAACCTGCTTCCTCGCGAATTCCAGCTACTTGAGTATCTCGTTCGCAATGCGGGCCGAGTGGTGTCCAGGACGATGCTGTTGCAGCACGTGTGGGATCTTCATTTCGACCCCACAACCAACATCATCGATGTCTATGTTGGACGTGTCCGTCGCAAAGTCGATGACAGCCAGTCTTACCCGCTCATTCATACAGTTCGCGGTGTTGGGTACTGCGTCCGTGCGCCTGGCTGAAACCTTACGATCATCGACGTTCAAGTTAGCTCTGATTGCCATTGGCTTGTTCGGCGCAATTGTTCTGGCGCTTTTCGGCTACGTCTATTTTTCGACGATTTCGTACGTACGAGGGCGCCTGGATAGCGCCCTCGTGGCGGAACAGCTGGTTTTGCAAGGCGCCTATGACAGTGGGGGTCGGGGCAGTTTGATCGCGATAATTCGGCAAAGGACCGGCGACGAAGCTTTTCGCGACAATGTCTATTTGCTGGCCGACCCATCGTACCATTTTGTAGCTGGCAACATGAAAGCGTGGCCTTCCGAGCTAATGGGCACAGGAGCATGGGAGGCTTTTCGTGCACCAGCGTGGAAAGCCGAGCCGACAAAACGAACGGCGCTGCGAACCGTTTTGATGACATTTTCGAACGGCGATCATTTGCTCCTGGGCAAGAATGCCAACGATCTCGAAGCTTACACTGGAAATATCAAAACGGGCTTCATAGTGGGCATTGCCCTGATCTGCATTCTTGCCAGCATGGCCGGCGTTTTGGTGACGCGCAGGA
>DASRAF010000093.1:0-2358 GCA_035638295.1 Pseudolabrys sp.
AAAGGGGGCAGAATGCGCGACCCTTGCAGGGAGGTAAAGAACGAAAGCGAAGCAATGAGTTCTACCCCCGCGAGCCGGGCAACATCACTTCGGCGGTCCACGATACCGGGCGCGGCCGGAGCTTTTGCCAATGACGCCTAAAACCAGAATAAGCCCTGGCCAATCCCGAAGCTTAGGAATGTCAACTAGAAACTTTAATTCAAAGTGTGAACCACCTCACCGTGCCTGGCCCGATTCCTCAACCTTGCTGCCGACCGTGGACGGATGGCCGTCCACCTGGGAAATGTCGGTTCAGTGCGACCGATTGCTAAGCTGGGAGACAGGATTGTCTAGGTCGGGCGACTGACAGCATGTCGCCGATCATTTTTCGGCGGAGACGTGAAGTGGTTCACATACAGGACGCTTCCTCCTCCCTAAGCCGGCCAAGCCGGAACCAAAAAGGAATATAGGCGCACGAGACGCGGGGAGCGGGAGGGGAGGTTGCGGCAGCTGCTGACGGAGCGTTACCGCGAGCGCCTCGCCGGGGTGCTCTCCTGCTACGACCGGATCATCGTCACCGGCACGCTGCCCGGGGCCTGCTATGCGAAGGGGATGATGGCGTTTCTTTCTGCGCGGCAGATCCGGGTCTTCGACTATCCGCGATTTGCCGAACCGCTTCGTGATCGCGTGCGCGTCCGCGCTGCCGAATTGGCCAGTGCGGCTGGCGTCACCATCGAACACATTGCCAAGAAGCACATCCGCAAGGAAGACGTCGTCGCCAAGATACTTGCCGTGCGCGGCGACCATCCCGGCCTAGTCCATATCATCTCGGCGATGGAAGCCTGCAACACCTACAAGCCCTGGCACGACAAACAGACGCATCGCACCTTCTTGCGGCCGGATACCGGCAAATGCCTGCACTACTACTTCTACTTCATTGATGCCGAGTTGGGTCTGATCTATCTGCGCGTGCCGACATGGTGTCCGTTCCGCCTCCAGTTCTATTGCAACGGGCATAGCTGGCTGGCCCGCCAACTCACCGCCGCCGGGATCGGTTTCAGTCTTGCCGACAACGCCTTCCTGCGCATCGACGACTGGGAGCGCGCGCAGATCCTTGCCAATGGCCTCTCGCCCGACGTGCTGCGTCGCGTCCTCGATCGCTACGCCCAGCAGTGCTGTCCGGTGCTCGACGTGTTCGCTCAGTCCTACCATTGGAGTTTCATGCAGGTCGAGTACGCCACGGATCTGGTGTTCCGCTCGCCAGCCATCCTCAAACCCCTCTATCAACAGCTTTCCCGGCAGGCCATCCTCACTGTCAAAGCCGAACACGTCGCCACCTTCCTCGGCCACAGGATCACTGCCCAACTCGCTCAAGAGATCGGCAGTCACTTCGCAACGCGGATCGAGGGGACCTGCCTCAGGCATCGTTTCGGCAAATCCTCGATCAAGATCTATGACAAATTCGGCCTCGTCCTGCGTCTGGAGACCACCACCAACGACGTCTCCGCTTTCAAGCACTACCGCAAGGTGGAACATCGGCAGGGCCCGGCAACCCGCGCCCTCGCCCCCGTCAGAAAGACGATCTACAGCCTCATCGACCTGCGCGAAATCTTGCTCGGTTGCAATCGCCGTTATCTCGAATACCTCTCCAGTCTGGACGATTTCTCGGCCGGCATCCGCGCGCTCGACCGGCTCACCCAACCGCGTCCCGTCAAAGGGCGCAATCTCAACGGCCTCAATTTTTTCAGCCGCGTCGAACAGAGCCTGCTCGCGGCTCTGCAGCGTCCCGGCTTCAACATCGCCGGCCTGCGCCGCGCCGACCTCCGGCCGCTGCTCAGCCAATGCTCTCCCGCCACCCTCTCCCGACAACTCGTCCGTCTACGCCTACTCGGCGTCATCAAACGCGTCACTGGCACCTACCGCTACTACCTCACCCGCGCTGGCCGCGCCGCTATTGCTGCTGGTCGCCGCCTCACCGAACAAACCATTATTCCTGCTCTCGCCTGACAAATCTGCTCACAAATTGCAAACACTGAGGTCGTAAGCGCCTAATGGCAGGGAGCCGGGGCCTGCTGTCACCGCGATCAGGGTTGTTAGGCAAAGCTTTCGAGCACCCCGCGCAGCGCCGCAGCGGCGATCGCATCGCGCGCACCCTATGCCGCGGTGCTCGCGCTGGCCCCTCAAGCACTTCGGCTCAAATATCCCAAATGGCACTTCCGGGGACGGATATCCCGAAATACGTGGACCCGCTTCCAACATTCACAGGTGCTCGCATCTCCGCCACTGACATCAGGGTGTCGATCCCGGAGTTTCAGCAGCCGGTGCTACCGGCGACCATCTACGAGGCGTTGCCGCCGCCGTTTAATGGAGGAACCTTTG
>DASRAF010000094.1:0-6885 GCA_035638295.1 Pseudolabrys sp.
GTTTGCTGGCACAACTTCTCCCGCCCGGTACTCCTGTTGGATTTCTCACCAACAAGAAGGGTGTTCAAAGCAGCCTGCATGCAAACGACTTTGAACTAGCGGTAGCGGCAATGGGCCGGGAATCGGTTGTTGTTGGAGCCAGCGACGACGCGGAAATCGACAGCAGCTTTACGATGCTCACTCAGAAAAAAGTTGGCGGTCGTCGACAACGATCCGTTTTTCGACTCCCGGCGCGTGCACCTTATTCAGTTAACAGCCCAGCGCTCGATTCCGGCGATCTATCACATTCGCGAATTTCCCCTGGCCGGAGGTCTGATGAGCTACGGGACGAACCTGGTGGATGCGTACAACCAAATGGGGGTTCTCGCCGGACGCATTCTCAAGGGCGCCAACATCGCGGACTTGCCTGTCATACGGCCGACGAAATTTGAGCTGGCTCTCAATCTGGGCACCGCGAAAACATTGGGACTCACCATCCCGCCAACTGTGCTGGCAATTGCTGATGAGCTCATAGACTAGAGCTCAAGTCCAAATTTTGGTGTCGCCATGAGGACACGCTATCGGCTTACAGGTCTGCTCGGCTCCGCCGCCGCAGTCGTCATGTTGCTGGGCGGAACTGCCCTGGCCAGAGCATGCGGCCCGGACTGAACCTTATGAAAGGCAAAGCCCCCGCCAAGCAAAGAGGAAAAGGAAAAGCAAAAGCAATCGACGATGCCTCCAGATCGGCGATTGAAAAAACTTCCCGAAAAGAAAAAATCGGCTGATCCATGGGAAGGCGTCCGATCAGCCCCATCGCGGCAAGGTAAAGAATAGGAGACAGCAGCGGTGCTCCGATGCCCGGGCGCCAACACGCCCGCGTGAAGGCCGGAACTTCGGCCGTGCGACTCGCGTTGGCATCTTGAACCGACGCGAGGAAACAAGAAAATGCCGCTGTTGTTCTATTTTCCGTTCATCGTGTGGATGGGCTTGATGGAAATTGCGCAGGACGAGATGCGCGTTCCCGTCAGGGTCAAGACGCGGACGCCGACGCAACGTTAGACAAGATCACGCGGGTGCGTGTGCCACTTCGCTGATTGCGACCTGCGGCAGCAATCGCTGCACGTCTTCCTTGCGGCAGAGCTCGGTGCCGGGAGACATCACGGCGGCGGAGCCGGCCGCCGCCGCCACACTAAACGCGTGTTCCAGCGATTTGCCCGCTGCGAGCGTCGCAACAAAGCCTCCGAGAAAACTGTCACCGGCTCCGACCGTGCTCACCGCGTCGATCGCCAGCGGCTGCGAACGGAAAATCCTGTCACCGGTCACCAACAAGGCACCCTGTTCGCCAAGCGTGAGAGCAACGATCTTTGCGTGTCCGTCGCGCGTAAGCTTTCGACACGCGGCGATGCGCGCCTTATCGGTATCGAGAGTAGTCTCGAGAAGATCCGAGAGCTCTGCCAAATTCGGTTTGATGATCGACGCTCCCTGCGCAAGCGCAGTCTTGAGGGCCGGGCCTGAGGTATCGATCACGCTTTGCGCGCCGAGCTGACTGGCGCAGCGGACGACACGCGCGAAGAAATCCTCCGGTACGCTGGGCGGGACGCTTCCGCTCGCGACAACGAACTTCGGTTTGTCAGTCAGCGTCGACAGCTTGTCGAGGACTGCTTCCCATTCAGCACGGTGGAGAGCGGAGCCCGGCAGAACGAAGCGATATTGCTCCCCAGTTGATTCTTCGTAGGCCGTAAAATTCTCGCGCGTTTCGACATGCGAGGGGGTCACTAGGCTGGGGATGCCTTCGCGCTCCACAAGTCGGTGCAGCAATTTTCCGATTGCGCCACCGGTCGGATAGATCGCGGCCACGGTGCTGCCGAGCCGATGCGCCACGCGTGCCACGTTTATACCGCCCCCGCCGGGGTCCCGCTTTGGTGCGGAAGCCCGCATTTTGCGGGTCGGCTCGACGCGTCCGACATTTACGAAAATGTCGATGGCGGGGTTGATCGTGAGAGTGACGATATCCGGCACGTAAACCCGTCCGTTTCCTTAAGAGGCGGCGTCGTTATCACGCCAACTTAGCGAACGAATTGGGTATCATTTGGTTGCGATCCAACCCCGCCAATCAAAGAAATCCGCGGAACAGCTATGCCATTTGGGCGTTTTCTCCTTTCGTCATGACGGGCTGCGCGCAGCCATGCTTAGATTGGCGGTCGCCCGCTCGTCGCGACGAGGCTGTCCTGAATGATTGATCCGCTCTATTCGCTTTCGGGCTTTGCCGTTGGCCTGCTGGTGGGTATGACCGGAGTCGGTGGCGGCTCATTGATGACGCCGATTCTTATTCTGCTGTTCGGGGTTCATCCCGCCATTCGTCCTGGTGCTCGGCAATCCGATCGTGGCGGCCTATCGCGCGCGTGGGTGAACTCGATCACCAGCGCACCGCCAGGAATACGATTCTCGTCGGCATCGTCCTCGGGACGCTTGTATCGATCTCTTCGGTCGGAGCCGGTGCCCTCGGCGTAATCGCGTTGATCATGCTCTATCCGCGCCTGCCCATGGCAAAGATCGTGGGCTCAGAGCGGTGCCGCTGACCTGATTGCCGGCGCGTGCCACTGGATGATGGGGTCTGTCGATTGGCACATTATGGGTTCGCTGCTAGCCGGTCCGCTTCCCGGGATTTTGGTCGGGAGCTATTTCGCGGTTTGTGTTTCCGAGCGCGCGCTCAAGCTTGTCCTTGCAACGATTGTTCGTGGTGGCTAGCCGCATCGCTTACGACCACGCCAATACGGTCGATGAGGGTGTCGGATCGAGGGTCTAGTGATCCCGTGGACCGAAAAACGGCGATCCCAACAAAACAAGAATCCATAATGCCGCCAATACCCCAAAGGCGATGAGCAGCACGCTCATTGTGACCCCCTGACTGACGAATTCCGTCTGCTCAAGCCTAGCATATCGAGTGAGCGGAAGAATATGCGGCGAAAAAAAGCCGGCCGCACTGTGGAGCGCGGCCGGCCCAAATTTAATCTTAAGGTAAGGTCAGTTGCCGTCGATGGTCTTGATGACGCTCGACATCGGCCGCGACGCTTCGAGGCCGCCGCCCATCTCCTTGAGGACCGCGTCAACGTATTCCTTCTTCGGCTCGACCGGGGTCTTGCCGACAACCTGCACGACCTTATAGCCGCCGTCCTTTAGTTTCTGGAGGATGTCCGGCGCCGCCTTCGCGGTCGCCTGCTGGAAGTCGTGCATCAGAATGATGCCTTTGCCGTGTTTCTCGAGCTTCTTCATCACCGATTGGACGACCTGCTCGGGTTTGCGCATCTTGAAGTCGAAGGAGTCCATGTCGGTAGAGAAAATGCCGACATTGCGATCGCCCAGATACTTCACGAGTTCGGGCGGATGCCGCAGTGCCGGGAAGCGGAAGAAAGGACCGACAGGCTTGTTGCCGAGTGCAATGCTCACGGCCGCGAAGCCTTTTTCGATTTCGTCCTTGCCTTCCTGTTCATTCACCTTCGACAGATCCTTGTGCGACCAAGTATGCGAGCCAACTGTGTGGCCGGCTGCCGCCACCTGCTTCATGATTTCCGGATGCCACCCGGCATGTTTGCCGATCGGGAAAAACACGGCCTTGGTGCATTGATCTGCGAGCGCCTTCAGCACTGCCGGCGTATGTCCAGGCCACGGACCGTCATCGAACGTCAGCACGATTTCCTTGTCTTTGAGAAAATCGTAGGCCTTGAAGTGCTCGAACCCAAATCCGGGTCCGCCGGTGGTGTCGATTTCGACGACACGTGCCACACCGAGCGCGTTCGGATTGTCGCACTTGGCGGCCGCCGCCGGCGCATTCTGGGCCCATGCGGTGGTGGCCGCCGATATAGAGATCGCCAAGGCGATCACCAAAGCACTGCGCATCATGTTCTCCATGCGAAGTAGATGTTCATTTTCGTAAACACTATACACCAAGGCTTTGACTCAACTAGTCAACGCCGAGCCCCGATACCGCCGAATCCCCGGCATTATATTGAATGTAGCATGGTTTATCTAAGGCGACGAAAAACCGCTGTGCGTTGCTTCAGGCTTGGAACAGGCTTATCTGACTGATAATCGCGATTTCGAGGTGGTTATGTCGGCGGTTGTTTCGAATACTGCGCTGTTCCGGCCATTGGTGTTGGTTGCGCTCGCGAGCGGGATGCTTTTGGCCGCAGCCTTGGGCCTTTGGGCCTATTACGGAACTGCCGTGTTTCTCGAAATGGTGCGAGCCGGCTGGGCCGCGTGCTTCTGAAAGAGCTACGAACTATGACCGCGCGAACATCGCAGATTCTGTTGATCATTTCCGCATTCGTGACCGGACTGGTCGTGTTTTCGGTCGTGTTTCTCTATGCGAGCGGGAACTTTGGCTCCGCGGGTACGGGGTCGTCGGCGATAGGCGGGCCTTTCAAGCTAATCGATCAGAACGGAAACTCGATCACTGACGCCGATATCAAGGGCAGGCCATTTCTCGTGTTCTTCGGCTACACGCATTGCCCGGACGTGTGTCCAACCACGTTGTTCGATGTGTCCGAAGTGTTGCGAGCGCTTGGAAAGGATGCGGATCGCACGGGCGCGCTCTTCGTGACAGTTGATCCCGAACGCGACACACAGGCAGTGATGAAGGATTATTTGTCTAGTTTCGATCCGCACTTGCGCGGCGCGACCGGTGACCGCGCCTCAATTGACGCGGTGGAGAAGGCGTTTCGCGTCTACGCCAAGAAAGTTCCGGCCGACAACGGGGAGTACAGCATGGATCACACAGCCCTAGTTTATCTGATGGATAAGCAGGGCCGCTTTGTTGCGCCATTCAACCTCAAGCGGCGCCCCGAGGAAGCTGCCGCCGATCTGAAACGCTACCTCTAGTCCTGGATCTGCGCGAGTTCGCCGCGCCATTTCAAATCGCCAAGAAGGCGCTCGAGTTCGAGCAAAGAGCGCGCGTTGCTTCTCTCCCGCGAAGTTCTGTGGAGTTTGAAAACTTGGCTGCCGCTTTTATTCGGCTTGCTGAGCAAGCAGACAGCGACACCAAGCTGATCACGTCCGCTATTGGCCAGCGGACATCGGCTGTTGCACCGCGCATGTCTGCTTTTGGGGGTAAAGCAGACATGCCGGTTTGCACTGCATATGTCTGCTTTTGACCCAAAGCGGACAATCATATTTCTGTTGTTAGTTCGGTAATTGCGCACCGTACTTGTTTGCATCGGTGGCCCTAAGGCCAATGGACGTTCTCGACGTGTAGCAGAGAATTGTGATTGCAAACGCGACACCCGCGATAGATGGGCACGGGTGCCTGCGTTTGCGTTTGAAACAACGCAATTTGAAACAACGCAAAGAGGGAAGGAGTCCAGCAATGATCGTCGTCAGAAGGCTCTGGCTCGGTGCGATCGGATTATTCGCTGTCGCGATGATGACGAGTGCCCCAACTATCGCGCAACAAACACAGAAACCAAACATCCTCTTCATCATGGGCGACGACATCGGCTGGATGCAGCCGAGCATCTATCACCGTGGCCTGATGGTCGGAGAGACACCAAACATCGATCGCATCGGCAATGAAGGTGCGATGTTCACAGACTATTACGCCGAGCAGAGCTGCACTGCGGGACGCAACGCTTTCTTCACCGGCATGCATCCATTGCGCACTGGCATGATTCCGCCGCAACTCCCAGGCAGCCCGTCTTACCTGCGGCCTGGCACGCCGGCGGTCGCCAAGTTTCTGCTTGATCTCGGGTACAACACTGGCGAGTTCGGCAAGAACCACCTCGGCGATCACACCGACGCATTGCCGACCGCGCACGGCTTTCAGGAGTATTGGGGTTATCTGTACCACCTCGACGCCATGCAAGGGGTGAGCTTTCCCGACATCAACAAGACTCCAACGCAGCAAACAGTTGCGCCTCCGTGCCGCAATACGCCGATCCCCGGCGTGCCGGAAGTCCCGGGCGCTGTGGATCCCAAGACCACCATCTGCTTGATGCCACCGCGCAACGTGCTCTGGTGCAAGTCGTCCGATGGCTCGGGCAAGAATCAGACTTGCCAGGATCAAGGACCACTGACGCTGGAACGTTCGAAGACCGTGGACGAGGAAATCTCAGCCAAGGTCATTGACTTCCTCGACCGCAACGATCCACGCCGCACCAGCAAGCCGTTCTTCGTCTGGTACAACCCGGCCCGC
The DNA here is from genome assembly GCA_035638295.1 of Pseudolabrys sp. Taxonomy (GTDB): domain Bacteria; phylum Pseudomonadota; class Alphaproteobacteria; order Rhizobiales; family Xanthobacteraceae; genus Pseudolabrys. Next base: position 6,167 of record DASRAF010000094.1, read on the forward strand.
ATGCACATCACCACCGTGCTGTCGGACAAGTACCTGGCGATGGTGGGTGAGCCGGGTGGCAAGGACTGGGGCGTCAACGAAGCGGGGATGAAGCAGATGGACGACAACATCGGCCTCGTGCTCAAGAAGATCGACGACATGGGTCAGACCAACAACACCATCGTCGTGTTCACCACCGACAACGGCGCTGAAACCATCACTTTTCCCGACGGCGGCACCACCCCGTTCAAGGGCGGTAAGCTGACCACTTGGGAGGGCGGCATGCGGGCGCCGATGGTGATCCGCTGGCCAGGCGTCATCAAGCCCGGCACTGTCAAGAACGACATCTTCGCCTCGCTCGATTGGCTGCCGACGTTCGTCGACATCGCCGGCGGCCCGAAGGGCGATGGACTTAAGAAGCAGATCGAGGCGGGCCAATATCCTGGCATCGTGAAGACCACGCTAGACGGCACCGACCAGCGCGACTACCTGGAAGGCAAGTCACAAAAGTCAGCGCGTGACACATTCTTCTACTATTCCGGCAAGGATCCTTCGGCGGTCCGCTACAAGAACTGGAAAATGTATTTCTCGATGGTATCCGACGCGCCGTCTGGCTTCGTGACGGGTGTGATCCCGTACCACTGGACTCAGGTGGTCAACGTCAAGCGTGATCCCTTCGAGATTTCGATTGGCCAGCAAATCAAGACACTCATGGGAGTGGGTGGAGCGATTGCTGCGCC
>DASRAF010000095.1:0-9837 GCA_035638295.1 Pseudolabrys sp.
CATGGCTTGATGCGGCTCGCCGAAGCGCAAAAAGTCGTGACGATGTTTCGCGAGAGCTACAACATTCCTCTCGTGCACGTGGATGCCTCGGAAACGTTCCTCAAGGCGCTCGAGGGCGTCGAGGATCCGGAGCAGAAACGCAAGACCATCGGGAAGCTGTTCATCGAAGTGTTCGAGGCAGAGGCGAAGAAAATCGGCGGCGCCGAGTTTCTTGCGCAAGGCACGCTCTATCCGGATGTTATCGAAAGCGTGTCGTTCACCGGAGGCCCATCGGTAACTATCAAGTCGCATCACAACGTCGGCGGGCTGCCCGAGCGCATGAACATGAAGCTAGTCGAGCCGCTGCGCGAACTGTTCAAGGACGAGGTGAGGGTGCTCGGTCGCGAACTGGGATTGCCCGAGGCCTTCGTCGGCCGGCATCCCTTTCCCGGGCCCGGACTTGCCATTCGCTGCCCAGGCGTGATCACGCGTGAGAAGCTCGACATCCTGCGGCTCGCCGATGAAATCTACATCGAGGAAATCCGGCGCACCGGTCAGTACGATGACATCTGGCAGGCCTTCGCGGTGTTGTTGCCGGTGAAGACAGTCGGGGTCATGGGCGACTATCGCACCTATGAATATGTCGTCGGCCTGCGCGCAGTGACCTCGACCGACGGCATGACCGCCGACTTCTATCCCTTCGACATGAAATTTCTGGGCATGGTGGCGACGCGGATCATCAATGAAGTGAAAGGCGTCAATCGGGTCGTTTACGACGTGACGTCCAAGCCGCCCGGGACAATCGAGTGGGAATGATCGTGCCAGTCACCATCTACGGCATCAAAAACTGCGACACCATGAAGAAGGCCCGTTCCTGGCTCGACAAGAACGGCGTCACTTACACGTTTCACGACTACAAGATGGCAGGCATTGATCGCGAGCGCCTGGAGCGCTGGGCGAAGAAGGCGGGTTGGGAAATTCTCCTCAATCGCGCCGGAACGACCTTCAAAAAGCTGCCCGACAAGGACAAAGCCGGCCTGTCGGAAGCGAAAGCGATTGCCCTCATGATGAAGCAGCCGTCGATGATCAAGCGTCCGGTGCTCGATGCAGGCGGCGGCAAGCTGCTGGTCGGCTTCAACCCCGATGCCTATAAGGCGACACTAACCACTCGGTGACAAGATGCGAACCGCCGAAGCGCGGCCGACATGCCGGACCCGCGTCGGCTTGATTTTGCTGCTTTTTGCGGCCACATGCAGGCGATGAACAAGCCCTTGGTCAGCTCCGATTCGATTCCCGTGACACCGCTTGCCGCGGAGGTCGATCGGCGGCGCACGTTCGCGATCATTTCCCACCCGGACGCCGGCAAGACCACGCTGACCGAGAAGCTGTTGCTGTTCGGCGGAGCGATCAATCTCGCCGGTCAGGTCAAAGCCAAGCGCGATCGCCGCTCGACGCACTCGGACTGGATGGCGATCGAGCGCGAGCGCGGGATTTCGGTCGTGACATCGGTCATGACGTTCGATTACGACAAACGCGTCTTCAATCTTCTCGACACGCCGGGCCACGAAGACTTTTCCGAAGACACCTATCGGACCCTGACCGCGGTCGACTCGGCCGTGATGGTGATCGACGCCGCAAAGGGCATCGAGGCGCGTACACGCAAGCTCTTCGAGGTCTGCCGTCTGCGCGAAATCCCGATCATGACTTTCATCAACAAAATGGATCGTGAAAGCCGTGATCCTTTCGAGCTGCTCGACGAGATCGAAAAAACACTCGCGCTCGATACTGCACCGATGACCTGGCCGATCGGCCGCGGCCGTGATTTTGCCGGCACCTATGATCTCGCCACGGGCGAGATGCGGCTCGTCAGCGAGGACGGAAAAACCGTCGAGCGCCAGCCGCTCGACCTCGCCGCGCTGGCCACGAAAAATCCCATGCTGCACGCTAAGGCCATCGACGACGAGCTGGAGCTGGTCAAAGAGGCCTGCCGGGCCTTCGATTTCGTGTCGTTCCGTGAAGGCCACCTTACGCCGGTGTTCTTCGGTTCGGCGCTAAAGAATTTCGGCGTGAAGGATCTTCTTGATGCGCTCGGGTCATTTGCGCCGGCACCCCGTGCGCAGGCTTCCAATACGCGCACCGTGGATGCGCACGAAAACTCCATGACGGCATTCGTTTTCAAGATCCAGGCCAACATGGATCCCAACCATCGCGACCGCATCGCCTTTGCCCGTCTTTGTTCGGGCAAACTGCGACGCGGGATGAAGGCGAAGTTGACGCGAACCGCGAAGCCGATGACGCTGTCCACCCCGCAATTCTTTTTTGCCCAGGATCGCGCGCTCGCCGAAGAAGCCTATGCCGGCGATGTGGTCGGCATCCCCAATCACGGCACGCTTCGCATCGGCGACACGCTGACGGAAGGCGAGGACATAGCTTTTCTCGGCGTGCCGAATTTCGCGCCGGAAATTCTGCGCCGGGTGAAATTGGGCGATCCCATGAAAGCGAAGAAGTTGAAGGAAGCGCTGCAGCAGATGGCGGAGGAGGGGGTCGTCCAGGTCTTTCGTCCGCTCGATGGCGCGCCCGCGCTTGTCGGCGTTGTTGGTCCCCTGCAGCTTGACGTTCTGAAGGTGCGTCTGTCGGAGGAATATGGCCTCGATATCAGTTTCGAGCAGCCGGAGTTCCAGCTCGCGCGCTGGATTGCGTCGACTGATGAAAAGGGCCTCGATGATTTCGTGCAGGCCAACTATTCGAGCTGCGCCGAGGATCTCGACAACGATAAAGTCTTCATGGCGCGCAATCAGTTCATCCTTGACTACACCCGGGAACGCGCACCCGGAATTTCTTTCACCGATATCAAGGACGTGAAAGACAAGGCGGCTGCCTAGTTCAACGCCACATGGGCCGCTTTGATCACCGGCGCCCAACGCTCAATCTCACCGTCCATCCGCGCGCGCAGTTCATCAGGCGACGACCCCACGGGCTCCATCAATTGGGTTGCCAGTTTCTCGCGCAGCATCGGCCCGGTGCTATCAGGCCGTCCCAGGCATCGGCCTCCACATCGATACCGCTTTCCTTCAGCGTTGCACGTTTGGCAAATAGGGAGAGCGTCGCGCGGTAGAGACGGCGAGAATCTTCACCGCGCCCGTTGCGGCGTGCGGCGTAACCGCGATTGCCGGAAGACAGGCGATCTGTACATCGTTGCGAATCAGGGCGGTGATGGCCTGCGGCGAACTGGGATAGGGCACGTGCACCAATCCGCCGGGATTTTTGCGAAGCAGAGCAACAAGTCCGCCAGCGAGTTGACGTCCTGCGCCGGATGGACCGCGAGCACGCTCGGCTGGGTAACAAGTTGGGTGATTGGTTTAATATCTTTGCGCGGATCGTAAGGCAGGCGCGAGAGCAGCAGGGTGTTGATTGCGAGGGGCCCGCCGATGCTGACCCCGAGGGTGGAACTATCAGGCGTGGCCTTCGCGACAATGTCAGTGCCGAGATTGCCGCTGACCCCAGGCTTGTTCTCAACGACAAATGCGCTGGCGGGGTACTTCTGTTGCAGACCGTCGGCGACCAGACGCGCCACGACGTCCGGCGTCGATCCGGGACCGAAGGGCACTACAATCCGTACGGTCTTTCTTGGCCAGTCCTGTGCGGGTGCTGCAGATCCAAGGGCCAGCAGGGAGAGAAGTGTTGCCAAGGCGTGTTTCGCTGCGCGAAATGCCACATCTGCGTTCATTGAAGGTGAGCTCTGCTCGGGGCGTCTTGCATTGGCTTCGGCTATCCTCTACTGCGGCAACCGTAGAAAGCGAGTTGTAGCATGGGCTTAGGTATTCTCATTCTTGGCCTGCTGGTCTTTCTCGCGACGCACGTCTTCGTGTCGTTCCGCGAGCCGCGCACGCGCGTGATCGCACAGCTCGGCCTGCCAGCCTATCGAGGACTATTTGCGCTGGTCTCGTTGGCCGGCCTTGCGCTGATCGTGTGGGGCTACGCGCAATACCGCGCGCATGGGTGGATCGACGTATGGTCGCCGCCGACATTCATGCGTCACATCACCGTCGGCCTGATGCTGTTTTCGGTGATCTTTCTTGTCGCGGCATTTGTTCCAAGCCACATCAAGGCGCGGCTCAAGCATCCGACGCTGGCCAGCGTGAAGACCTGGGCCTTTGCGCATCTGCTGTCGAACGGCGACCTCGGCTCTATCCTGCTGTTCGGTACGTTTCTCGCCTGGGGCGTCTATGCGCGTATTTCCGCCAAGCGCCGCACCGACCTCAAGCCGATAACGGCGTCCGCCGGCTGGACAAATGACGCGCTGGTTGTGGCGATCGGCGTCGTCGTCTATCTGGCGTTGGGCTATGCATTTCATCCGGCCGTGATCGGTGTACCCGTGTTCGGGAAATAGTCATGTCAGTACAGGACGAGATCCGGCGGTTGACCGCTCCAAACATCCGCGCACGCAAAGGCGGTGAGCCGATTGTCTGCCTGACCTCCTATCACGCCCATACCGCCCGCATTGTCGACGCGCATTGCGACGTGATCCTGGTCGGGGACTCGCTTGGCATGGTGATGCATGGGCTCGAAACCACCGTGCCCGTCACGCTCGACATGATGATCCTGCAGGGTCACGCCGTGATGCGCGGTTCGAAGCGCGCGCTGGTCGTCGTCGATATGCCGTTTGGTTCGTACGAAAGTTCGAGAGAGCAGGCGTTCATGAACGCAGCGCGCGTGCTCAAAGAAACTGGCTGCGGCGCGATCAAAGTCGAAGGCGGAAAACGCCTGGCCGAGACGATCGCCTTTCTCGCCGAGCGCGGTGTTCCGGTGATGGCTCACGTCGGACTGACACCGCAGTCCATCAACACGATCGGTTCGTTTCGCGCGCAAGGCCGCGACGAGGCCGACTGGTCGCGCATCGAGGACGACGCGATTGCCGTCGCGCAGGCCGGTGCATTTTCGGTCGTGATTGAAGCGGTGGCCGAGCCGCTGGCACGCAAGCTGACCGCGGCGCTCCAGATTCCGACCATTGGAATCGGCGCAAGCGCCGCTTGTGACGGGCAGATACTGGTACTCGAGGACATGCTCGGCCTGTCCCCGCGAGTCCCGAAATTCGTCAAGCGCTATGGAACTCTCGGACCCGGCATTGAGAAGGCCGTTGCCGATTATGCCGCTGAGGTGCGCTCGCGTGTCTTCCCGGGGCCAGAGCACGTTTATCAGATGAAGAAGAAGGGCTAACGCCCTGAATTGTTAAAGCTTACAGGCTTCCTTTGCCTTAGGCGCGCCACATCGCTAGTTTACGGCGCAATCCGGCCTGGGGATGGGTCGAACGGGGATTGGAGCAATCTTGGCCGATATTTTCCATGAAGTGGACGAGGAAGTCCGGCGCGAACAGCTTAAAAAGCTGTGGGATCGCTACAGCGGCTATCTGATCGCCGCAGCCGTACTGATCGTTTTCGCGATTGCGGCCTGGCGCGGCTACGAATATTGGGTCGCCAAAAGAGCCGCTGCCGCGGGCGCCGCCTACGAGGCGGCCGCATCCCTGATCGAGCAAAACAAATATGCCGAGGCAGAGGCTGCATTTGCCAAAGTCGCAACCGACGCACCGGAAGGCTACCGCGTGCTGGCGCGCATGCGCGGGGCGGGCGCACTCGCCCAGGTCAAGCCCGCCGAGGCCGTGAAAGCCTATGATGAAATTTCCAACGACTCGTCGGTCGCCGCAATCTGGCGGGATCTTGCTGCCGTACGTGCCGGCATGCTGCTGGTGGATACACTCTCGTTCCCGGACATGAGCAGACGGCTTGATGCCGTTGCGGAACCCTCGCGTAGTTTCCGCCACAGCGCGCGCGAACTGCTGGCGCTATCGGCTTGGCGCAATCACGATCTTGCCGCTGCCCGGCGATACCTCGATATGATCACGAGCGACTCTGAATCGCCGGTTGGCACGCGGGCCCGCGCGGAAGTATTGTCGGCACTGGTTGCCGGCGAAGACAAGAGTTGAGAGGCAAGGCATGCGGACAATCCATCGCGTCGTGCTGCTCACCGCTCTCGCAACATCCACGTTCGGACTGACCGCCTGTTCAGGGGGGTTTGATCCAGACAAGCTCGACATATTCGGTCTCAACGAGAAGAAAAAGCTTCCGGGTGAGCGCAAGGACGTGTTTCCCGGTGGTGTTCCGGGAGTAACGCAAGGCATTCCGCCGGAATTTATGAAAGGCAATCAGCCGCCGCCAGAAACCGCGCAGGCGCCCGCGCAAGCTAAGGCAGCCGCGGCCGCTGCAGGCGAGGAAGAAAAAGACGCCACAACCGAGCCTGAAGAAAAGCCAAAGCCGAAGCCGAAAAAGGTGGCAAAGCCCAAGCCGCAACCGCAACCGGCGCAGAATACGGCGCAGCCCTCAGCTTGGCCGCAGCAACAGCAGGCGCAGCCTGCCCAGCAGGACGGCCAGTCGGCGTGGCCGGCACCGGCGCAGACCAACACAGCGTCGCCCTGGCCTTCATCGCCGCAGCCCGGCACCTTCCAGCGCTGACCGGGTCGGGCTTGACCCGAACGCAAACCACGCCGCAAACACTTGATGAATTGATTTGATGGACTGCCGGCGCGTGCCTGGCAGCGAAACCGATGAGCCTGTCAATTGTCATTGTGGGCCGGCCCAATGTCGGCAAGTCAACCTTGTTCAACCGGCTGGTCGGTCGGCGCCTGGCGCTGGTCGACGACTGGCCCGGTGTCACGCGTGACCGGCGCGAGGGGGAAGGCCGTCTCGGCGACATTGAGTTTACCGTGATCGATACGGCTGGGCTCGAGCAGGCGGCACCGGAAAGCCTGTCCGGACGCATGCGGGCGCAGACGGAAGCGGCGATCGATCAGGCCGACATCATATTTTTCATGATCGACGCGCGCGTCGGTCCGACGCCAGTCGATCACGCCTTCGCCGATGTCGCGCGCAAATCCGGCAAGCCGATCGTGCTCGTCGCCAACAAAAGCGAGGGGACGGCCGGTGAAACGGGACGTCTTGAAGCTTACGCGCTTGGCCTCGGTGACCCGATCCCGATCTCGGCCGAGCACGACGAGGGCATGTCCGACCTTTACGACGCCTTGCACGCCTTGGTGCCGGAAGAACCCGCGCAGCAACCGGTCGAAGACGCGTTCGATCCGTCGCACCCGATCCGTGTCGCCATTGTCGGCCGCCCCAACGCAGGGAAATCGACGCTGATCAACCGGCTGATCGGCGAGGAGCGGCTGCTGACCGGACCGGAGGCTGGCATCACGCGCGATGCCATAGCAGTCGAGCACGACTGGCAAGGTCACAAGTTCCGGATATACGACACCGCCGGATTGCGCCGCCGTTCGCGGGTCGCGGAAAAGCTGGAGAAGCTTTCTGTCGCGGATGCGCTCAATGCGGTTCGCTTCGCTGAAGTCGTCGTCGTGCTTCTTGACGTGGAAAGCGCCTTTGAAGAGCAGGATCAGCGCATCGCCGATCTGATCGAACAGGAAGGGCGCGCCATCGTCATCGCGGTCAACAAATGGGATCGGAAAGAAAAGACCGCAGGTGCCATCGGCAAGCTACGCGAACAGGCCGGAGAAAAGCTGACCCAGCTCAAAGGTGTGCCGTTGGTGGCGGTCTCGGGCCTCACCGGTGAAGGCCTCGACCGATTGATGCAGGCGATCATCGATGCCTACGAGGTCTGGAATAAGCGCATTCCAACCAGTGCGCTCAATCGTTGGTTTGAGCACACCGTCAACGCGAATCCGCCGCCAGCAGCGGCCGGTCGCTCCCTGCGTCTCAACTACATCACGCAGCCAAAAAGCCGGCCGCCGAGTTTCGTCGTGTTCTGCACGCGCGCGGATGCCGTGCCCGACGCGTACAAACGATACCTGCTGAATTCAATGCGTGAGGCTTTCGATTTGCCCGGAACACCAATTCGTCTCGCGCTGCGCGAGAAGGACAATCCGTACAAAGGACGGGCAAAAAGAAAGCACTGAGGGCGTCAGGCTGGCGCGCGGAAATCGAGAAATTTCTTTTCGCGGAAGCTGTAGAGCCTGCCTGTTTCACCGCATTCGGGCAGACACAGTGGGAGGATTGCCTTTGCGACTTCCTCTGCTGTCGGCAATGTCAGCGGGTCGACGCCCGGAAAGGCGCTCGCATACATGCGTGTGCGCGTCGGCCCGGGGCTGAACAGGTTCGTGCGCACTGATGCCGTTGCACACTCCGATGCGTATGTGCGCACGAGGAGTTCCAGCGCTGCCTTCGAAGCCGCATAGGGACCCCAGTAGGCCCGTCCCATATGCGCGACACCGGAGGTCAGGAAGACGGCACGACCGGCTTGCGAGCGTTGCAGAAGCACATCCATGCAGCGGATCAATTGCCAGTTCGCGGTTACGTTGACCGCGAGGAGATTGTCCCAATCCTTCGGTTCGACGTGACTCAGCGGCGACAGCGGTCCCAAAATCCCGGCATTGCCGACCAGGACATCGAGGCGTTGGTATCGCTCGTTGATCGCCAGCGCGAGGCGCGCAATGCCCTCGCTGTCCATGACGTCGAGCGGCACCAAAGTGGCGGAGCTGCCCGCTGCCCTGATCCTGTCATCGAGGTCTTCGAGCCCGCCGACCGTGCGGCTCACCGCAACCACGTGTGCGCCTGCATGCGCCAGTTCAAGTGCGATTGCGGCGCCGATGCCGCGCGAGGCGCCGGTTACAAGTGCAATTCGGTCGCAAAGGGGCTTGGAATTATCGGCCATTCAACAGTTGAACCCGGCCGGTGCCGGGTACCCACGTCTTTCTTCAATGCAGGCTCTAGAAGACGCGCGCGCTCGGAACAAGCCCGGTCACGGCCTTTTCAGATGGCCTCGGCCAGCAGCGACAGCTGCCTCGGACTTGCTTCCTGGGCAGCGAGATCGGTGAGGGGCGTTGGGTAGTCGCCGGTGAAGCAGTGATCGGTGAACTGCGGTCGCGCCGGATCGCGTCCGTGGAAGCCCATCGCGCGGTAGATGCCATCGACCGACAGGAAGGCGAGGGAATCCGCACCGATAAATTTCCGCATGCCCTCAAGGTCGTGCGTGGCGGCGAGCAATTTGTCGCGCTCGGGTGTGTCGATCCCGTAATAGTCGGGGTGAGTGATCGGGGGTGACGCAATGCGGAAGTGCACTTCTTTCGCACCCGCATCGCGCATCATCTGCACGATTTTACGTGAGGTGGTGCCGCGCACGATCGAGTCATCGACGAGGACGATCCGCCTGCCTTCCACCACCGCCCGGTTGGCCGAGTGCTTGAGGCGGACACCCTGATCACGAATGGCCTGCGTCGGCTGAATGAAGGTTCGACCGACATAGTGATTGCGAATGATGCCGAGCTCGTAGGGTATCTTTGCTTCCTGCGCGAAGCCGATGGCTGCCGGCACGCCGGAGTCGGGCACGGGGACGATGACGTCGGCCTGCGCGGGTGTCTCGCGGGCGAGTTCTGCGCCCATCGTCTTGCGCACGTCGTAGACGTGACGCCCGCCGACGATCGAATCCGGTCGCGCGAAATAGATGTATTCGAAAATGCAGGGACGCGCCGCCGTCGGTGGAAATGGCTTATGCGACTGCGCGCCATCGTCGTCGAAGACAACCACTTCGCCGTTTTCGACATCGCGCACGTACTGCGCGCCAATGATGTCGAGCGCGCATGTCTCAGAGGCCAGGATGGGGCAGCCGTCGAGCTTGCCGATCACCAAGGGCCGGATGCCAAGCGGATCGCGGGCGCCGACCAGCTTCTTGTTGGTGAGGCCGACAAAGGCATAGGCGCCCTCGAGCTGGCGTAGCCCCTCAATGAAGCGGTCGACAAAGCGATTGCGTCTGGCGCGCGCGACGAGATGCAGGATCACTTCGGTGTCGGTCGTCGAT
>DASRAF010000096.1:0-22502 GCA_035638295.1 Pseudolabrys sp.
GCCTGCAAGACGCAATGTTCTCCGTCATTGAAAAAAGAATCCAGGCCAAAATGGTGCATTTATTTCAGGGAGCCGATCGACCGGCACGCATCTGAAATTCACGACAACACCGCAGAATAAACGATCACGCAGTCGGAAATATTTGCATTGGACTTCTGTCCAACTGGCTATCCAGATCGACATTTTCGAGAATTGCAGCGAGAGACCAAGCAAGATCTCGCCCACTTTGCCATTTGCATTATCGCCCCGCGCGATCCACGGAGAATCCGTCCATGCGGAAACACAAGCTTCTAACTGTACTCACTGTGCTTGGATTGACATGGACTGGAATTGCCGGCGCTCAGGACAAGCCTCTCGAGGAACAGCTCGTTGACGCTTTGACCAAGGTCTTTGGCGCCTATTCAGGATTTCGCTCCAATCACGCCAAGGGCATCGTTGTCGAAGGCAGCTTCAAGGCCTCTCCCGAAGCGGCCGACCTGAGCCGAGCCGTATTGTTCAACGGCACAGTGATCCCCGCGACCATTCGCTTTTCCGATGCAAACGGAATCCCGACGATTCCGGATGGGTTCGGTGACGCCAATCCGCACGGCATGGCCATCAAGTTTCATCTGCCGGACGGCACCGACACCGACATGATCATGATCTCGCTTAAATTCTTTCCGGTCGCTACCGCCGAAGACTTACGCGATCTGCTTCTGGCTGTCGCCGCTAGCCCACCAAACGCTCCCAAGCCGACAAAACTCGATCAGTTCGTAGCGAACCATCCCAGCGTGCCGGCCGCCAATGCGACAGCCAGTACGCCGGACAGTTTCGCCACTGAGGAGTACCACGGCATCAATGCGTTCTTGCTTGTCAACAAAGCCGGCGCCAAACAAGCCGTCCGTTATCAGATGATGCCCGAGCGAACGGTTCATCTGTCTGCAGCGGATGCGGCACAGAAGCCGCCAAATTTCCTGGTCGACGAAATACAGGAGCGTCTCAAGCGCGGGCCAGTAACGTTCCGCCTCAGGGCGCAACTTGCCGTCGCCGGCGATTCCACGAAGGATCCGACCAAAGCCTGGCCGAGCGACCGTAAGGTTGTCGACCTCGGGGTTTTGACGATTGATAAGGTCGCGTCCAACAGCGCAGAGGCCGAAAAGAAACTGCTGTACCTGCCGACCCAGCTGACCGATGGGATCGAGGAATCCGATGATCCCATGATCGGCATCAGGAGCGGCGCCTATGCTGTGTCATTCTCGCGACGCAATCCGTGATTGGCGATCTCCGCCGTCGCCTGACGGAGCACGGTTATCGGCCAGGATTACAGACTGCCGTCACGATTTTTTTCTTTGCAGCAATTCGTCACGCTGTCGGGTCAAGATTTCGAGCTGGGCTTCCTGTTCGGCAATCCTTTGCGAAACGAGTTCGTCGTCGGCGGCGCCGGAATATGCGGCCGCCTGCTCGATGAGCTCGCGGATATTTTCCCTGATTCCCGCCATGCGTCCCTCGATTTCACTCAGTGTCAGTGGAATTTCGGCCATGAGAACTCCGTGATTGTCGTTCGAAATGCTGCCACTCACCGTCAGGGTGATTTTACAACGGCTGCCGGCGCGACTGAAGTACACCGCCGATTATACGGAAAGCGGATGCAGTTGCGGGCTAGCCGCGTTTACCGGCCTGCTTGAATTTGTCGCGTACAAAACCCTCGACGCTGCCATAGGGATGCACCGCCTCATCCAGTTCACCATAAAATCCGGCGCTGGTCGCGGCCGCTTCCAGCTCCTTTGCGCGTGAATGGACGATGTCATCCAGAGCGCCTGGTTCGAAGCCATCGGGAGGACGAATATTCTCGGCGATCCAGAAGCGCAAAAACGTTTCGAAATTTGCACTCATGGAGTCCTCTACGATCGCAAAATCGTGGGCGAACCGCGATTTTCGCGGCGCAAGAGGACATGACTTTGCCTGCCGCGAGAAGCGAACGCAAACGGCGGCTTGGCTCGTCACTTAAGACGATGGCTGGGCCGCGTCGGTTGCCGCGGCCAACGCCGGCCCCTGCAAGCCGGCGCCATTCCGGCGACGCTTGCTGCTAACCGATAGCCAGGCTTTTTGCGTTCTCAGCGGAATTCTGGCTCCATTGGGCAATTCGACGAAACGCCGAACGAACTCCCCGCAAATTTCGACAACGTACTTCGTTCCTACCCGCAAGCGCCGTGGAAATTGAAACGCGCAGCTCACCTCACTCCCCAGTCCCCAGATCAACCCGCGCAAACTTGCAGACACTGGTTTGGCCCGAATTTGTCCGAATTGCAGTTATCCACGCAATCGAACGCGGTAAAATCCAACCGCAGCGGAGACATTCCGTTTGCCAGAAAGCCGAGTTCCACTCACGATGTCCGGCGCGCTTTCATAGCCATTGTCCAAAACGCCGAATGTAGATTGTTTTGACGATCTGTGTGAGCAGGCAGTAGCTGGACAGAATTCCAGCTAACCAAATGAAGTACGCGGGTGGCAACGGCACCATTCCCAGATGCTCGCCGACCGGTGAGAAGGGCAGATAAATTCCGAGCGCCATGATGCTGGCGGTCAGCATAATGACCGGTGTGGCTGCCCGGCTCTGAATGAATGGAATGTGCTGCGTGCGGATCATGTGGACGATCAGCGTCTGCGTGAGCAAGCCGACAACAAACCACCCCGACTGGAAGAGCGATTGCTTCGCAACCGTATTGGCGTGGAACACGTTCCACATGACCAAAAATGTCACAACGTCGAAGACGGAACTAATCGGACCGATGGACACCATGAAGCGCGCGATGCCGCTCGCGTCCCACTTGCGCGGTTGCTTGAGGTAGTCGGCGTCAACATCGTCCCATGGGATCGATACCTGCGAAACGTCGTACAGCAGATTTTGAACCAGCAGCTGGATCGGCAGCATCGGCAAGAACGGCAGAAAGATACTGGCGATCAGTACGCTGAACACGTTGCCGAAATTGGAGCTCGCCGTCATCTTGATGTACTTGATGATGTTGGCGAAGGTCCTGCGGCCTTCCACGACCGCTTCTTCGAGCACCAAAAGACTTTTCTCGAGCAGGATGATATCGGCCGACTCCTTGGCGATGTCGACGGCGGTATCGACCGAAATGCCGACGTCCGCATCCTTGAGCGCCGCAGCATCGTTGATGCCGTCGCCAAGATATCCCACCGTGTGATTGTTTCCCTGCAGTGCACGGATCACGCGGGACTTCTGGACGGGCGACATTTTCGTGAAAATGGTCGTCCGCTCCACCGCCTCGCACAATTGTGCCTCGGATAGTTTCTCGAGCTCCTTGCCCAGCATGGCATGCTCGATGGGCAATCCAACTTCCTTGCAGATCTTCTTTGTAACGACCTCGTTGTCACCGGTGATGATTTTCACGCAGACGCCATGGTCTCTCAGTGCAGCGATCGCCTGGCGTGCGGTTTCCTTTGGCGGATCGAGGAACGCGATGTACCCGGAAAGCACCAGGTCAGTTTCGTCCTGAACGGTATACGTGCGGTCTTCCGGAGGAAGCCATTTATAGGCCACCGCCAGTGCGCGCAGGCCGTCCTGATTGAGCTTTCGCGTAATGCGGCGAACCTCCTTGCGCATATCTGGCGTGAACGGCACGACGCCATCGTCAGCCCCGACGCTTTGGTCATGTGCAGAGACACAGAGAGGCAACAACTCCTCAATTGCGCCTTTGCACACCAGGAGATTTCGATTGTCGCCATCACGCACGACCACGGACATGCGCCGGCGCATGAAATCGAAAGGAATTTCGTCGATTTTCCGATAGTGCTTCAGCTTGTCGACAAGTTCGTGCTGCAGCGCAAATTCGAGAACGGCAACGTCAAGCGAATTTTTCAAGCCGGTCTGATTGTTGCTGTTCAACCAGGCGTATTCGAGCACGCGTAAATCGTCGTGGCCGTGAATATCGAGATGCCTTTCAAGGATGATCTTGTTCTGGGTCAGCGTTCCGGTCTTGTCGGTGCAGAGGACGTCCATCGCGCCGAAATTCTGGATGGCATTGAGCCGTTTCACGATTGTCTTGCGTCGCGCCATCGTCACCGCGCCCTTGGCGAGGTTCGTGGTAACGATCATTGGCAGCATTTCGGGGGTCAACCCGACCGCTACAGACACTGCAAACAGCAATGACTGCAGCCAGTCGCCTTTTTCGATGCCGTTGATCAGAAGCACCATCGGCGTCATCACCATCAGAAAGCGGATTAACATCCAGCTGACTTTGCTGATGCCTTTGTCGAAGCTGGTCAGCGGCCTCGCACCAATGATTTCCTTTGCCATCGCGCCAAAACAGGTGGCATCCCCGGTCGCAGCAACGACAGCAACGGCTGTACCGCTGACAACGTTGGTCCCCATGAAACAGGCAGTCTCGCGATCCAAGACGTTCTGCGAAGGATCGACCCGCGCCTGTTTCCCCGGCGGCACGGCATATTTCTCAAGCGGGATCGATTCTCCGGTCAGAATCGCCTGGCTGACGAACAGATCCTTGGTCGCGATCAACCTGACATCCGCAGGGACCATGTCGCCCGCGGAGAGATAGACGATGTCGCCCGGGACGAGGTCGTGAATCGGCAGTTCTTGCGGCCGGTCCATTCCGGCGCGCAGCACAGCGGCGGTCGACGTCACCATCGCCTTCAATTCTTCCGCTGCCTTATTGGATCGAAACTCCTGCCAGAACCTCAACAAGGTGCTGAGCAGGATCATCGTGAGGAGGACAATTATGGTCCTGAAAGAGCGATCGTCAGGATCGGCAAAGATGACATCCGAAAAGAGGGAAACCACGCTGACCGCGAACAGCACACCGTTAAATGGCGTGATGAACGCATGGAAAAGCTGCTGGTACCAGGTCGGCGGCCTTTCATGGGAGACTTCATTCGCACCATATTGCCCCCGCCGCGCCTCGACCGCCTGCTCCGTAAGCCCGCTCCTGCTCGCCTGCAGGCGCGCCAACGCTTCTTCGGGTGCGCACGCGCAAAGCTCAGGCAGCGGTGAAGTAGTGCGGTTGCCCGTCGTGTCGGAGAGGATCGTTCGGCTTGCGATTTGTTTGTTCATGACGCCGCTCCGACTGACAAGTGCGTGAAGCTTTTTGCTTCTGGGATCGGAGAGGTCGAATAAAGACTATGTAAAATCGAATTGCGTCAGCAATTGCACAGTCTGATGCGATGTCCGCCTCGTGCTCACATAGTCGCAAAGTAGAAGCGCGCCAAAGTGGTTTAGCCAATATTTACGTGCGGCCCTGAAGAATTTGCGCCGAAGGAATGTCGAGACCACGTAGAACGCACACCATGAGTCAATTTTCGGATTTGTTGACAGGCGAATTCACCGTGTGGGGCGTGACCGTGCAGAATTGGATGCTGCTCGCCACGATGATCTTTATCATCTCGATCACGGTATTGCGGAAGACACTGTAGGGCCTTGTCTGTCTGGGTCTCCCGTCGTTGCGCCTTGCCGCCCCAAAAACGCTGCAAATGCAAAGGAATTCAGCCCCGCGCATTTTCGTCGCGGATGTGATCTACAGCACAGATTTGGGAATGCCTTTCGACCCATATTTCCCCCCGAAAAACTGATGTTGTGCCGGAGAGTCAAACCATGCGGATGCCAATACTGTCGTATTTCCTCATCGTCGGAACCGCCCTCTTCGGCATACTAACCTTGGTCAGCAATCAGATCGAGCCCAAGCCGCTCCCGGTGACGCAAACGATCGGCCTGCCGCTACCCTACCAAGCGCCCCCGGAAGCCAACGCGGCGCCAAATACAGTGAATTTCGCGTCCGAAGGTCGGAACTCCAATTTCGTGCGCTAGTCCGCGCAAACCGTGGACGCCCGTAAAAAGGAAAAACCCGGGGACCCATCCCCGGGTTTTTCCTTTTCAATCTCTGGGACACACCGGCGTCTCAGTGGCGGCTCGCCACCTCCAGAGTCACAATACGCGCGAGCAAGGTTGCCGGATAAAGTTGCCCGCAAATCGCTTCGAGATTGCACAAGCTTCGAGCGATCGGGTGGACTGGCACGATATCGCCATAACCGACCGTGGTCAGTGTCACGAAGCTGAAATAGATGGCGCTGCTCGCAAACGTGGCGTTGTCTTCGAGTACGAGCCCCGAGAAGGCCTTCGGGATCAGAAGGCCGACAAAAGCGAACAGCGCCACGAAGCCCAGGGCAATCAAGAGATACAGCAAGACAGCCCCGACGATACGGTGATAGGTCACCGCACCCGGCGCAAAGACTGCGCGGCCAACGACCGCACCAAGAGTAATCGACAGAACTAGCCAGGCCGCGGCGACCATGTGAAGGTCGAAGGCCGACGGCGTCCCACGTAAACGAAGCATGATGACGAAGACATTCATTGAAATCGCAACCGACAGCGCAAAAGCCGCAATTGCGCTGCCAGACAGGATCAGCACACCGGTCATCATCGCCAATGCTGCAAAAACACCGACCGCCTGGAAAACGACAATTCCCGAGGCCTGCAATGGTGCAACAACGAACATCAAAAACAACAGTAGAGCGGTCAGCACCGTCAGTAGCGGATCGCTATACCGTTCGCGAAGCGTACTCAGCAAATTTCCCTGTCCGATGGTCATCGTAAACCCCTATACGAGATCGCCTGCATCCGAGACGGCCGCCTCAGTCACCGCCCCTTCCCAGTTCTCAGAAGCTTTGGAGTTACAAAACGCTCCAGGCGGCCGGATTCGCGACGCAGAGTGCGCCACTCGTCAAAGGGCAAATCAACAATGACCAAACCTGCAGTCGGCAGGTTTTCCTCCAGTTGCTCTCGTGCTTTGACATTGCCCGATGCCACAAGCATCAAAGCCAACTCGTGCAGGCCGGGGTTATGGGCGATAACAAGAAGACTTTGCACTTTGGCCGGCGTCTCCTTGACAAGGGCAAGAATGGCGTCGGGCGTTGCGTCGTACAATTGCTCCGCTGTCTGCGCATCAACGGACACGCCGAATTCACGTGCGCTGAATTTCCAGGTTTCCTGCGTGCGAACGGCCGCCGATACCAGCGCAAGCTCCGGAACAAGGCCCTCGGCTGCCAAATAAGCGCCGATCGTCGCGGAGTCCTTCCGTCCACGGTCGATCAGTCCACGCAGACGGTCTTCGCTGCCGCCGCGCCCGGATTGCACGGTTTTCGCATGTCGGAATAACAGCAGACGACGCACGGTCAGCTCACCGGTTGTGAAAGCACGTCACACGATATCCATTGTAATGCGAGTAGGCAGCGTGTGATTTGCAAGCCGCCCCCTTCGGCATGTACGTTTTTTCGTTTTCGGCGGCCCCGTGCGGATCTCCGCCCTGCTACTGAGGAAAATCTGAACTTCGTTTCAACACCGCGATATTGGCCCTAGGGCCAATAACCGCCGCTCGAGACTGACGAAATAAACACGTTGAAGTAGCAGTAAGCCCAGCATGCGGGCTCACGAGTCCAGACCACGGAGGTCGTAATGCTGAAGGACATAATTACCGCAGATCAGCTTTCGCTCGTCATTTCGCAGGCCGCGGCACCGGCATTCCTGCTGGGGGAAAGTCCAACTCCCGGAACTGCGGTTGCGAGCAGTCCTGGTCATCCGGGCGATCTACTGGGCGGTCGGATGCGGAATCACGACCTGCGTCCTCATGATTGTTGCCTTTGCCTCAACCTATGTCGGCGCGCGACATGAGCCGGCTGCTGCCGTGCTGTTCACGCTGTCGCTCTGCCTGTTTACGGCTTCGATGATCTCGTTCGCCCGCGAGGTCAGAATTTCTTTGAATCAAGACGAGCTCGCTGCAGAGAAAAGCCAGCACTGAGTGACGCATCGAACGGGAGATCGTGATGACAATGTTCGACCTACAAAACCGCGTCGCATTCGTAACCGGCGGCAACGGCGGCATCGGCCTTGGCATGGCCAAGGGGCTGGCTTCGGCCGGCGCTACTGTCGTGATCGCAGGCCGCAACAAGACCAAGGCGGAAGCCGCCCTGTCGGAGTTGCGCGCGCTCGGCTCAGAGGCCGAATTTACCGAACTGGATGTCCTCGACGAGCGATCCTGCCGCCAGGCTGTTCAACGCACCGCTGATCGGTTCGGGCGTCTCGACATCCTTGTAAACAACGCAGGCACGACCGTACGCAAGCAGCCGCAAGATCTGACGGCGCAGGATTGGCGTCTGGTGATGGATACGAACCTGACGAGCGCTTTTCTCTGCTCGCAGGCCGCCTACCCTCACATGGTACGCGCGGGCGCCGGCAAGATCATCAACATCGGGTCGATGATGACGATCTTCGCATCGTCCTACGCAGCGCCGTATGCGGCAAGCAAAGGCGCCATCGTGCAACTGGCGCGCTCGATGGCGATGGCATGGGCGAAGGACAACATCCAGGTCAACGCGATTCTGCCCGGCTGGATCGACACCGATCTCACCCGACAAGCGCGCGAGCAGATCCAGGGTCTTAACGAAAGAGTCCTTGCGCGCACTCCGGCGCAACGCTGGGGCGCGGCCGACGATTTTGCTGGCATCGCCGTTTTTCTCGCTTCACCCGCCTCGAATTTCGTTACCGGTGCTGCCATTCCGGTGGACGGCGGATATTCCGTACAGGCGTAACGGCCCCCGCCCGACGGCGGCGAATCAAAACGGCTTGTCGCCGATGATCGTGCAGCGGCGCATCACGCGTACCTGGCTCGCTTCATCGAATCCGGTGGCGCGATGCAACGTGCAGCGATTGTCCCAAACGAGACATTGGTGCGGTGCCCAGCGATGGGTATAGACGCGCTCCGGCTGCGTGATCATCTCGTTGAGCGCTTCGATCAACATCCGGCCTTCCGCATAGTCCATCCCTTCGATCGACTCGGCGTGATCGCCGAGAAAGATCGCCTTGCGCCCTGTCTGCGGGTGCGTACGCACGATCGGATGCGCAACCGGCGGTACCTTGGCCTTTTGCTCCGCCGTCAACGGATCCTCGCCATGGCGGCGCGTGCGGGAAAAGTCAAAATTGTGGATGGCGCGACGTCCCTCGATTTTTGACTTCACCGACGCGGGCAAAAGTTCGTAGGCGGAATACATGTCGGCGAATTCGGTTTCCCCGCCACTTGCCGGGACGATCTCCGAATACATCATCGTTGCCTGTCCCGTGCGTTCCTTCCAGGAGCCATCGGTGTGCCAATAGAGCGTGCCCCGGTCGGGGTGCTTGCCACTCGGCTTTCCGTCCTTGTCGAGATTGGACAGCATGTAGATTTCGGGATGGTCCTTGTAGCCGTGGTACTGGCTGAGCACGTGCACCTGCACGTCGCCGAAATTGCGCGCGAAGGCGACCTGGGTCGCCGGCGGCAGATCGACATCGCGGAACAGGATCAGCTCGTAGGCAAGGAACGCCTCGTAGACCTTGGCGAACAGCGCGGGGGAAACCGCTTCCGCCAACGTGATGTTGGTGATCTCGCAACCAAGCACCGGATGCAGTGGCTTGACCGTGAATGGCCAATCGGGCCCGGAGCGTGGCGAATTTAACTCTGTATGTGCTTGAGTCTGGACCATGACCATCCTACCGCAGGTTCGGCAGCGCGCAGGTTATGATAGCGCGAGCGGTCCCTTTGGGTATCCCAGTATTGCCGGTTAGCCACCACGCCGAAAATAAAGTTCCACGCTGACTGAAAACCGGGGAAACCGTATGCCTGCTCGGCGGTTAAGAGCGATGGGAAACTCCAGGCACATTCGAATCCGTTCCGCGCGTATCGCGGAGAAAGGAGAATGAAATGGCTAACGCCCTTGCACACATAACGAGTCCGGAGAGCTGGAAGAGCTGGAAGAGCTGGAAGAAAACACCTTACCAAGGCGTCGTGAAACGGGACTGGGTCCCGACCGGGCGCATCGACTTCGCGACCAATCTGAATGGTAATGGCGACGCCGAACAGCCCAGCGAGTTCAAGCTGCTCGTCGAGGAACGTCGCATCGTCGAAAGCATCGCCGGCAACGAAAATCTGGAGATTCAATGGAGGCTGGCGACACTGAAGGAGGCAAAAGCCGTCGTCACCCAGTACCATAAATATCTCTCGGAAAATTCCTTAATTAAAGCGGTCTTCGACGAAAACACGATCCTGCCTCCGCCGAAGCGCGTTCAGTCAAAAACCACGGAAACCCACGAGTCCGCGCGCTCGTCAGAGTCGGCCCGTTCGACCAATTAAACGTGCGCAGCAGCTGGTCGGTGATGGGCTTGAGCAGATAGCTCATCATCGTTCGGCTGCCGGTCTGCAGGAAAATCTCGACCGGCATGCCTGAACCAACTTCAAGGCCGCCGAGCCGCCGACGCTCGCTCGGTGGAAGCGTTACGCGTACCATGAGTAAGTTGCGGCATTCTGGTTTTTCTGGCGGTCGTGAGTGAAATCGGCCGAGACTTAGGACACAACCCCTTCGAGCTGGGGCGTGGTGCGCTGATTGAACGCCGGAAACCGGATAAAGGCGCGTTGTCCGTTGCGCACGTGATCGACCTCCTGCGGTGCGAGCCGCGCTTCGATCTACAACTCATCCGATTCCGGCACGATCTCCATGACGACCTGCCGGGCGTGATCACACCGCCGATGGTATGCACCGACAGCTGATGGACTATCCCGTTGGTCGGCGCGCGCAGCTCGACCCTGTGTAGTTGCGGAATATGGTCGGTAGCAATTTGAGAAAGCGTGGTTGGTCCCCTATCGACTGGACCAACTTACGATCGTGAAATGACGGGCGGATGTAGAATCTGCAAACAGCGCACGTGAAAACGACCTCCGCTGCCCGGAGGACGTCGGTTCAGTCACCCGACTATTGGCAGGTTTCCGATAGCGGCCTTATTGCTTGCATCAATGCAGACATCGCGGCTTCACGCGTGATGAGACTTCTTTGTCCCAGTGATTCGACCCACGGCTTTTGCGGGCGGATACCAGAACGAGTTCCCGGTCGTTACTCATGGTTGGTCTGAGAAAGTACGGGGTCGTCAGGGTGAGCGAACGACGACCCCGCAAACTATCGAGCGCAGTACGAAGAACCAGGCGCCCGATATTCTGGAGTACTTGATGACGAAATTTTTGCGTTCGATTAGTGGAATCAGGGCCGAACATGTCTTGTTGTTTAGCGACAAGATTTTGGTGATTCGTGCCAATACTTGCGTGTCAATGATTCGTTGCACGAACAAAAATACAAAATACTTCGCCGGAGCGTGTAATATTACCCCGGCATTTGAAAGCGACTCAGTCATACAGATGTGGGCGATGGCGTGGGCTCCGCATAAGTGACGACACACGCAGACGAATGAGCCGATATTGTCCGGCAGACCGATGCGGCTCAACCCCCAATCCACGTCATCGCCACCAGCGCGGCGGGGAACGAAGCACGGCCAGCACGGAGAGTTGATGTCGGCTCAATCTGCTCCGGTAACCGAGCGTAAGCGATCGTCCCGCCAGCCGCGGAAATCCCGCGAACGCAGCCGGTCGTCGAAACGCGCCACCCCTGCGCCCGCGCGCAGGCCATTCTTCAGATATGGACTAATTGGCGCGGGTGTATGGCTGGTCGCAACGGTCGTCTACTATTTCGCGTTTCAGCGCGACATGGTCACGCGCCTGATGGACGAACAAACGGAATTACAGCTTACCTACGAGGACCGCATCGCCGAATTGCGCTCCCGGCTCGACCGCATTATGAGTCAAAAGATTCTCGATCAGCAGCAGGTCGAACAGCGCGTGAACGCGCTGCTGCAATGGCAGGCACGCATCTCGCGGTCGCTCGATAAGGCCGAGCAAAAACAGACCGCAACGCTGTCCGATCTCGAGGAACGCATCAACCTGCGCACGCGCCGGATTCAGACCATACTCGCCGACCTCGGAGTTAAAGGAAGCCGCACGGCGGGCCCCGGCGCAACCGGCGGGCCGTTCGTCCCGGTCAAGCCTGGACAAACGGATACGAGCGGTTTTGAAACCCAGCTCGATCGCATCAATGCGAGCAGCGCGCAGATCGATCGCGTCGAGCAAACGATTCTGACAGTTCCGTTGGGCAGTCCTGTCATCGGCGAGACCGATATGACGTCGCCCTTCGGAATGCGCAAACACCCGATCTTCAGGCGTATGGCTATCCACACCGGCATCGACCTGCGCGGCGATACCGGCGAGCCGGTGCGCGCGACGGCAACGGGCAAGGTGACGATAGCCGGCCGGCAAGGTGGTTACGGCAACATGGTCGAGATCAGTCATGGCAATGGACTTGCGACCCGCTTTGGTCATCTGTCCTCAATCGGCGTGAAGGTCGGCCAAGTCGTGCGGATCGGCGAGATCGTCGGCAACATCGGATCGACCGGCTTTTCGACCGGACCGCATCTGCACTATGAGACGCGCGTGAACGGTCAACCGGTCGATCCGCAGAAATTCCTCCGCGCCGGGGCAAGTCTGGGCGATGATTAGAAACGGCGCAGACACCGGTCTCCGTTTGCCCAGACGTTCTCTCTGGCTGATTGCTGGGACGCCTAGCGCACCCTCACCCGCTGTTCCGCAACCGGCGCCATGAACACCACCGGCCTGGCAACGCCGTCCGGACCGATTGCGACGTGCGAGCAGTCGCCGTACCGGTTGATCTTCATGTTCTGGTCGTACGAGTTGAACGAATAGTAGTAGTGGCAGGTGCCATCGTTATATTCCACGTTGGTCCAGCTGCCGCTCGTCTCACGATAAATGTAGGGTTGGCGCCAATCCGCCGCCGATGCGACGGAAACGAGCGCTGTCGCCAGAAAGCAGCCAACCGAAAGCGCGAAATATTTGCCCATGATCACCTCCATCAAAGCGTATGGAGGCAAAACGCCTGTCGCAGAGCATCGTTCCGGGCCGGAACTTGTGCGGTTCCCGCAAGTGTCGCTTGTCGATCCTGGATGCGGCTCTAATGGATGCTGAGATTGTCGTGCGGATATTCAACAAACCGATTCCACGTCGGGCGATACCCCGCCGTCGTCTTGTTCTTGCGTTTGGTCTCCGCGCTCTTCGCAGGCTTTGCTTCGACAGGCTTCGCGGCCTTTGGCTCCGGCTGGTCATTTTCGGAGGCAAAATTGACCGTCGTTACTTCAGGCAAGGGCTGCTGTTGCTGCGCTTGCGGGCTGAAAGATTTCGGGATACCGACGGTCTGCGATGTCTTAAACGCTGAGCCCTCTGAGGCTCCCTTATCGCCCGCCCAATACAGCAATCCGAGCAGCACCGATCCGACGACCACGAAATAACTTAACACTGGCATACGCATCGGCACCTCCTCGCATGAGCGCGCGGAGTATGGGTGCACGGGCGTCGATGCCCCAATTGTACATGGGGTGGTGCACACCAACGAAAGGACTCTGGTACCTATACGAAGGTAGCGACCCGGGAGTCGTCGGCGCTATGGGCCTACTGCCGATACGGTCGGCCCCTGCAGCGCAGGAACGCTGTTCTGCCGCTGAACAAGACGGAAACGATCCCCGCATGCGGCCGCGGTAACCCCGACCTGCGCGTGGCCGTAATCCGAATTGCACCAGCGACCGCCCTCAAAGAGGCCGTGCACCGAAGCGATATGGCCGAGAGCGACCCGCCCCGGCAGATTGCAGCGCGGGTCGACCACGCCGCGCCGCCGTTGGCACACGTCCAAAGCCTTGCCGCACGGATGTTCGCTCGCGGGCGAGCACCGTCCCGGCCGAATGCCATTCATGAACAGCACGCGCGCGCCATGATTGTTTTCCAGATCGTCGATGTAAGCCTGAAACCGCGCAGCATAGGCGACACCGACGCGTGCACGCGCGCCGGTCTTGTGAGAAATGACGATGCCTTTGTTCCCATTGGCATCAAGCGCATGCACCTGCTGTGACTGCAGCTGCGGTCGCTGCGCCTGTTGTATCTGTTGCGGCTGTTCTGGCGGCCGCTCCTTCTTCGCTTGCTGCGGATCCTGAGCTTGTTCCGCCTGCGGCTGAGCCTGCTGCGTTTCCTGCGATTGCTGTTCTGACGGCTGATCTTGCTGCAATTGCGAGTCCGTCTGTGACGGGCGCGGTTGCGGCAACGGCTGCACGACTTTTGCTATTGTCTTTTGAGGTTTCGGACGAATCCGATGAACCGCCGACGCCGCGTCTGCACTGGCCGTCTTGCAATGACCATCATTGTCGCAAGTGGTTGCCGGCGAAATGGATTGGCGTTGGGCAGCCCCGGCGGAAAATGCAATGAGCAGCACACCGAAAGCAGCAAGTGCGGCGACCTTCATGTTTCTCCTCCTAGGCGTGAGTCGGATAGGTGGATAGCACTCAGTCACATTCGTTATGTCGCACTGGCACTCTTCTGAGAGCTTTTGCTGGCACGCAACCGTGTACGGAAGCGGTTTTTCAGTCCGAACCGAATCAGCAACGTACATAGTGGCGGCGGTGATTCCGCCAATAATAGCACCATCCGGGTCTCGTGGCGTCAGCGATTATTGCCCCTGCCGCGGCGCCAATCAGGCCGCCCGCAACCGCGGCGCCTGCCGTACGGCCGGCCAGCCCGCCAATCAGCGCACCGGTGCCGCCACCGATCACGGCGCCCCCCAGTACACGATCTTGCCGCCCATTCGCGCATCCAGCGAGCGCCAATGCCATCGCAATCACGGCCACTGTTCTACGCATCCGCTTCGACCTGCGACAAACGACCCAACCACCATCGCAGGCCTGAGATAGGCCAGAAACAACAGTGGGCGGAGGCAGAAAAATACCGAAATGCTTCAGGCAATTAAGAACCGGACCGGCGTGGCAAAACGGTCACACGAGGTGAGTGGAGGATTCGGTAAACGTTATAGCCCGGGACTGAGATACAGTGCGGTACATATCCATTGGGTGACCGTATCTGCCCCCTACGTACCCGCAGCAGCGGATTCCAACGCTTCGCCGCAGGCATCGAACTGCAGAACGTGTTCATCCTTCCGTTCGCGTCTGATTTCATCCATCGTCTCGACCCTCTTGTTCAGAGCGCCAATTGAAGCGTCATGCGTTGCAATACCAGTAGCGACGCCGTCCTATTCCGCCCGTTCGCACGTACGTGCTGTACCGCGTCCGCAGAAGCCGTTGTTTCTTGGCGCTGTCGTACTCCTGTTTGGTAACGGCCTGGCATCCCGGAGCGGGGGGATCGTTTGCGCTCGCAGATGCGTCGGGAAATGCGACCAGCATCAAGCCAGCCGCACAAATGCAAGCTCCAAAAACAGCAAAGAGATTTCCCCGTTTCATCCGATCGGCTCACCTTCCGGGCGGACAGTCCTCTGCATCCCCATATTTGCTTCCATCTCGCAAGACGCTTGTGAGCTAGCTCACATAGCGGCCCGTATTTCTCAGCGCGACTGTGCGCGTCTCCCCCGCATCGAGCGGCAAAACAACGTAGAAAACCGTCCCACGTGAGGTCCCGGGCGAAGCCCAGAGACGCCCGTTGTGGGCCGCAACAATCGACCGGCAGATCGCAAGTCCCATTCCCATCCCGGTCGGCTTGGTAGTGAAGAATGCCTCGAAGATTTGGTCGCTGTCTTTAGAGTCGATCCCCGCGCCGGAATCCTCGACAGTGATCGTAACCTCATCCGACTCAAGCCTTGATGCAATCACCAGAGCGCGCAGATTTTCCGCCGTCGTGCTCATGGCTTCGGCACCGTTCATGACCAGATTGAGAAGCACCTCCCGCAACTGGACCGGGTCGGCCGAAATGGGCGGCAGATCGGCAGCCAGGTTCGTGCTGAGCGCAATCTTGCGCGAACGTAATTCACCACGCGACAGATTGAGCACGTCATTCACGAGCTCATTGAGGTCGACGGGAACGCGTCTGTTGGCGTTCTTCTTGAACATCGCGCTTATGCTGGTAATCACCTCGTTTGCGCGGTGCCCATCCTCTTCGATGCTCTTGAGCGCGGCTCGCGCTTCGCTCAGGTTAGGCTGTTCTTTTTCGAGCCAACGCGTGCCGGCGTGTGAATTGGCAACAACGGCCGCGAGTGGTTGCCTGATCTCATGCGCAATTGAGGCAACCATCGCACCCATCGTGGCAAGCCGCGAGACCCGGGCGATTTCGGCCTGGCCCATGATTTCACGGTCCCGCGCAACCGCAAGCTCGCCCAGCATTTCATTGAAGGCTCCCCCCAACCGGCCAATTTCGTCGCGGCTCTCGTAGTCAAAGCGCAAACCGTAATTTTTGGTGGTGCGGATCGTATTCGCAAGATCGGCAAGCCGTTTGATAGGCACGATCATGTCCCGGTAAGTCAAAAAAGCCACGAGCAACCCGAGCAGCCCAAGACTCCCTATCAATAGAAGACTGATCAGACGCTGGCGGCGCAGAGTATCCATGCGTTGCATCAGAAGCTGATCGAGACGTTTCTGCGTGGCTTCCCAGGCATCGAGAGCACCGTTGACCGCTGCGGCATATGTTGAGGCAGTGCGTCTGGTCGCTTCCGGATCAGACTGGACAAATGCCCGCAACGCATCAAGGAAGGCATTTGCGTTCGTCGCAAAATTCACCGTAGCAGGCTCGACAGTCTGTTGTAGAACGTAATCGGCGTTTCCGCGCTGCGCGACACGCAGATCATTCCCGATCGCGTCGGTGTTTGTGCGCAGCAGCGTTTCGAGGGCAATGAGACGCCCTTTTCGATCAACGGAATCGCCTGCGGCCGTTTGCGATGTCAACAATTGCGCCTGGCCGATCTCTTCAAGCGCCGTCGGCAGACGTATCACCACGATGTCCTGTACGTAATAGGTGTCGAGCACCGGATCGAGCGTGAGCTTCGAATCATCGCCGATGCGCGCGGCGATCTCCCGCAAATTCTTCAAAGCGGACAGATAGGCCTCGCCGGAAACGCCCGCGGCATTGGTGCCTTCCAGATCGCGCAACGATGCTGAGAGCACATGCACGGTATTTCCTATTTGCAGAAATCCCGTGTCTAAGTCAGCACGCGACAGCGATGCCACGGCATCCGTCGGTGATGCAATCTGACGGCCGGCCGGATTAGCCTCGGACTGTGTGTCAAGAACCGCGCGATAGATCGGGCGCAGCATGGCGAGATACTTGCTGCCCACGAGCTCGCTGTTCACGAAGCTTATCGCGATCTGTTTCTCAGTCAGAAGGGCATAGGTCGCAACGCTCGTGAGCGCCAAGGACACGCCGCACAAAATCAGAAACTTTGTCCCCGCACGCAGATCCTTGAACATGGGCGGCCCCGGAAATCGTCCGTCCTAGTGCAGTCTAGCGAGCAATAAGCCTTGGTGATACCAAAAGGGCTTCACACAATACCATGCATCGGACGAATTGGCGCAACTGCAAGAAATACCGCCCGCCGGGCGCCCTCTCCGGACGACCCCGCGGGCCAAAAAGACGTTCATCTTCGAGTGCGAACTACCGGTCAGCTCGCAGCATTCTTTATCGCGGTCGGCAGCGACTGCGATTTGTGTTTCTTGCAATAGTCGACCACCTTCGCCGAATTCCGCTGCAGACGATTCACATCGAGCACGTTGCTGTTCTGAGCTGCATTGTAATAGCCGCTCAGCCAGAACCGCACGAACTCCTTGCCGGTCGGATCGTATCCAAGCCAATCGCCACAAGTGATCTTGTTCATGTCCAGATTGACCTGAGCGAACACCGGCATTACGGCGGCACCGATAATGATCGCGCATGCGAAACAAATGATACGTGTCATGATGACTTCTCCCGAATGGGTTCCGTTATTACTGGCCGGTCGCGTTTTTCAGACCGGACATGACGGTTTCTTGGGGATGGTATTGGCACCAGGCTTTTACGTTCGCGATATTCTTCTGGTGCGTGACAAGATCGATCGTGGTCTTGCCCAGCTGGTAACTGAACCACCCGCTCATCCATGACGAGAAGTCTCTCGATTGCGACGGTTCCATCGCGAGATACTGATCGCAGCGAATGTTGGCCATGTCGATGGTCAACTGCGCGTTGGCGGCCATTGGTATGACCCAGATGGCCAGTGCCAGGCCAATTAGTCGGAATCTCATGTTAGTCCCTGCTCCTGATGCTGAAATACGGGATGAACTCCCGAGAACAGCTTCACAGGAAACCGCGCCAGATTCGATTGGCCTGAGGTCCAACACTCAAGAAGAGCCGCTATTCAGGCTTGAAACCACGGAATGCCCATCCCGCGACCAATCCGAACAGGAGCAGCGCGATGGGTGGGCCGATCAGCAGAACCAAGATTGCAAGCAAATCACCGGAGCGTTGGAAGCCGCTCTGTATCCCGTAGATGATCAGATAGACGATCCACCCCATGATCCACGCGGCCGAGAGAAGCAGCCACACGCGTAACAATCCGCGCCGCCAGTTTACTTTTAGGACGTTGCTATCCTGCTCGTCGAATTCCCGACGAGGTATTCCAAAGCGGGGCATCGCACGTTTCCTGAGCGCGACTATTCTACCGTCGTCGGGCTTCTCGTCAAAAGCGGACATCGTATGGTCGCAATGGTGGCGTTCTAGTCCGCACTATGCGAGCATAGAGATGTCGCACGCAACTTGTCGAGCGTCACGGCATTAATGAGAAAAGGTCAATGAGACAGTTCGCTAAACTGCTGTTCCTGCTCGCTCTTGCAGGGTGTTCGACATCGGGAGGTTTGTTCCAGCAGGAGGAACCCAAGCCCGTGCCGCTGGCGAACCAGCCCGCGCCCGGGACAGTTCCGCAGCAGGCAACTCCAAACAGAAGCAATCTCTCTCCCGCTGCCAGCGCTGCAGCACCTGCGGAGGTGACCGAAGCACCCGGCGAATTGATGGACTGCGTGACTGAGTCCTGCAGAATCAATTGCTCTCCGAAGGTCGCGGAAAAATATCGCCCGAAATGGTGCGCGCGCTTCAAGGAGCCGATCTGACATCACGTGTCGTTTTTCAGAGCGGTTGGACGATAAAAAACCCCGGGCAAAGCCCGGGGTTCTTGTTTCGTCGAAGTGCGCCCTAGCGGCGATGACGGCGATAATGACGGACCGGCCGAACGGGCTGCAGATCAAGCCCGGTGACGGTTGCAATCACGTTGAGTCCGGTCTGGGCTTCAACGCTCACCGGCTGTAGGGCGAACGAATTGTTCAGCCCGCCGACAAGGCCGTTGCCTCCGACGCCGACGCCGATCGCGGCCCCACCGGAAACGCCGACATAACCGCCGGCCAGCGCGCCCGGGCCAAGGCGCGATGTTGCCGCCAACACAATCCAGCCCAGCGCCACATCATTGGTAAATCCGATTTGCGCTCCGAAGCGACTGACAGTGCCACGGTAGTACTGCGGCGGTGCGCCTGATGCGGGAGCAAAGACACAATCGAACACGCGTGCCGATACGACAATAAAGCCTGCCGGCCCCGGGCTTCGGCAATTCAAACTGCCCGCCTCGACATAGGCGTGAGCGGGCGTCGTTGCCGTCAGGGCAAGACCAAAAAACGCAGCGACAAAGGCACAGCTAACAAAGAGTCTCATCGACATGGCAGTCCTTTCATTGGAATATTGAGCGACCCCTCTAGCAGAATTGAAGTTGCCGTGCCAAGTCATGCCACGCGTGACTCGCGGATGTTTTTATCGACACGTCGCGTCTGTCAGTAAAGCTGTCGCCGCCAACGTGATGGCGGGCTAGTTACGGTACTGGAGTCAACGTCGTTCTCGTTGCCCGCCAAAGCCTGGGGCGGTCAGCTGTTCACACAATCCGAAAATTGCGTCCGCATGAGGCTGTTTCAAGGCAACGCGGAAGGCGGTCGCATTCTCACCCGGCCGCAAAATGCTGATTTTGTCAGAGGTACGCAAGGCTCAACGTTCGCATTTGACCCGTCTTCACAGGCCGGGCAAAAGGGCCACTCACATTCGTCCGCCCAGGGCCGACATGACGCCAACGACCAGCCCGCTCACCACCGACCTCTATGAACTCAATATGATCCAGGCCTACCTGGATCGCGGCGAGAACAAGACGGCCGTATTTGAATTCTTCGTGCGGCGGCTGCCGGCGCGACGCAATTTCCTGCTCGCTGCAGGGCTAGCGGATACCCTCTCCTACCTTGAGGCACTGCGCTTTTCAGCTGCCGAAATCGATTGGCTCAAAAGCACGCGACGATTTCGTGACAACCTGATCGATTACCTCGCCGAATTCCGATTCACCGGCGACGTTCATGCAATTCCGGAAGGCACGGTCTGCTTTCCCAACGAACCTCTCGTGCGCATCACCGCCCCGCTTCCAGAGGCGCAGTTGGTCGAGACGCGATTGATCAACATCATGCATTTCCAGACTATGATCGCCTCGAAGGCGGCGCGAATGGTTCTCGCGGCGCCCGGAAAGATCCTTTCAGATTTTGGTTTGCGTACGGCGCACGGCGCCGAGGCAGGACTGTTCTCCGCGCGCGCCAGCTACCTCGCCGGGTTTACGAATGCCGCCAATGTGCTTGCGGGCGAGCGCTACGGCATCCCGATTGTGGGGACCATGGCGCATTCGTTCGTGCAGGTGCATGGAGATGAGATTGCCGCTTTCGAAAACTTTGCACGGTCGCGCCCCGAGGGAGTGGTTCTTCTGATCGATACGTACGACACCGAGGCAGGCGTGCGAAAGGTCGTGCACCTGGCGCCGAAGTTGAAAGCCGATGGCATCAATATTCGCGGCGTACGCATCGACAGCGGCGACCTTGGCGCCATGGCCAGGAAAGTGCGCGGAATTCTCGACGGGGGTGGACTGTCCGATGTCATCATCGTGGTGAGCGGCGGGATCAATGAAGCCGTGCTGCAAACCATGACGGCATCGAAGGCGCCTATCGACGGCTATGGCATCGGCGTCAACCTCGATGCGTCGATCGATGCGCCGTCACTTGATTGTGCCTACAAACTTCAGGAATACGCTGGCGAACCACGCCGCAAACTCTCCGAAGGCAAAGCCACCTGGCCCGGAAGCAAGCAAGTCTGGCGCGGCTATGGCGCCGACGGGCGAATGAGTGGAGATGTTCTATCTCTCGAGGGCGACACCCAGGCGGGCGAGACGTTGATCGTGCCGGTGATGCGCAAAGGCAAGCGCATTGGCGCGGCGCCAACCCTGGGACAGATCCGCGAGCGCGCCACGCGAGAACTCGCGCGCTTACCTGACGCACTCCGACGTCTTGAGAAGGCCGAGGACTATGCGGTCCGGGTGTCTGACAAACTGAAAACGCTAGCGGCGCAAGTCGACAAGACAGCGCGCAGGTAATGCGGTTGTGCCCCGCACAAGGCATGGCAGCAGCGCTAGCCGACGCCCGCCCTGTTCCAGCCGCGCGCGCCTTCGCCGTAGACTTCGTGGCCCTGGTCGGTAACCACCACCGTGTCCTCGAGCTTGACGAACCCGCGTGAGGGATGCATCAGCGTCGTCTCCACTGAAACCACCATGCCCGATTCAAGCGGCTGCGCCGCGTATTCGGCCGGATAAGGGACCGGACCGCGGTCAGTGAGGCGCGGCGCCTCATGGCTCACCATGCCCATGCCGTGCGCTAGAAATTCCATGTGGTTGTGGTGTCTCGATTTCTGCACGAGCGGCGCGGCGACGGCGTAGATTTCGCCGCCATTGACCCCAGGGCGGATCGTTTTCATTGCTGCGCGCTGGATGCTTTCGATCTCGCCGAGTAGTTCCTCAAGCTCGGCATCCGGCTCGCCGTGAATGGCCATGCGGCACACGTCACCGATGTAGCCCTCATAGTTTCCGCCGGAGTCGATCGACATGATCTCGCCCCTCTCCCATTTCTTGTTGGAGGGCGCGCGGTTCATGCCGGTGCCGGCCGTGATCAGACAATATTCGAACGTCAGACCGCGGTTGGTCTCTTCGCGGCGTAGCGCCTCAACCACCTCAGCTTTGGTGATACCGGGCTTGCTTGAGGCGATCACCGCCTGCATGGATTCAATCACGGCCTCCGAGGCATATTTCAGCAACTGAAGCTCTTTCGCTGACTTCTTGACCCGCTGGCGTTCGAGCACGAAGAGCGCGTCGACCCATTCCGCTTCGGGAAAAGCGGCCCGCAGAACCTGCGACGCGTCGTAAGGAAGAAATCCGAATTCGGCCGCGATACGCTTCGGATTGAGGCCAATCTTGCGCGTATGGTCGACCGCCTTCTGCATCGCATCGACCGAGCCCCAGGTGTTGGTCTGGGTCTCCGGCGTCCACATCGGCTTTACCTCGCGCTGGAACTTCTCCAGCCGGTGGCCGATATAGGCAGCCTTTTCCGGTGCGCCTTTCGGATAGACCAGCACCGGCAGATAGCGGGTAACGCCGGTCGCATCCATGTAGTCGAAGAAATCTGCCCGATGGCCGCCAAGCAGATATTGAACATTGTGCTTGGAGGTCGCGATCACGACGTCGATGCCCGCCTCCTCCATCAGCCGATCGAGACGGTGATGATCGAATGGGATCGCTAGTCCGCGCGCAGGCTTTGCGTTGACGTTCATGATCGATACTCCGGCTGACGAGAACCAGAGACTATGACCAGAGGACCTTGCTCGCAAGGCGGGCACCGGCGCTGAGCGCTTCAAGTTTTGCCCACATGACTGAGGGGTGCACGCGGCGAT
>DASRAF010000097.1:0-7653 GCA_035638295.1 Pseudolabrys sp.
AGTGGCGTTTTTGCGTGATGAAGATCGAAGGACTCCCGGTCATCGAGGTCGATGAGAGCGATGAGATCACGGTCGCAGTCAGGGCCGATGAATTGCTCAAAGGCGACACGGCGGACCCGAAGCGGCACGCGATTGCCTTGCGTCGGCAAGATGATGTCGATGACGCGCGCGTGACTAAGAATGATACGCTAGTCCGCCGTGGCAAGAAGTGGTTTCGCTACGATGCCCCGGACAAGCGGTTATTCAAGCAGTTGCAGAAGACTCTGACGACATAATTTGGACCCTTTGAACGAACTGTGCGTTGCCGGTTATGGACCCAAAACTGGTTGTCGATCATCTTGCGATGGCCGAGCGTC
This sequence comes from Pseudolabrys sp., assembly GCA_035638295.1. Classification (GTDB taxonomy): domain Bacteria; phylum Pseudomonadota; class Alphaproteobacteria; order Rhizobiales; family Xanthobacteraceae; genus Pseudolabrys. The sequence continues at coordinate 357 of DASRAF010000097.1, forward strand.
ACGTTACCAATGGCTGGTTACATGTGGAGCGGCAACGTCAGATAGTCGAGGACCTTGGTCGGAACGGAGAAAACATAGCCAGATCCTCCGCGTTGCTGCAGCTGTTCGAGGAGCTTTTGGCGAAGCACATTCAGCACCGGGATCAGTGCCGAGCTGAAGTTGCCGCCATTATGAAGCAGCTTCCCGGAATAACTCACTATCGTTCGGGATTGCCGTCATCGTGATTGCGGTTTGGTTCTTAATGGCGAGTTGACGCCCAGGAGGCGAACATGGCGAACGACAGCTGCGGCCTCCGACTTCACGCGAAAGCTATCTCAAGCCAAGGATTTTTCGGAGTTCTGGCGGATTCAATCTGAGTTTGTTGGATCGCAATGGAAAGCTTTCGCCGAACAAACGAAGGAACTTGGGCAGACCTTGACAAAAGGCGCTATGCCCAGAGATTCTTAACTAATAAGCCACCTAGCTTTGAAAGCTTCCATCGCCTCTTCGATCGATCCAAAAATTTGTGTGCCGATTGCTGCGATGGGTGAGCCTTAAGGGTTTGGGGACTGAAAGCTCACTGGGGCGCACAGCAACCGGCAAAAATTATCTTTTGCATTGTCGTGTGACCGCTCAATAAAAAAAGACATGATGTTGCGATGATCGGTGACGTGTGACCTTCGTGTCACACCTGCATGCCCGTTACGATGTTCCCGACAAGCGGTTATTCAAGCAATTGCGGAAGACACTGACGGCGGACTAGGACAGACTGAGGTCATGCCAAGCCGCATACGCAAAAGCGAGATTGGGCAAAGAGCCGAACTATACGGCGTCCTGGAAGCAAATTCCCGTCCTTCAGAAACGCGAGAGGCCGGATATTTCTTTGCGCGTTCATGTTTCCATAAGACGTCAACTTAAGGCGGGGGCGATGGACCCCATCGCTATCGCTTCTGAGGCGCTCAAAGATGTCCTCGACGCCAAGATACGGACGCGGAGGACGGCTCAATCTAGCGCGTCTTGAGCCCATTGCGTCATGGTGTAACCGCAGACACATTCAAACATTCGCCTTTTGTAACCGGGATACTCTTCGCTGACATAGGTCAGCGACATTCGTGCTGCTCGACAACTCAGGCAGAGTGGACGAGCGAGGCGTTGCAGAGGATCGGGTTGATCAGTTTGTGACATTGCAAGTTATCAAGGTGTGGGTCGCGACTGTGCCTGCCTCAAATTACCTTGGTGACCAAAAGCCACGCCATTTCTTTTGCTAAAGAGAAAGAAAAAAAGGCGTCAATATAAAAAAGACAAACGGTCGATTTAACAAATAAATGAAGGACGCATAACGAGGTGAAGTCACTTCAGACAGCGAGCTAGCCACCTAGCTTTGAAAACTGCCATCGCTTCTTCGCGCGTAGCTGCGTAGCCCCGCTTGTCGAGCGAGGGCGGAATATCGGGAGCTGTTATCGTCCAGAACCACGTCGGCCTTCCGGCGCCTGCGGTTGAACGAAAATGCGTCCGATCACCCGGCCGCGACATTTAAAAATTCAAAGACGCCGCGCATGAGCGAGCAAAAAGCGACCGAATGAACCTGGATAAAAGATCAAAAATCCAGAGTTATGGGATGATCTATCGAATCAAACCGTAGAAGGCCCGAGCCGATTCACGGTTAAGAATGTCCCGGCATATACGACCGATCTGTCCAGTTCCTTGACCATTCTGCACCCCGACGAGATCATACCCAAAAAGATACGTGCCACCCGGCAACTTGCACGGCATCTTGGCCGACCCAACGCGTGTTTCAATATTCGGCGCAACCTGCCCAAAAGCTCGTATGGCATCTGCGGGAGGAAATGCGAGCGAGAGAATTGCGGCGTTACCGAAATTAAATGTGAACATTGTTAGCGTCATGACGATTATCACCCACAAAAACGGGTCATGCTTATGCTGCTTCAACCAGTCTCGCGCTTCTCTAAATTCTTGAGCAGGAGTCAATTGTTAAGTCCTTAGCAATATAGCGGTCGATCCGGTCCGCAAGCTACCCGCTCTTGCCGGATTTTGCTACGCTGGAAACCATGAACGGCTCGCTTCAACTATGCGAATATCCCGGCGATTTGGTTCGGCTGTCCTGTGAGAAATGTGGACGCTCGGCCCGATACCGAAAGCAGAAATTGATTGAACGCTACGGGGCCGATATGCGGTTGCCTGATCTGCGCGAGGAAATTGCACAGTGCAGGCGTCATGGACAAATGCACGACGCCTGCATGGTTCGTTATGTCGATTTAGTCCCTAAAGCCAAATTCGGTCGGTGAGTGACAAAAGAAAATAGCCCGCAACGGGGGAACCTGTTACGGGCCGAGGACGCACTCTCACGAACAGCTCCATACTGACATGGGGCTGCACTGGACTTTAAGTTGCCATTTTGACGCACGACGCCTGTATGGTTCGTTATGTTGGTCTTACGCGCCGATAGCGTCGCCGGCAGCCCTTAAGGGTGGCTCTGTTGCCTGACTCAATGCCCTCATTTTCTGATCGCGAATATTGCCAAGTACAAACAAGCGGATGGCCGACGACAGATTTTTCTGTTCGCGCGTCGTGTCGATTTCTGTAACCGTCTTCGCCAACGATGCACCCCGGGCCTGCGCGATTTCCTTCAGCCCGCTCCAGAACGCATCTTCAAGAGTGATGCTGGTTTTATGTCCGCCAACTATAACCGAGCGTTTAATGTTTAGGGATTTCACGGCGTCCTCCTTCGAGCACACCTGCGATTCTTGTCGCATCGTACCGTGCTTCGGCGTTTTGTTCTGTCGGCAATCAGACACAACGCGGGGGGATCGTATTGTGGAAAGTACGACCGAAGCGCGCGCTCAGTAACGTACAGGCACAGGAGGTGCAGAACAGACTTACTTGCCCATATCGTGTTCGCTGAAATAGCGCAACGCTAAACCTGTAGTTATCGTGACCAGCGCGATAAGAATAATAGCTTCCAGTGATCCACCACTGTGGTCAGGCGAAAAACCCAAAAATCTTTCGATGAAGTCCATTGCGGCTATCTTGCTCGGAACAAAGACGATTGCGGCATCTCCGGCACAAACGACTTGTGGTCAACGGCATAGACTAATGCAGTCGCGAAAAGGACGACTGCCGCCGCGATGATTATGAACCGTGCTGGCATAGTGAGATCCAGTGCATCGTTTCGATGCAACGAAACTAATCGCAGGCCGTCGCCTTGCAGTGTTGCACATCACGTTCGGGTGGCAGCTTTGTTGAAATCCGTCTTTTTGTGACATCCAGCACAGCCGAACACGGACTCGAATTACGGCGATACCGAAAAGCAGACTTTGATTGAGCGGCAACGCGGGGATCGCCGTGTACCTGCTTCAGCCTTTCCAGTAGCGGATCGATGAGTCCATCGGTGCAGCGGAGCGGGCGTGCGTCGATTGGCTGGTCAGGGTCATCACTCGCGTCATCGGATGCCCTTTTGCGTTCTTGGTTGTTCATAACGCCGTCAACACGCCTCAATAGCGAACGCGCTGCCGCAAGTTAGAGATGCAAGGCCGCGTGGGAAAATACGCCCCCGCTAACGTCAACAGACTGATTACGATAAGAGCAGCCATCATCGACAGCCTCCGTTGTGCGGACTGTTTAGATGAGGCGTGAATGTCTAGTCTTGTGAGTTGCTGCCAATCATTTGTTGGTTGACGCGCTTATACTTGCGTATAGCACCAATTAAATCGAAGGGTGTTGTGCCAAAGCAATGATGCACGGCCTACCGTGTGCAGCGCGGACATCGCACATCCCGGAGCGCACCGTGGTTAATGAGACTTGCGGGTTAAGCCGCGTGATCCCGAAGCTGCGTAGACGATCAACGGCGCGACTACGGCACCGCCGCAAGCCGAGCGCGGGCGATACGCGAAGGCTCGCTCCCAAGATTGGGTACTACTACAAGTCGGTCGACCTCACCGCTTAAAAATGCTTGCAGGAATTTCTGATAATTCTTGAAAGACACGCATCCATTCGACTGACCGCTGGAACCCAGCATGTAGGAATGCGCCAGAATGCCATCTCGTCCGAACATTTTGCTGTCGTCAACCGGATTGAGGCGGATGGCCCGAACGCCGTGGAATAACTTTTCTCGCAATGTGAGGTCATAGACATTCGGCGGCGTTGGCCCGCGCGTCCTGAGGTGGACGTATTGAGGATCATCGATTTTGTCACCCAGCCCCGAATGTGCCTCCAGCTTTTCACCCTTGGGCAAATAGACCGTGCGCGCTGAGATGTCATAAACCGCGGTGTGGCCGTCGGGATCGAGCGGCGACGTCGAAGAGGTCGATTCCGGTTGTGGCGTGGTCACTGCGACCGACGGGGCAGTTTGGCCGACGGGCGAACGAACTAATTCATGCTTCGCTGGATTTGGCTGCGGCAGCGGCACATTGGCCCATTCGGCGGGGCGCTTCGGCGGCAGCGGCAGGTTGCTAAGGGGTAAGGAAGCCGGGACAGCAGCGGAAGTGAATTTGATGGTATGTGTTGAATCGGGGACAGTGGCGATTTCAGGCTTTGTTTGACTCTGGGGGACGGCCAATGGATGCGGCGGCGGCAAAGGCACGTTGTATACGCGTTCGAGGACATGTTCCGGGACAATGGGAACTGCGCTGACTGGCGCGGAAGCCATCACGCGGGCCCATTTGGCCTCAAAGGTTACATCTGAAGCATCGGCAGGTATTGAAACGCTGGTCGATCCATACGGGGCGCTGGTCAGAGTCAGGCCGTATTTGCCAAGGTCCAGCGCGCCCGACTTTATCGACGACTGCACGCGCATATAGTGATTGGTGGCGAGAGCAGTATTGATGATCCATGCAGCCACCACCGTGACCGTGGCGACGAGGACGCAGACGGCGGCCACGGTTGCGAGGCCGATCACGACACTGTTCCTAACCCGTCGATAGTTGCCGAGAGGGAGACCACGACCGCATAGAGAAGGGACGTTAGAGAACGCCGCGGTCGCATCCGTCATAGTCCACGCTACTCGAACTTGATTGCTTACATTGCGGATGATCGATTGCGCCGGTTGAAGCGCTCGACCGACCTTGACCGCGTGGTGCAGTCACAAAATGACTATGCAGGCATTAAAGTTAAGCGGTTCTAAACGCCGCTGGCGTGAGCCGAAATGGCACAGGTTGCTGAGCGGCCCGGTAGGGAAGGTGTCAACGGTTTCGCTTTTTTACCTGCACTAACCGACACCCCCTGCTGACAAAAGTCGTGGATTTGCTTGGCTTGTCTACGGCTGGTCGCGAGAGGCATTCGGCTGGTTCTTCGGCCGCTTTTAAGCAAAGGTGCAATCGCCATATATTGGGTGTCCCAATTCCTACTCTTGGTAAGCACTGACAATGCTCGGGCGCCTTCAGACGCTAGGTGCAGTGGTGCTGGGAACGACAATGTTGCGAGACAATAGGGACAGTGGAGCTGATCGCCCTTTGAACGCACATAACGTGCTTGGCGAGCCGCTCGAAATCTGTTCGATGCGGCCCATGACAGGGTTTCATCGGGACGGCTGCTGCAATACGGGGCGAGAAGATGTTGGCAGTCACACGGTCTGCGCCTTGATGACAGCCGCGTTTCTAGATTTTTCAAAATCGCGCGGCAACGACCTTTCGACCCCGGTACCGGCACTTGGTTTTCCGGGTCTGAAACCCGGCGATCGTTGGTGCTTGTGCGCGCCTCGCTGGCAGGAAGCACTCGAAGCAAACCAAGCGCCCCGTGTGGTCTTGCGCGCCACGCACGAGGCGGCCTTGTCTTACTGTTCGCTCGCTGATCTCAAACGCCTAGCCGTGGATTTGGCGTGATTGGGCAACTAAGACCGATGACCAAGTTTCCCATGACCGCCGCGGGTTACTCGGCTCTTCAAGATGAGCTGCACCAACGCATGGCGGTCGACCGACCACGTCTCGTTCAGCGGATGCAGGAAGCGATTGCCGACGATTCCAACTTGGCTGAGAATTCTGAGTACCACGCGGCCCAAGCAGACCAACTGATGAATGAAGCCCGTATTGTCGAACTTGAGGACAGGCTTGCGCGCGCCGACGTGATCGATGTGTCAAAGCTGTCTGGCGATACGATCAAGTTTGGCGCCACGGTGACATTGATCGATGAGGATACCGACGAGAACAAGGTGTGGCGGATTGTTGGTGAGCCGGAAGCCAACGCGCACAGCGGGAAAATATCGGTAAATTCACCGATCGCACGAGCGCTAATCGGAAGGGCCACGGGCGATTCGGTGGAGGTCATGGTTCCAACTGGCGTTCGGACCTACCGAGTCCAGAAGGTGGAATGGCTTTGATGCGCGCAGCGAGGCATGCGGCCATCGCAATGATGGCACTCACACTATCCACGCATGCGGCTGCGCAAGATGTCGACACATTCAATCCAGACGCGGGGAACATTTATTCCCCTGATGCGCTCGAAGTGCCGATATCGCCAGTCGTTGCACCAGCAGTCGTGCCATTCGACATCGCACCAACCGAAATACCACTGCCGCGCCCAAGACCACCACTGCGTTACACCGTCGGCGAAAACCCAGTGGTGCTGATCTCAGCGTTCCGACAGCAACATGGCGAAGGGCCGGTCGTCATCAGCGGCATGCTCACCCGCATCGCGCAGGAGCAAGCGAATGCCATGGCGGCGCGTGACTTACTCGATCATGATCTATTGGCCCCATTCGCGCACCGGATGGGCCGCAGCAGCCGGTTTAAGCGAGGAGCTGAGAATATCGCTTTTGGCCACGCTGATTTCGCTGGCACCTTGAAGCAGTGGACCAATTCCTCCGGCCATCGCGCCAATCTGCTGCTGCGCGGTGCAAAGTGGATCGGCGTTGCCCATGCCTCAAATGCTCGCCGAACTTATTGGGCAATGGTGATCGGCGGCGATTAACCTACTCAGAGATTTTGGAGTTCACAAATGTCCGAGTGTATCCATTGCGACATTCATGAATTGCTCGAAAGTCGTCTCCAAAACCAAGAAGTCAATCTTGCGGAGATCACTGCAAAGGTAACGGAGGTGCTTGCGGACCTAATTCTGATGGCTCCGTCGGATGAACAGTCAACACTAATGGCTGATATGCTTGCAAATCTCGGCGGGTTTTTGCTTGAGAAGAAAGAGGCGGCCGATCCAACTAATCCCCGGGGTTCAAGACATTAGCATTGTCAGCGGCATCTTTCCGACTGATCGACATTTAGATGCGATCATATTCTGCGTCGTGCACTTTGATTCGGCTGTGCGGAAACTTCTGTTTCAATTCCAGACCAGCTTTTAGTGCTTCAACAAAAAT
>DASRAF010000098.1:0-4294 GCA_035638295.1 Pseudolabrys sp.
TAGGTTTCGCCAGAGCGAGAACCAACCATCGCATGGCCTTTCTCGTCATAGCGGAAATATTCGTCGCTGATGGTTCGCGCCGGCACGAAGCCGTCGGCTCCCGTGTCGCGCAGTTTCACGAATAGGCCAGCCCGGGTGACGCCTGAAATGCGTCCATCGAAACTTGCGCCGAGACGATCGGCGATGAAATGAGCGATCATACGATCGGCCGTCTCGCGCTCGGCCAGCATGGCGCGGCGCTCGGTGGCCGAAATCTGCGCGCTGATTTCGGCGAGTTTCTTCACATCTGCGTTGTCCGGCAGGCCGTCGCTACCGAGCTTCAGCGCGCGTATAAGTCCGCGATGCACAATCAGGTCGGCATAGCGGCGGATCGGCGACGTAAAATGAGCGTAACGGCGCAGATTCAATCCAAAGTGTCCGTAGTTTTCCGCGGAATATTCGGCCTGTGCCTGCGTGCGCAAGACCACCTCGTTCACCAACTGCTCGGCATCGCGACCCTTTACGCGGGCGAGCACCCGGTTGAACAATTCCGGTTTCAGAATGCCGCCTTTCTGAAAGGAAATGTCGAGCGTGGCGAGGAATTCACGCAGCGCCACGACCTTTTCCATTCCCGGCTCGTCATGCACGCGATATATCAACGGGACGCGTGCGCGCTCCAGAGTTTCGGCGGCGGCGACGTTCGCCAGGATCATGAATTCCTCAATCAGCCGATGCGCTTCGAGCCGCTCCGGTGTAATCACGCGATCGACAGTGCCATCGCCTTTCAGGAGGATCTTTCGCTCGGGCAGGTCGAGGTCGAGCGGCTGGCGTTCAGCGCGCGCCCGTGCCGTCGTTTCGTAAGCTGCATAGAGCGGGGCCAGCACAGGTTTGACCAGCATTTCGGTGTCTTCGTCGGGCCGCCCGCCGATCGCCGATTGCGTCTGCTGATAGGACAGCTTTGCGACCGAGCGCATCAGGATCCGGTGGAATGTGTGCGAGCGTTTGCGTCCGTCGGCGCTAATGACCATCCGCACGGCCAGGGCAGGGCGATCCTCGCGGGCCCGGAGCGAGCACAGATCGTTTGAAATGCGCTCGGGCAGCATCGGCACGACGCGGTCGGGGAAATAAACCGAATTGCCGCGTGCAAGCGCTTCGCGGTCAAGCGCGGAGCCCGGTTTCACGTAAGAGGCAACATCGGCAATGGCGACGTGGATGATGAAGCCGCCGGGATTGTCCCGCGCATTATCAGGCTCCGCATGCACGGCATCGTCGTGGTCTTTGGCATCCGGCGGATCGATAGTGACGAAGGGCACGTGTCGCCAGTCTTCGCGTCCATGGAGCGTTGCAGGCTTTGCAGCCTCCGCCTCCTGCACAGTCTCGCGGCGGAACACCGAAGGTATGCCGTGCGCGTGGATGGCGATCAGGCTCACCGCGCGCTCGCTTTTGAGCGAACCGAGCCGTTCAATCACCCGCGCGGTGGGCAGGCCCAGACGCGGTGCGCGCGAGGTTTCGACCGCGACCAGGTCGCCATCCTCCGCATCGGCCGTCGCCCCGACGGGAATAGCCAGTTCCTTGCCGAGCATCTTCTTGTCGACCGGTTCGAGACGCCCGCCGCCGTGCTGGATCTTGCGGAAAACCCCAAGCACGCGATGCTTCGGATGATCGATGATCCTGATGATGCGGCCGCGGTGACGAATGCCGTCTTCTTCCTCGGCTTCGTCGACGCGCAGCAGCACACGATCGCCAAGGCCGGCAGCTTCGCCCGGCCGCGCCTTGCGCGGTACGTGGATGCGGATTTTCGGTGCCGTCCCGTGCGCGTCCTCGTCCCACTCGTCGGGAGTGGCGATGAGATCGCCCTCGTTGTCGCGCGCGGTAACGTCCGCGAGCACGGTCGAGGGCAGGGCGCCCGCGTGGTGCAACTTCTTGCGCCGTTTCTCGACTGATCCTTCGTCGGCAAGTTCGCGCAACAGACGCTTGAGATCGGCGCGCAGCGCGTTCTTCAGGCCGAATGCGCGGGCGATCTCACGAGTGCCAACTTTGCCGGGTTTGTTTCCGATGAAGGCGAGGATGTCGGCCTTGGAGGGTAGTGTAGGTGTCTTTTTGGATTGCTTGTTCAAAATAGGAGTCCTGCGCCGAAACGGCGCGATTGTTGATAAATGTAATGGCCGTAGTCCGGCTTCGCCAGCTATTCAGCGGCGGTGACCTTGGCCGGTTTTTTTGCCGGCTTTTTGCGCGGCTTGGCTGCCGCCTCGATGCTGTCCGCAGGTTCGGCGGCCTTTTTCTTGCGGCCTTTCGGGGCTTCCGAGGGTTCGCCCGCCTTCTTGCGGCCGGCGGCGCGACGCGGTCGTGAGCTGAGCTGCTCGGCGCGGGCGTCGAGCAGAATGACAGCCTCGGTCAACGTTATTGTCTCGGGCGTCTTGTCGCCGGTGATCGTGGCGTTGACGCCATTGTGGCTGACGTAAGGACCATAGCGACCGTTCTTCACGACAACCGAGCCGCCTTTGTCGGGGTGTTCTCCGAGAACCTTGCCGGGATCGGCACCGAAGCGGCGGCCTTTCTTCGGGTTGGCCTTCTTTTCCGCGATCAACGTGACGGCGCGATTGAGTCCGATGTTAAGGACATCGTCGTCATCTTCAAGGTTCGCGTAAGTCTTGCCGTGCTTCACGTAAGGACCAAAGCGCCCAACGCCGGCGAGGATCGGCTCGCCGTCTTCAGGAGACAGGCCGATTTCGCGCGGCAGCGACAGCAGTCCGAGCGCCCTTTCGAGATCGATGTCGTCGGGTGCAACGCCCTTCGGAAGGCTCGCGCGCTTGGGCTTTTCGACTTCGGGCTTTTTCTCGCCCTTCTTTACCTTCGGCGGCTTCACCTGCTCGCCGAGTTGCAGATAAGGCCCGTAGCGGCCACCGCGCAGCGTTACTTCCAGTCCGGTTTGTGGGTCTTCGCCGAGCACTTTCTTGCCCTGAATTCCATCCGCGCTGGGTGTGATCTGCCGTGTGAAATTGCACTGAGGATAGTTTGAGCAACCGATGAAGGCGCCGAAGCGTCCCGTCTTCAGAGAAAGCTGCCCGTTGCCGCATTGCGGGCATTCGCGCCGCGGACGACCGTCGGCGCGTTCAGGAAAGATGTGCGGCTCGAGCAAATCGTTGAGCGCGTCGAGCACGACGCGATTGCGCACTTCCTTGATGTCGTTGACCGCGCCGACGAACTGTTCCCAGAATTCGGCGAGGACCGCACGCCAATCGATCTGGCCTGCAGAGATCTCGTCGAGCTTTTCTTCAAGGCCGGCGGTGAAATCGTATTCGACGTAGCGTGTGAAAAAGCTTTCGAGGAACGCGACGACGACGCGACCCTTGTCTTCGGGAATGAGACGCTTCTTGTCGATGCGCACGTAGCCGCGGTCCTGCAGGACCTGCAGAATGGACGCGTAGGTCGAGGGCCGGCCGATGCCGAGCTCTTCCATGCGCTTGACCAGCGCCGCTTCCGAGAAGCGCGGCGGCGGCTCGGTGAAGTGCTGGGACGACTCGATCGCCTGCTTGCTGAGCGTTTCGCCTTCAGACATTGCGGGCAGGCGGCGCGATTCATCGTCATCGGGCGTTTCGTCCTGGCCTTCCTGATAAAGAGTGAGGAAGCCGTCAAACTTCACGACCTGGCCGGACGCGCGAAGTTCGATGTTGCGTGACCCGGCCTTGGCAACAATATCGACGGTGGTCCGCTCAAGTTCAGCCGACTCCATCTGGCTCGCGATCGCGCGGTTCCAGATCAATTCATAAAGCCGTGCTTGGTCGCGATCGACGTATTTGGCGACTTCGGCAGGCGTGCGGCTGGCACTGGTGGGTCGCACCGCTTCGTGCGCTTCCTGCGCGTTTTTCGATCGGTTGTGATACTCACGCGGTGAAGCGGGGACGTATTCCTTGCCGTAATTGCGGTTGAGCATGGCGCGGATATCGGCAATTGCCTCCGGCGCGAGGTCGATGCCGTCGGTACGCATATAGGTGATCAGGCCGGTCGCTTCGCCGTCGATTTCGACGCCTTCGTAAAGCCTCTGCGCCAATCGCATGGTGACGGCGGGGGCGAAGCCGAGCTTGCGGCTCGCTTCCTGCTGCATGGTCGAGGTTGTGAAAGGCGGTGGAGGATTGCGACGGGCAGGCTTCGCCTCGACCGAGGTCACCGTGAACACGGCGTTCTCGAGATCACGGGTGAATGACTCCGCCTCGGCGCCCGAACCGATGTCGAGGCGCTGGATCTTCTGTCCGTCGGCGCCGACCAGGCGTGTTTCGAAGACTTCGTTGCGCGGTGTCGCCAGCTTGGCAACGAT
>DASRAF010000099.1:0-2096 GCA_035638295.1 Pseudolabrys sp.
CATGCAGGTCGTCGGCGGTCCGCTCGAGGTGAAGGAGGCGGACTGGGATAAGCTGATGACGGTCAACGTCAAGAGCATGTATTTGACCTGCCGCGCCGTGATTCCACACATGATCCGTCAGGGCGGCGGCTCGATAGTCAACAACTCGTCCACGGCTGGTATCCGCTTCACTTACGCTAACGTCGCCTACGCCGCCTCGAAAGGCGCGGTGAAGCAGCTTTCACAGAATATCGGGGTCCAATATGCCGCCAAGGGCATCCGCTGCAATTCGGTGATGCCGGGCTATATAGCTACGCCGCGCATCACCGATCGTCTGCGTAAAAGCAATCCGAACGACTACGAGGACAAGATCAAGGAAAGGCAAATGAACGTGCCGAGCGGCAAGCTCGGATCTGCTTGGGATGTCGCCTATGCAGTGCTGTATCTGGCCTGCGACGAATCTCAATTCGTGAATGCGACCGAACTCGTAGTAGACGGCGGACAGACTGCGTCAGTAACAGGAAAAGTCTGGGATCAGTGATGGCCGGCACCATTGCTTTCATCGGCTGTGGCGCGATGGGCGCGCCGATGGCGGAGCGGCTCATCGAGGGTGGATTCCCGGTTACTGTTTTCGACATAAACAAAGAAGCGATACGGCCGCTGATCGAGCGGGGCGCAGTTGCGGGGGATTCTCCGCGTGAAGCTGCGGCGGAAGCCGACACCGCGTTCGCCTGCCTGCCGTCGCCGGAAGTCAGCCGCCAGGTGGCGTTCGGCTCCGAGGGAATTGTCGAATGCGACGGGCTGCGGGTCTATGTGGAAATGTCAACGATCGGCTCTGACACGATAAAAGAGATTGTCAAGGAGCTGGGTAAAGCGCAAATCGCTGTGCTCGATGCACCGGTCAGCGGCGGGCCGCGTGGAGCCAGGGCAGGCTCGCTCGCGACAATGGTGGCCGGCGACCGCTCGACTTTCGAGCGAACGCGGCCGCTTTTGGAGGCGATTGCTCGGAATGTCTTTTACATCGGCGCCGAGCCTGGTCTCGCGCAAATCGTCAAACTTGCCAACAACATGATCTCGGCTGCCGGCATGGCTTCCGCCTTCGAAGCGGTGGCAATGGCGGTAAAGGCGGGCGTGGACGCGCGCACGCTCATCGAGACGATCAACGCCAGCACCGGCCGCAACACGGCTACGACTGACAAGATTCCTACCTCGGTGCTGCCGCGCACCTTCGACTATGGTGGCAAACTTGCGACCATGCACAAGGACCTCGAGCTTTGTCTGGCCGAGGCGAAACGGCTTAAGGTTCCAATGTGGGTCAATTCGGCGGTCGTGCAGCTTTGGTTCCAGGCCGTGACCGAGGGACGTGGTGACGACGACTACACAACGCTTATTCAGATGATCGAGGAATGGGCCGGTGTGACAGTCGGTGGTAATGGACAAGGGCATCTGAAAAAACGCTGAAGAGGATCGCGTTATGTGCGAATCGGTGTCGAAAAAGTCTCATGGCTGGAAGGGATGGCGCGATCTACCTGTACCCAAGGTCTCCGGCGCGCTCGGCGCCTTCATCGACCTCTCGCATCGGATTACGGAAGAGCTCTCGCGCATCCCCTCGTTTCCGCAGCCGCGTATCCGCCAGATAACGACGATCCCGCAGCATCGCGCCAACGTGACTGAGGTGCAGATGGTTGTTCATCACGGTACCCATCTCGATGCGCCGCGGCACTTTATTGCCGATGGGCCGACCATTGACCAGATTCCGCTCGAGCGGCTCTACGGGCCCGGCGTGATCTGGCGGATCGACGTTGCGGATTGCGGCCTGATCGATGCCGCTGATCTTGAGCTGGCAACGCCCCGAATGCAGGAAGGCGATATCGTGCTGCTCGACACCGGACGTGCACGCTACATCAATACCGAAAAATACATGAATCACGCCTCACTCACCGCCGGGGCGGCGGAATGGCTGGTCAAGCGCGGCGCGAAGATTGTCGGTGTGGATTTTGCGACGCCGGATCTGGCGGCCAGGTTGCGACCATCGGATTTCGCCTTTCCGGTGCATTACGCACTGCTCAGCCAAGGCATATTGATCGCCGAACACGTAACAAATCTTGGCAGCCTCG
>DASRAF010000100.1:0-8549 GCA_035638295.1 Pseudolabrys sp.
GATCGCCTGCGCGCGGCCAAGCCATTGCGTGAGTTTGTACGCGATATTCCCTGAATCAAGGTCGGGAAATATCAGAACATTCGCCTGTCCGGCGACCGCACTGTTCTCCTTTACTTTCTTCAGTGCGACGCTCGGCACCAAGGCCGCGTCAGCCTGGAACTCGCCATCGATGGCAAGTTCGGGTTCGCGTTGCCGCACCAAATCCGTCGCCTTGCGCACCTTGTCGACGCGCACATGCTGCGCGCTGCCCTTGGTGGAAAAAGACAGCATGGCCACGCGCGGAGTCTCTCCGAGCAGCGCCTTCGCGCTGCGTGCCGAGGTCATCGCGATATCGGCGAGCTCGGTGGATGTCGGGTCGGCATTGACCGCACAGTCGGCAAAGATGAATGACTTTCGCCCTTGCCCGAGAAAATCCGGCACAATCATCAAAAAGTAGCTGGACGGCAACGCGATGCCGTCTGCCAATCCGACGGTCATCAGGCCCGCTTCAATCACACGCCGGGTTGGGTTGGCGCAGCCCGCGACCATCGCGTCTGCATGGCCTTCCCGAACCATCATGCCTCCGAAATAGATCGGCTTCGATGCGAGCCGCGTGCCCATCGACGGGGTCATCGACTCACGAAACCGTGCGAGTGCTGAACCATAGCTTTCCAGTCGTGCATCGCTTCGCGGGTCGGCAATCTCTATCCCTGCGAGCGAGAGGTCATGCTGGCCGCCAATCCGGGTGATTTCTTCAGTATGACCGAGCAGGATGGGGGAGGCGATCTTTTCGCGCGCGAGGCGCGCGGCAGCAGCAATGATCCGTTCATCGCCGCCTTCCGGCAAAACGATTTTGCGATTGCGCTGCCGTGCGATATCAAAAAGCCTATTGAGCAAATCCATGCTTCTCACCGCGTGAGAAAGACGCGAAGTTGCGAGCGAGGGCATCAATGACCGAAACCGCCCAAGCGATCAAGATTCAACGCGGCCTAAAGGGCGTTTACTTTGACCGTTCGCCCTGTACCTTCATCGACGGCAAGGCGGGCGAACTGCGCTACCGTGGTTATTCGATTCACGACCTCGCCGAGCATTCAAGCTTCGAGGAAACCGCGTGGCTTTTGCTCAACGGCGAATTGCCCAATAAGCAGCAGCTCGCCGCCTTCGATGCTGATCTCAAGGCAGCCCGCAAGCTGCCGGCCCCAGTCCTCGACATCATTCGTGCCGTCAAGTCGGCGCATCCCATGGATGTTCTGCGTACGGCGGCGTCGGCTCTCTCTGCGTTTGATCCCGAAACAGCGGACAATTCGCGGGAAGCAACCCTGCGCAAGGCCGTCCGGTTGACGTCGCAGATACCGATCATTGTTGCCGTGCACTCACGCATCCGTGCCGATCAGGATCCTGTGCCGGCCGATCAGACGCTCAGCCATTCCGCCAATCTGCTTTGGATGCTGACGGGAAAAAAGCCAAGCGCGGACGCTGGGCAGCTGATCGACCGTGATCTGATCCTGCATGCCGAACACGGCTCAAACGCTTCATCGTTCGCCGCGCGGGTCGTGATCGGTACGGAAGCAAATCTCCATGCTGCGATCGTGGCGGCAATTGCCGCGTTGTCCGGCCCTGCACATGGTGGCGCAGCGGAAGACGTGATGAAGATGGCCGAGGAGATCGGCGATCCGTCGCGTGCCGCAGAGTATGTAAGAGAAAAGCGCAAAGCCGGAATAGCGGTCACCGGCTTCGGTCACCGTGTCTATCGTGCAGAAGATCCGCGCGCCCGTCATATGCGTGCGGGCGTGGAGCACCTTTCAAAGGAAATGGGCCAGCCGAAATGGTTCGAGATCCTGCAGGCGGTGGTCGCGGCGATGGCGCCCTATGCACGTCACGGCGTGAACGTGAATGTCGATTTCTATTCCGGCGTTGTCTATCACCTGCTTGGCATAAAGCGCGATCTGTTCGTGCCGATCTTTGCCATCGGCCGCGTGCCCGGTTGGGTCGTCCAGGTGCTTGAGCAGCTCGAGAACAATATCCTTCTGCGTCCGCTCACGCTTTATAACGGGCCCGATGCCCGCACCTATGTGTCCCTGGACCGGCGATAGGCGACTCAGGGCCGACCAAAGAATCCCCAAGACGAACCGGCCGGAAATAAATTCTCACTTGGCGAGACCGCGCGCCTCGGATTCACCCTTGCGGGGCCAAGACCTTCTGTTAGCGTGTTGAGAACACAGGTCTCATGAAACGAGACTTCGTCAGGGTGGAATTCCCGCCCCTGGGCGATCAGCCGGCAAACATAAGCCGGACGAGCATTCCTGCCGGGCCGCGCGCAGGGCATGCAAGCAAGCGGCCGATTGGCAGGGAGGAGTCCATGCGTTCGACCATGCGAAGTGTCACGATTTTGCTGTTGGCCATCAGTGCCGCCCTGTTCGGTGGCAAGGCGGTCGCGGCCGGATATCCCGAGCGGCCTATCGAACTAATCGTTCCCTGGGGTCCGGGTGGTGGCGCTGACCAACTTGCGCGCCTCGTCAGCAAACTCATGGAGCCGATGCTCGGACAGGGCATCCCGGTTGTGAACGTACCCGGTGGCACCGGCGCGACCGGGATGGCGAAACTTCTTGCAGCGCCTGCTGACGGGTACTCGATGGCGATCTATATCGCCGATAGTCATGCGCTGCTCGCTGGAAAAAGTCCGCGCTGGACGATGAACGACATCACGCCAGTCGCGGTGATGATCAAGGGTCCATCGTTTATTTTCGTGAAAGAAGATAGCCCGTTCAAAAGCTGGGACGACTTTGCCAAAGAAGCCAAGGCCAATCCGAACAAATTGAAAGTCGCGACGCTTGGCTTCGGCAGCGTCGACGATTTCTCGCTCACGGTGCTTGACCGCGGCGGCATCAAGGTCGTCCAGGTGCCTTTCTCCAAGCCCAGCGAGCGTTATGTGTCGATCCTCGGCGGTCATGCCGATGCGCTCTATGAGCAGGCGGGAGACGTTGCGCAATTTCTGAATGGCAAACAGATGCGCCCCATCTTGCTGTTCGGTGAAAAGCGCCTGGAGGCTTTTAAGGACGTGCCGACGTCATTTGAACTCGGTTACAAGGTGGCGTTGCCGCAGTTTCGCGCGATCGTTGTACGGGCCGGCACGCCACCCGACATCGTAAAGAAACTTTCGGATGCGCTGGCGAAGGTCTACGCATCGCCCGAGTACAAGAAATTCCTCGAGGAGCAATACGCCGATCCGAACAGTTTCGAGGACGCGTCGAAGGCCCCGGCCTTCGTGAACGAGCAGCTTGAGGACATGAAAAAGACCGTAGCGACGAACTGAAGTCGCCGGAAGACGTCTCATGGACAAGGCGCTGTTCCGCTCGATTGTGCCTTACGTGGTGGGTCTCGCCATCGCGGCCGCTCTTTATCTTTATGCAGGCACATTCGATTACACACCTCGGCCCGGGCAACTTGGGCCCGATGTGTGGCCACGCATTGCGATCCTGCTTCTGGGCGGCTCGTGCCTGTTCGAAATCTCACGTCGGCTGATCATCGGCAATCAGGAAGCCACCGGATTTATGGAGGCATTCGATCGCGAGCCGGATGTGGAGGAGAAACAGCCCGTTTATCCAAAATTGCTGATCGGCGGCATAGTGTTGATGGCGATCTATGCCGTGCTTGTGCCTGTGCTCGGTTTCATCCTCGGCACATTCTTCTTCCTTGCGGCCTTCATGTATGTCGGCGGGTATCGCGAGCACCGCGCCATATGGGGCACCAGCGCGGTGGTGACGATCTTCTGCGGAATTCTGTTCCTGCGCATAGCCTATGTTTCGCTGCCGCGTGGCATTCCGCCATTCGATCGCGCGACTGACATTTTCTTTGCAATTCCGAGCCTTTGGTGAGTGCATGATTGACATTCTCGCTCAGCTCGCCTCGGGGTTCGTGCATTGCCTGACGCCCCTTAACCTGGCGATGCTCGTGGTCGGCATCGTCATTGGTCTGCTGATCGGGGTATTGCCAGGTCTGACGCTGGTGATGGGCGTCGCGCTGGCTTTGCCCTTCACTTACAAGATGGATGTCACTGCCTCGATCGTTTTGCTCACCGCGATGTACGTGTCGGGCACTTATGGTGGCGCCTTTACCGCGATCCTTTTCCGGATTCCCGGTGAACCGATTGACGTCCCCATGCTGTGGGACGGTTACACGATGGGGCGCAAGGGTAAGCCGGCCAAGGCGCTCGGATGGACGCTGGTCGCGGCTCTCGGCGGTGGGCTTCTCTCGGCGGTTGTCATGGTGGCGCTAACGGAGCCCCTTGCCAAATTCGCCCTGCGTTTCTCCTCGCCCGAATATTTTGTGATTATCATGTTTGGCCTGCTCAGCGTGGTGGCGATCGGCAAGGGCTCGCTCGCAAACGCCTTCATCAGCATGAGCGTCGGCATCCTGATCTCGACTGTCGGCACGGATCCGATCTACGGCGCGTACCGTTTCACTTTCGGTTCGCCCATTCTCGCTGACGGTATCGAGTTTCTCGTGGTTATGGTCGGCGCCTATGGCGTGGGTGAGGTTCTGACGCGTCTGGAGTCGGGCTTTGCCACCAAACCGCTCGACAAGGTTTCGAACGCGCGCACCGAATTGCCGACCCTCAAGGAGCTCAATGAGGTCAAGGGCATGTTTTTTCGCTCTTCCGTGGTGGGCGATCTCATCGGCCTTCTGCCGGGTGCCGGTGCCACCATAGCGTCGTTCGTCAGCTACGGAATCGAAGCGCGCTTCGGCAAGCGCAAGGAGCAGATGGGGACCGGAATTGCCGAAGGAATAATCGCGCCGCAGGCGGCGGCGACGGCTTCAGTCGGTGGGGCCATGGTTCATCTGCTTGCGCTCGGCATTCCGGGCAGCGGTGCAACCGCAGTCATTCTCGGCGCTTTCATGCTGCACGGGATTCAACCGGGTCCGCAGGTTCTCGCGAGCTCGGCGCCGCTTGTCTATACGGTCTTTGCTTCACTTTTCCTCGGCCTCGCGCTGATGTGCGTGCTCGGCTATTTCGCGATCCGTCCTCTCGTGCGGATTCTGGATTTCCCCGAGGCGGTCGTTTCGGCATACGTGTTGATTCTCTGTTTTATTGGCGCGCTGTCGATCCGCAACAACATCACGGACCTCTGGCTGATCATTGGCTTCGGTGTTCTCGGCTATGGATTCGAACGCCTGAAATTTCCAATCGCGCCCCTCGTGCTCGGTGTCATCCTCGGTCCAATTGCCGAAGAGGCGTTCATGAACACGATGATCAGTTTTTCGAATGACTGGACCGTGTTCTTCACGCGACCGATCTCTGGAACCATCGTGACGCTGACCATCGTCGTCCTGCTGCTGCCATTCGTGCAGCGCCTGTTCAGAAGCCGCCTGATGACTGCCCAAACCGGGGTTAGGTAGGTGACCCATGCGTAGCAATCTTGGAATTCACGAACAGCACAATGTGGATGAACTCAAGCCACATCTCAGTCCTTCAAAGAGGAGTGCCGCCCGCGAGCACAAGCTCGGAGCAACAGCGCGCTCCTTTGCTATCCTCGAGCATGTTGCGAGCTCGAGGACACCGGTCGAAGTGCTCGATATCATCGCTTCAGTGAAACTACCCAAGGCGACGGCCTACCGGTTGGTTGATTGGTTTGTGACCCAAGGTTATCTCGCGCGCGAGCCCGGCCGGCGCCGGCTGATTGTCGGGCCGAAACTGGCAAATCTTGCCTTTGGCGCGCTGTCGTCCTCGATGCGTCACGACACGCCGCATTTCGTGCTTCAGCGCCTCGTCCATATTCTCAACGAGACCTGCAATATCGGCACGCTCCTGAATGGGGAGGTGGTCTACCTCGACCGCGTTGAGGCCGAGCATTGGCCACTACGCCTGCACTACACCAGTGGCTCGCGCGTGCCATTGCATTGCAGTGCCATCGGCAAGTTGTTTCTTGCGTTGGCTGCCTCGCCGCGCCGCAAGCGGCTGCTGCAGAGCCTGGAACTGCGGCGATATACCGATAGTACCATCACCGACTGTGATCGGCTCGATGCTGAGCTTCGTCAGATCCGAAAGGAGCAAGTCTCTTTCGATCGGCAAGAGTATCTCATAGGCGTCGTCTGCATGGCCGTCCCGGTAACGGGCACCAACGGTGAGATGCTCGCGGCTCTTGCTATCCAGGCACCGGAAGCACGCATGAATGTTCAAACGGCGCGCCGCCATTTGCCGGCACTGAGGGGTGCCGCCCAAGAGCTAGCTGAGATTTTCCAAGACAAAACCTAGGACAAGACCTGCCATCAAGGACAGGGCTGAGAGGACGTAACTATGAAAATGACCACTGAAGAGGCGTTCGTAAAGGTCTTGCAAATGCATGGCATCGAACACGCCTTCGGCATTATTGGTTCGGCATTCATGCCGATTTCCGATCTCTTTCCCAAGGCCGGCATTACATTCTGGGACGTTGCGCACGAGACCAACGGCGGTCTGATCTGCGACGGCTACACGCGATCGACCGGGAAAATTGCCATGGCGATTGCGCAAAACGGTCCGGGCATTACGAATTTCGTCACCGCCATCAAGACCGCGTACTGGAATCACACGCCGATGCTGCTGGTGACGCCGCAGGCGGCAAACAAGACGATTGGGCAGGGTGGTTTTCAGGAAGTGGAACAGATGGCGCTGTTCCGCGACATGGTCTGCTATCAGGAAGAAGTGCGCGATCCGTCGCGTACAGCAGAGGTCCTCAATCGCGTCATCACCAAAGCCAAACGCCTTTCGGCACCCGCGCAGATCAACTTCCCGCGTGACTACTGGACGCAAGTGATCGACATCAATTTGCCAGCCATCGTCGAGTTCGAGCGGCCGTCGGGCGGTGCCCAGGCTGTGGCGGAGGCCGCGAAGCTTCTCTCGGGCGCCAAATTCCCGGTGATTCTGTCGGGTGCAGGTGTCGTGCTCGGGAACGCAATTCCCGAATGCGTTGCCCTCGCCGAAAAGCTCGACGCGCCGGTTTGCAACAACTACCAGCACAATGACAGTTTCCCGGGTAGCCACAGGCTCGCGGTTGGCCCACTCGGCTACAACGGATCAAAGGCGGCAATGGAACTGGTCGCCAAGGCCGACGTGGTTCTTGCGCTCGGGACGAGGCTCAATCCGTTCTCGACCCTGCCGGGGTACGGCATCGACTACTGGCCGAAGACCGCAAAAATCATTCAGGTCGATATCAACGCCGACCGCATCGGCCTGACCAAGCCCGTATCAGTCGGTATCTGTGGCGATTCAAAACTGGTCGCCCAAAGCATTCTGGCGCAACTGTCTTCCTCGGCTGGAAATGCCGGACGCGAGGACCGCAAGGCTTTAATCCACACGACCAGGTCCAAATGGCTGCAGACTTTGTCCAGCATGGATCATGAAGACGATGACCCAGGCACGACCTGGAATGCGGACGCGCGCAAGCGCGATGCAGACCGGATGTCTCCGCGACAGGCCTGGCGGGCCATCCAGGCAGGACTGCCCAAAGATGCGATCATCTCGAGCGACATCGGCAACAACTGCGCTATCGGCAACGCTTACCCGACATTCGACAAAGGCCGGAAATACCTGGCACCCGGGCTTTTCGGGCCTTGCGGTTACGGCTTTCCGTCCATCATCGGCGCCAAAATCGGCAACCCGGATACGCCCTGTATCGGCTTTGCCGGTGATGGTGCCTTCGGAATCTCAATGAACGAAATGAGTTCGATCGGCCGCGAGGAATGGCCGGGCATCACCATGGTGGTCTTTCGCAACTACCAGTGGGGTGCCGAAAAGCGTAATTCGATTCTTTGGTTTGACGACAATTTCGTCGGCACCGAACTCGATCCGCATCTCAGCTATGCAAAGGTGGCCGAAGCCTGCGGTCTCAAGGGCGTAGTAGTAAAGACGCCGACGGAATTGACGGAGGCTCTTCGGCAGTCGTGCGAGGCGCAGAAGAAGCGCGTCACAACCTTCATCGAGGTCATGCTCAATCAGGAGCTCGGTGAACCGTTCCGCCGCGATGCCATGAAGAAACCGGTTGTCGTGGCAGGCATCAAGCGCGAGGACATGCGTCCACAACAAACGGCCCACCTGTGAATGCGGAGCTGATGAGATGACTGTCGCAGTAAAACCGGCGGCCGATCCGAACGTAACGACGATGGTCGACAAGCTGGTGCGGCGTGGCCGCGCGGCGATGGCGTCATTCGCCGACGCCGACCAGCCACGGGTGGATGAAGCAGTCACCGCGCTTGCCTGGTCTCTTTACAACTCTGCGCATGCGAAAGAGCTGGCCGAGTTGGCGGTCAAAGATACTCAGCTCGGCAATGTACCGGACAAGATCATCAAGAAGCAGCGCAAGACCTTCGGCACGCTGCGCGATCTCCTGCGTGTGAAATCGGTGGGCATCATCGAGGAAGACAAGAAACTCGGCATCGTCAAATATGCGAAACCGGTCGGTCTCGTTTGCGCCATCACTCCATCGACCAATCCGGGTGCGACACCGGTGAACAAGGCGATGATGGCGATCAAGGGCCGAAACGCCATCATCATTGCGGCATCGCCAGCCGGATTGAAAACCACGATGCGCACG
>DASRAF010000101.1:0-8636 GCA_035638295.1 Pseudolabrys sp.
AGCCGAGAACTGCCACGGCCGCACCATCGGCTAGCGCACCGCGTAGTCTCGACAGGGTCTCCGCCTGCACCAAGGGCGTGTCACCGAACATCACCACCACGTCGTCGACACCGCGGGCGATGGCCCCGCGCACAGACAGGACGGCGTGAGCGGTCCCGCGACGCTCGCGCTGCACAAAAATTTGCGCTTTCGGCGCGTACTTAAGCGCATCGGCCGTGACCGCGTCATGGTCAAGCCCGACGACGACCGCCAGATCCTCGCTTCCGGCGGCGCGCGCCGCGAGGATCACATGGGCGAGCAGCGAGCGTCCGCCGAGGGCGTGCAGCACCTTCGGCAAGTGCGAGCGCATACGGGTGCCTTCGCCCGCCGCGAGGATGATCGCAAGGCATGTTCGAGATGGCATTCGCAGCTGCTCAAGTGTCCTGAGGTCCGGCGCATCCCATAGCGCAGCCGGACCATGGGCAAAAGAGCGCGGACACACCCCTCGCCTAGCAGGGTGAAGAGCGCTGGTTGTCGGATTCTGCTAATGTTTTCAATGATTCGGCTACCGAGGGGGCTATGGCGACCGAGCAGACGCCTCCGGAACTCGCTTCACGCGACGCCCGCAGGCGCCGGCGCGAATTCAATTCGCTTGTGTGGCTTTGCGGCTGGGGCGGTGTAACGGCAGGTGCCCCACTTGCTTTTGCAATTGCCAGTCAGACTGACACTGCCAGTAAACGCCTGCGGCGCGTCTTCCACGCCCGTGAGTCGTCCGCAGCCCTACGCGTGACTCAGCTCGAGTCTGACTCGCAACTTTTGGCCGCGCAGGTCCGTGCGCTGGTTGCGGAACGCGACCGGCTGTCAGGCCGCATCGCTCTGCTTGAAAGCAGCATCGACGATATGTCCGGTGCAATCAAAAAACAGGCTGCCGCGACAGCGGCCGTGCTTGCCGCAAAAGAAGATCCGCCGGCACCGAGCCCAAAGACACAGGCAGCGAGCGCGTCGGTTATCGCGGATAAAGAGGCAACCACATCGATCCCACCGAATCCTTTGCCCAAGGGAGACTTTGCCCCGTCAGTCGTTCCTATGCTGCCCGCTCGCATCGCGAACGCGTCCGCGGTTGAGAATGACCAACCGACGCAAAAGCAAGCAGAGTTCGGCCTCGACCTGGGCGGCGGAGCGACGATAGATGGGATGCGTCTGCCCTGGATCACCGTCAAAGCCAGTTTTGGGCCCCTGCTGAGCGGATTGCGCCCGCTTGCGACGCGAGATCATCGCACAGGTGCGAACGGATATCGGCTGATCGTCGGTCCCTTGCCTAACAGCGCCGCAACCGGCCTTTGCGCGCATTTTGTCGCGGCACGTACCCCGCGCCGCGCGGTCAGATTCGATGGCGAGCAGATTGCGCAACAATGATTGTCGATGCGGCAGCGCGGCGGCATACTGATTGAATGAAATTGTTTCTGCCAAACGCGCGCGCGACCAATTGGCTGTTGGTCATCGGCTTTTGCTCGATCGGTTACGCGCTTTACATGCGCTACCTTGCGGTCGAGCAATCGACAGTCGGTCTTGCCTGTCAGGCCGGACTGAACACGTGGTTATGTTTCACGCGCCAGATCACCATCGTACTGTTCACGTATTCGGTTTTTGGATGGGTTGCGGTGATTGTTGCCGCGCTCAACTTGCTGCGGCCGTCACTCGTGCTTTTTGGGCTCGCCCTCGCCGCAGCGGGCTGTGGGGTCGTACTCTATAATGTAGGGTTGTCTTCGCTGGCGGTCGGGCTGCTGGTCCTTAGCCTGGCCCGTCGCGCACCCGAGCCAGACTGAAGGAGAGTGCCGCCAGCGTCGCGCACACCCACAGCGACTGCCAATTGGCGAAACCTTCGTTGAACAGGATGTAAATCACCGAAAGCGCCAGCACACTGGCTCCAGCTGTTTCCGCTGCCGGACGCCTTCCTTTCGGCAACCTGACCGCGAGGCGGTGCACAAGGAAGGGCACGACCGCAGCGGTGAGTGGCGCAAACGGAAAGTCGCGGTAGCGCGGGTCGAATACCAAAGGGAGCGCTACCACGAAGGCGAGCAGCATCGTGAGTATCAGAATGACCCCGGCAGACATCGCAAGCTGGTTTTGCATCCGCTCATTTTTCAGATCCAGAACCCGGAAGTACGCTGGCACAGGTGTGCCACACTTCGTTGCAACGCTGAGGACGATTGGCGCGGCTATAGCCACGGCAGCAAGCGCAAGCGAGCGCGACCAGCCCCCCACGCCGAGACTCTCGATCGGAATGTTCTCAAGTGTCCAGCCGATCAAGATGCCACCGACAAACGCATTCGCGCTCACGGCGAGCCAGAGCCATGGTGGCGTATCCCTGGTCCAAACGCTCATGGCTGCGGCGAAAACAATAACCGCGAAAATGATTCCGCCGGCGCCCTGCCAGATCCAGAACGAATGATTGGAAACGGCCTGCGCGCTCGCGAATTTCGGCGCGCGTGTTGCGGCGTCGAAGAGTCCCCAATGTCCCCCCACCGTCCCTTCGAGAGCGCGCTTCCAGGGCTGGTCGAACGCCTCGATGATGTTCACGTTGAATTTCTCGCGCTTGCTCAGCGCAAGCACGTCCTTGACGATGCGCGCCTGGTTTGCCGGCGACGGAAGCGCGCCCTCGCGCATGCGACCTGCGCTGGGCCAGCCGACTTCACCAATCAGCACCTCCTTGCCAGGAAACGCGTTAACGACCGTACGACGAATGGACTCGACATGCGCCACAGACGCGCTGGCGGAGATCGGGAAGTCCTCCCAATAAGGGAGGATGTGAATGGTGATGAAATCTACGGCGTTCGCCACATCTCGGTTGCGCAGCCAGAACTCCCAGACATCGGCATAGGTCACCGGCACCTGCACCCGAGCCTTTACCGCCCGGATGGTGTTGGTGAGGTCGGATGCCGTCATGTCGCCGCGCAGCAAGACCTCATTGCCAACGACAATCGACCGGATGGTGCCCGGGTATTTGTTGGCGAGCGCGACCGCCGTCTCGATCTGGTAGTGGCTCTTTTCCGGGCTGCTCGAGAGCCACAGTCCTTGCATGACCTTGAGGCCATGTTTGGCCGCTATCCCGGCTATCTGGTCGAGGCCGAAATCGACCGAATAAGTCCTGATGCAATCCGTGACCGCACTCAGGCGCGTCAAATCGTCCTCGATCTGGGCCGCCGGGATCATGGTGGCGGGGTCCAAAGGCGTCTGGCTGCCGCGGAAAGGCGTGTAGGACACGCAATAGAGCTTCTCGCCCCGCCCGATCTCGGACGGCATTATCAGCGCCGGGCTACCAAGCCAAATCCATGCACCGGCAATGGCAGCCGCCGTAACGACCAGACAGGCTATGGCATGGCGCATTGGAAACCCGGTTTGACGCGTCAATAGGCCGGCGTCCGGCTTATCGTGCGCCGATGCCCCTGCCAAGTTGGAGGCCTTAAGCAAGGATCGCGGTTGGGCTGGACAAAATTCGCAGGTTGAGGCCAAGTCTTACGTTCAAGAAATACAGTTAAGCGACAGGACGGACGGGCGAGACACCGCCGTATTAGCGTCCCAATCCGGTCGCACACCTTAGGACGAGCGCAGGCTCCAAGAGCAAACATCCGACGGGGACAATGCGGTTTTCTCTCAAGTTGCGTCAGTTTTCTGCCGTGCTGTGTTTTGTAGCCGGCCTGGCCCTCACCGTTCCGGCTGCCTACGCCCAAAGCGGGAATGGCAAACCGCCCGAACCGCAAAAACCGGCTGCTGACGCCGTTAAGGAAACCCAGAAAAAGATCGATGAGATTGCCGAGGCAATGCGGGTCCTGAGCGGCCCGGCTGGCAATCCGGAGTGTGTCTGGCTTGGCCGCCGCGTGGTTAACCTGCTGTGGCGCGACGACCTCGATACGGCCTTCCGTCACCTCGATCTGTATGACCGGTTTGGCTGCCCGAGCGCCCACATCCAGGCCACCTTCCGCTGCCTGGTCAGGCAGGGAAACATCGATCCCAAGGCCCAAGAAACGCTTAACGGACGGGTGCACGCCTGCTGGCTTAACCCTGGGCTGGAGCCGGCTCCGGCGGAAGCGGCCGTTCAGCCTCCAGCTTCAACTTCGGGCGGAACAACTCAACGTTAATTTGCGTTTCCGTTAAGGAAATTCATTAGGGCGCCATGCGCGTGCCAAGGATTTGCCATGACGTCTAGTTACTTGAATGTCCACCTTATGCCGCGCTACGCTGCACCCTCGCAGACGAAGTTTCGGCTGAGCCCAGGGGACGGGTTCAAGGGTCTGCCATCCTGCCCCACTTGGTTTTGAGTAGTATGCGCACCGTCGCTGCCGTGGTCGCCCTTGTGGCGTGCGTGCATGCCGGGTTCTGGGCATTGCTTCGCGATGATGCGCGCGCGCCCAACTTTGGCGGTCAGCTGGCCAGCGTTTCCTACGCGCCCTTCGAAGGTTCAGCGCATCCGGACTCCGGCACGTTTGCGCGCGCTGCACAGATTCGTACCGATCTCAAACTGCTGGCTCCGCTGACTCGCGCGATCCGTACCTATTCCGCGACTGGCGGTGTGGAGCTCGTGCCGGGCATCGCAACGGAGTTCGGACTGCGGGTCACCGCCGGTGCGTGGATCGACAAAAATAAGGATCGCAACGAGCGTGAAATCCGCTCGGTGATCGATCTGTCGAAGCGCCACAGCAATATCAACAGCATCATCGTCGGCAACGAGACAATCTTCCGCGACGAGCAGAAGGTTGGCGATCTCATCCAGATGATTCAGCGCGTGAAGCGCTCGACCAACGTTCCGGTGACGACGGGTGAAATCTGGCACGTTTGGATCGAACACCCTGAACTCGTTTCCGCGGTCGACTACATCGCCGCGCACATTCTTCCCTATTGGGAGGGCTTCCCGGACTCACAGGCGGTCGACCAGGCCATCGTGATTTACGACAAACTCCGCAAAGCTTATCCGGGCAAACGCATTGTGATCGCCGAGTTCGGCTGGCCGAGTGCTGGCTACAACTACAAGAATGCGAATCCGGGCCGCATCGATCAGGCCGTCGTGTTGCGCGACTTCGCTTCGCGCGCCGAGGCCTACGGCATCGATTACAATATTGTCGAAGCGATCGATCAGCCGTGGAAGATATTTGAAGGTGGCGTTGGCCCATATTGGGGAATTTTTGACGCCTCGCGTCATCCGAAGTTCGAATGGACAGGGCCGATCACGGATCCTGACCATTGGCGTCTAGCCGCCATCGCAATCCTCGTCAGCGTGCTGTTGTCACTGCCGTTGCTGGCGATGAGCGCGGTAACGGTCTGGCAGGCTGTGATGCTTGCTGCATCCGCAAATTTCGTCGGCGCCTGGTTTGCTGCCGTGTTCGGTTACTGGAACGGTCACTACTTTGTGCCGGGTGCAGCCTTCGCGCTCGGACTCGGGATCATACTGCTTGTGCCGTTGATCGTGATCGCGCTGGCGCGAGTGGAAGAAATCGCCGCCGTCGCCTTCGGACGCAAGCCGCTCCGGCTGATCGCAGGCCCGCCACTTGTGCCTGAGGTAACAACGCCGAAAGTCTCCATCCACATTCCGGCCTATAACGAGCCGCCGGAGATGCTCAAGCAGACGCTCGATGCGATCGCGCGGCTCGACTATCAGAATTTCGAATGCATCGTCGTGATCAACAACACTCCTGATCCGGCTCTCTGGCTGCCTATCGAGGAGCACTGCCGTACGCTTGGTGAGCGCTTCAAGTTCGTGCGCGCCGACAACCTCGCCGGCTTCAAGGCGGGCGCGCTGCGACTTGCTCTGGTCCACACGGCGGCCGATGCAGAGGTGATCGGGGTTCTCGATGCCGACTATGTCGTGCATCAGAACTGGCTGAAAGATCTTGTACCGTTTTTCCGCGACCCGACGGTCGGCCTCGTGCAGGCGCCCCAGGATCATCGCGACGGCGAACGCAGCGTCATGCATCACGCCATGAACGGCGAATATGCCGGCTTCTTCGATATCGGCATGGTGCAACGGAACGAGGCCAACGCAATCATCGTCCACGGCACAATGTGCCTGATCCGGCGCGCTGCAATCGAGGCCGCCGGGGGCTGGTCCAGCGATACGATTTGCGAAGACACCGATCTCGGCCTGACGATGCTCGAACTCGGCTGGCAAGCGCATTACACCAACACGCGCTACGGTCATGGCCTGTTGCCGGACAGTTTCGATGCCTACAAGAAGCAAAGGCATCGCTGGGCATACGGTGGCTTCCAGATCCTAAGGAAGCACTGGCGTCGTTTCCTGTCCGGCGGCAGCCGACTGACACGTGAACAGAAGCGTGAATTCGCTCTTGGCTGGCTCAACTGGCTCGGCGCAGAAAGCATCGGCGTCGCGGTGGCCGTCCTCAACATCGTTTGGGTGCCTGTGGTGGCCTTCCTCGATATTGCTGTCCCAGACCGCATCCTGACCGCGCCAATCATCGTCAGCTTCATTGTATCGGTCGCGCACTTTGTGACTCTTTACCGGCTGCGGGTGCGCCCGCGCGCGGGGCAGATGCTAGGCTCGGTCCTGGCCGCGATGTCGGTGCAGTGGACCGTGGCACGCGCCGTGGGCTTCGGCGTCGTCAAGGATCACCTGCCCTTTGTACGGACGTCAAAAGGCGGCATGCGGCATTCGACCGATTTCCATGCCTTCTGGGAAGCGGTGCTGGCGGGACTGCTGATCCTCGGCTCATTCATTCTGGTTTCGACAAACTACAAGGAAATTCGCGAGATCAATATCTTTGCGGTCGTGCTCTTGATCCAGAGCGTGCCGTTCGTCGCTGCGGTCGGGCTGGCCGTTATCGAGCGCACGCGACTCAACGAGTTCGCCTATTGGCGCAGCCTCGAGGCGCGGGTTGTCGAATTGCTGCCGATCATGCGGCGTAATGCGACCGTTGCCGAAGCGACGCGCGCCACGCCTGCGCCGAAACCCGGCGAACTGGTTCAGTAAGAACCAATTAGCCGGTCAAGGCCGTTTCGACCAATCTCACCCAATATGAGGTCCCGAACGGGATCGCATCGTCGTTGAAGTTATATGACGGGTGGTGCAGCCCTGCGCTGTCACCATTGCCGATCCAGATGAACGCGCCCGGCCGCGCGTTCAGCATGTAGGAGAAATCTTCGGCACCCATCATTGGCGGCAATGACGTGTCGACCTTGTCCTGACCGGCAATCTGGCTTGCGACCAAAGCCGCGAATTCCGTCTGGTGTTCGTGGTTCACCAGCACCGGATAACCGCGCTTGTAAGTGAGCTTGGCCTTGGCGCCGTGGGCAGCGGCCGTGCTCTCCACGACGACATGTAGCCGTTTTTCGAGCAAGTCGCGCACATCGGGCGCAAGGCTGCGTGCCGTACCGCGCAGCTGAACCGTCTGAGGGATCACATTGTCGGCGTTTCCGGCGCGGAACATGCAGATCGACACCACTGCAGACTTCAAGGGATCGACATTGCGCGCAACGACCGACTGAATGGCGTTGATGGTCTGGGCGCCAACCAGAACCGTATCGATGCCGAGGTGCGGCCGTGCCGCATGCGCCCCGACACCGTCTATATCGATGGTCAGCGCATCGGCTGCAGCCATCATAGGGCCGGGCCTGATGCCAAATGAGCCGACCGGCATGCCGGGATAATTGTGCATGCCATAGACCTCACGGATGCCGAATCGATCCATCAGTCCATCATCGACCATCTCTCTGCCACCACCGCCGCCCTCTTCGGCTGGCTGGAAAATCACCACGGCGGTGCCGGCGAAGTTGCGCGTTTCGGTGAGGTAGCGCGCGGCACCCAACAGCATGGCTGTGTGGCCGTCATGACCACAGGCGTGCATTATTCCGGGCACTGTCGACTTGTACGGGAGGTTGTTCGCCTCTTCGATAGGCAGGGCGTCCATATCGGCCCGCAACCCAATCGTCTTGCCTGCGGTGCCCTTGCGACCATGGATGACCCCGACAACACCTGTACGCCCAAGGCCTGTCACGACCTCGTCGCATCCAAAAGCCTTGAGTTTCTCGGCCACCGTGCCGGCGGTCCTCTGGACGTCGAACAGCAGCTCTGGATGAGCATGCAGGTCGCGCCTCCAGGCGGTGATGTCACTGTGCAGGTCTGCGACGCGGTTGACGACTGGCATGGCACTCTCCGGGCCGCACGGGCCATTACATTAGTCTAGCAAATCCCGGGTATTCAGGTTCAAGAAGACCGCAGGCCCTATTGACCAGATTGAGAAGCGCCCCTACACCCCGCCCCGCGCATGCTCCTTCCGCCGGTTCGATCGGGAATCGGCACGCTTCCGACGGAAATCTTGCAGTTGCGCTGGTCGCATGCTGGTCGTAGAAATTTTTGAAGTTGGGCCGGTAGCTCAGTGGTAGAGCACTTGACTTTTAATCAAGTGGTCGATGGTTCGATCCCATCCCGGCTCACCAAGTAAATCAATAGCTTACCTTCATAACTGGCCGCCATCTCAGCGGCCATTTTCTTATCTGGCAACAATTCTGGCAACATAGTGCAAATTTCGTACAGAGGCAAAACTTCTTTGATTGCGGTTTTTTTCAACAGGAGTCCAATATGCGCAATGGGCTACAACGCACGCAACGATGAAATTCGCGACAACATCACGCGGATGCGCCGCGAGTGG
>DASRAF010000102.1:0-2684 GCA_035638295.1 Pseudolabrys sp.
TTGCAGAACCTTGCTCTGCGGTTGGTAGGTCGAGTGTCCGCTCATGATTGAACCTTGAATGCGACGTTTCGCTCAGCCGATTTGGATTTTCGTGTCGGAAACAAACTTGTAGGGCGGCAGCGCGAGATTTTTCGGCGCCGGACCTCTGCGGATACGGCCCGCGGTGTCGTACTGCGAGCCGTGGCATGGACAGAACCAGCCGTCATAGTCGCCCTGATGGGGAAGCGGAATGCAGCCGAGATGCGTGCAGATGCCGATCACGACGAGCCATTGATCGTGCCCCGCCTTGACGCGGGCTGAATCGGGCTCGGGATCCGGAAGGGTGGCGACGTTGACCTTCTGCGCCTCTTCGATCTCTTTCTTGGTGCGGTGGAAGATGAAGACCGGTTTGGACCGCCAGAACACCTTGATGATCTGTCCATCGGCCACGGGCGCGAGATCGACATCGATTGGGGCGCCGGCCGCAATGGTCGAGGCATCGGGATTCATCTGCGCGATCAGCGGAACCAAAACAGCGGCAGCGCCGACTGCCCCGACGGCCCCAGTTGCTATGTAGAGAAAGTCGCGGCGTGTGTGCTCCGCGGAAGACACGGTCGTCACGTCTGAGGTCCCTCTCCTCCGCTGGCTTATTCATCCGCCCTCGGCTGGAGCCCAGACCGAAGTCCTTGGGCGGCGGGGCGGCCCGGTTGCGGCAGCCCTAAAAGGCAGGACAGCGCGTCGGTGGCGTTCTATTGGCACCCTTGCCGTGCAAGCGCAAGCCCGCAAAGGCCCCATTGGCTAAAGTAGACACCGGTTTTGCGCCTGCCCGCGCTTTAAATGTTACATTCCGTGCTCCTTCGGGCGGCAGATCGGTCTCGGTCCAGCCCCCGATAGAAGTCCACGCCTGCGAGGATAAGTCGCATAATCGTTCCTCCGGCGGCTTCTCGCGGAGTCCCCCACGCCTGCCATGCGGATCGCCCTCTACGAGCCGGACATTCCCCAGAATACTGGCACTATTCTGCGGCTTTGCGCCTGCCTGGGCATCGAAGCGCACATCATAGAGCCGGCCGGATTTCCCGTGACCGATCGCGCGTTCCGCCGGGCCGGCATGGACTATCTGGACCAGGTCACCCTCTCCCGGCACACGTCGTTTTCCACTTTCGAGGAGTGGCGTGCCCGCGAGCGACTTTCGCTTGTGCTGCTGACGACAGCAGGCGAGCGATCATACGTGGATCACGTGTTCACCACCGACCAGGTGCTGCTGTTCGGCCGCGAGAGCGCCGGCGTTCCCGCGGCGGTGCACAAGGCGGCCGACGCCCGCCTGCGCGTTCCGATGCGGCCGGGCATGCGTTCGGTCAATGTCGCGATGGCCGTCGCCATGGTAGCGAGTGAAGCACTGCGGCAGACAGGCGGCTTACCGCGGTCATAGCCGCCACTGCTTCTCAACAGATATAGTTACGCCGGAGCTATCAATGGACGCAGGACAACTGGAAGCCCGACAGACGCGCGCGCGCGCATGGTTCGAGGCTTTGCGCGACGATATCTGTGCCGCGTTTGAGGCGTTGGAGGATTCGCTGCCCGAAAACGCGGCCTTCGCGGACCAGGCGACAGGACGCTTCAGGCGAACTCCGTGGCAGCGCACAGACCACACAGGCACCCCCGGCGGCGGCGGCGTGATGGCCATGATGCAAGGGCGCGTTTTCGAAAAGGTCGGCGTGCATTGCTCAACGGTGCACGGAGAATTCGCGCCGGAGTTCCGTAACGACATTCCAGGCGCCGAAAAAGACCCTCGTTTCTGGGCTTCCGGAATCTCCCTGATCGCGCATCTTCATAATCCGAATGTGCCTGCTGTTCACATGAACACGCGCTTCGTCGTTACGAGCAAATCCTGGTTCGGTGGCGGTGCCGACCTCACACCGGTGCTGGACAGGCGCCGCTTGCAGACGGATGCCGACAGCATTGCCTTTCATGCTGCCATGAAAACGGCCTGCAATTTGCACGCGGAAATCGCTCCCTACGACAAATACAGAAAATGGTGCGACGACTATTTTTTTCTCAAACACCGAAATGAACCGCGCGGTGTTGGCGGCATATTTTATGACTATCTCGAAACGGATTGGGATGAGACGTTTGCGTTCACACAGGACGTTGGTCGTGCATTCCTGCGAGTCTACCCGGGGCTGGTTCGCAAAAACTTCACATTGCCATGGACAGAGTCTGACCGCGAGGAACAGCTGATCCGCCGCGGCCGCTACGTCGAATTCAATCTCCTCTATGATCGCGGTACCATTTTCGGCCTCAAGACCGGCGGTAACGTGGAATCCATCCTGTCTTCCATGCCGCCCGTGGTGAAGTGGCCGTAATATTCGCGTGAGCGATTCAAAGTCGAAAGAACTTCAGCCAGCGTCGCTTAGCAGCCGCCTTGCACCTTTAGTCGCAGAGTGGCAAAAGGCTGCCCGTTTCCGCGCAATTTTGACTGCTCTCGGTGCCATCGCGCGACTTGGCAATGCATCCGCCAACGCGCAGGCAACCGATTTCCCTGTGATGCGGGCCGGCCGTGCAAAAACCCGCACCGTGCATACCGATGCCGATGTGATGGTGCTTGTGTGATCCACTCTCACCAATGAGCCAAAAGCCGAGATACTGCAGGAACTCTTCAAACTCACGCATGCCGAAGCCCCATTTGGCTCGGGCACTATGCAACG
>DASRAF010000103.1:0-3056 GCA_035638295.1 Pseudolabrys sp.
TGGCGGTCAGCTTGCAAGCGGCCGGTCGAGAGCGATCGGCAACTCACGTACGCGGATGCCGGTCGCCTCGTAGAAAGCGTTGGCGCGCCCTCGCCGCCGAATAGAAAATGATGAATGACTGTCAAAACCATTCCTTCATAATCTTGCACAATCTTGGGCCGCGACAAGCAAGGAGCCAATCATTCCTACTTCGCTGATCATCGCTGCTCTTCTCGGCTTTCTAGTGGCCGTCTATCTGGTCATCGACAGCGGTGCCGCACAGGTAGCTCACGCGATGGGGGTCATCGGGTGGTGGTTACTCCCCATAACCTTGTTCCATCTTGTTCCCTTGAGTTTCAGCGCTCTGTCGTGGCGCCAACTGATATCGCCTTCAAGTTCTCCGGGCACCGTCACCCTAATCTGGATTCGTTGGATCCGTGATTCGATCAACTCGCTGTTGCCGGTGGCCGGCATCGGCGGCGATATCGCAAGCGTGCGCCTAGCCCACCTGCAAGGTGTGCCGGGCGCACAAGCGGCAGCGAGCATGGTCGTCGACACCACCATCGGTGTAGCGACCCAGTTGATATTCGTCATATCGGGAGTGGGGCTGCTGCTCATGCGTTCGACCGAGCGCAGCGCGCTTCTTCTGGCGTGGATCGTGTTGATCGGCACCGGCGTGTTCATTGTGTTGATCGCGGCATTCGTGTTGTTCCAGCATCGCGGTCTGTTTGCCGGGTTCGCGAACTTGGCCCGTCGTCTGGTTGCCGAGAAATGGCTGTCCACCTTCGCAGCCAGTGCATCCGCGATCGATGATGCGGTCGCGGCAGCATACCGCAGCGGGTGGTCGATTTTGCGCGCGACCATTTTGCGGCTTATCGGATGGGCCGCTGGGGCAGGTGAAATTTGGTTGGTGATGCAGAGTCTGGGGCATCCCCTCGGCATGCTCGATGCATTTACCCTCGAAAGCCTCAGTTCCGGTGTTCGTGTGGCAACGTTCATGGTGCCCGGCGCATTGGGTGCTCTCGAGGGCAGCTTTATCCTGTTCGGCGCGCTGTTCGGATTGCCAGCGCAGACAGCGCTGGCCATTTCGTTATCAAAACGAGTTCGCGAATTGGCCTTGGGTGTTCCGGGGCTGTTTGTTTGGCATTGGATCGAGGGGCACTATCTTCTACGCCGTAGCGCGTCGAAGGCGCGCTGATCAGCATACGCCAATCAGGTCAAGACTTTCGTCCGCGAGTTCCATAACTTGATCCCCGCTGTCGGTCGGGGCTTGAAACATTAGTTCCCAAGTAGTTTGTCGGTTCGATCCCGCAATCTCTTGATCAAGGCGTCGGCACCGCCTGCCGCAACGACGGAGGAGAATTCGTCGCGCCGCATCGCGAGATCGCTGATGGTTCCGTTGAGATAGATGTCGACCACCCGCTCGCCGCGGACCAGGTAATTTATATTGACGGTCCGACCGCCCGGCTGCAGCAGCTTCGTTTTGACGATCTCGCCGCCGCCACGAGATTCTGGCGTCGTCTGCGGATCGACGACGAAGCTTTCGCCGGAATAATCCTTTATCTGGCTTGCATATTGGGCAACGATGAACCGGGCGAAGGCGTCCCGGACCGCCGCCTGCTGTTCTGCAGAGAAGCTTTTCCAGGCCGGACCCACGGCCAGACGCGTCATGGTCGGGATATCGAACACCGCGGCAAAGACCGGCGAAAAGCGTTTATCGCGCTCGCGCACGCTGAGCCGCGCAGCCTGCTGGATCGTCGGCATCAGTTGCTGATAGTAGGTTTGGATTTTTGCGACGGCGGCGCTCGGCGTCTGGGCTCGCACTGGGACCAGGCCCAACACCATCACGACCAGCGCCATTAACCAGGCCATCGACGGGCTCAGGCCGCGCTTGAAGTCCCTTGGTGTAAGCGTTTCCGCTCGTGCGGTGAGGTTTTCGCCGTGATGAGCCGCGTTTACCATTTTTTTATTTGCCGCAGTCGGCCGCAGATCGTTTTGCAAAAGCGTTCCTTGGGCGGGATTACGGCAACGTGATGGCGAGCGGGGACAAAAGTTGGCCTTCAATTGCGGTCATGCTTGCAGCGAGTGGCAGGGGGCCCGCGCAGCGTCAAATGAAAGAGTTGCAAGGCGTTTTCCATCGCGTCGTGAGCCGCGTATCGGGCTTCACTTTGCCTGCGGCAGCAGATGGCGCCGACAGAATTCCGATGCAAGCACGCAATGTGACCGCAGCCGTGATCACGCGGCTGGTGCAGCTGTCGAGTCGCTACGCGTGGCCGACGATCCTGAGCTTCCTGCTCCTGGCAGTCGTCTCGGCGACCTATTTCACGCGGCATTTCGCCATTGTCACGGACAGCAAGGAGCTGCTGTCCAGCTCGCTACCATGGCGCCAACAGGAGAGGATGCTCCATGATGCCTTTCCGCAACGGATCGACCAGATCATTGCGGTCATCGATGCGCGCACACCGGAGGCCGCCGATGATGCCGCCGATGCGCTGGTCAATGGGCTTGCGTCTCGGTCGGACGTGATCCGCAGCGTCAGTCGTCCCGATGGCGGCGAGTTCTTCGAACGTGACGGCATCCTCTTGCTCGGTCGGGACGAGGTTGAGCGCAGCACTGCCGACTTGATCTCCGCCCAACCCTTCCTCGGAACGCTGGCCGCCGATCCGACGCTACGCGGTGTTTTTCGTACGTTGTCTCAGTCGCTCGAGGGTGTGCGCCTGGGGAAAGCAAAGCTGGAGGACCTCAAGCCGGCGCTCGCTGCGCTCGCGGATGCATTCGAACGCCTAGCGGAAGGAAAAAGCCCTGCGCTCTCCTGGCGTGAACTGATCGCCGGCCGGCCGCCGAAGCCCTCGGAGCTTCGGCGCTTCGTGAACATCGAGCCGGTCCTCAACTTCGGTGATCTGCAGCCCGGAGGCAAAGCAACGGCAGTGATACGCGAAGTGGCGTCCACGCTCGCCCTCACGCCCGAGCAAGGCGTGAAGGTGCGTCTCACCGGACCGGCCGTCCTTTCCGACGAGGAGTTCGCCACGGTCGCCGACGGCGCCGTCCTCAATGGCTGCATTACGTTGCTTCTTGTC
>DASRAF010000104.1:0-8908 GCA_035638295.1 Pseudolabrys sp.
AGGAATCCGCCGTGCGAGCAAAGACTCACAAGGCCAAGGAAAAGCCCGCAAAGAAACGCAAAGCAGCGGCAGCCAAGAAGAAGCGCCGCCGCGGCTAGTCGCCGCATCGAGGTTTCTGAGTGCGTTCGTCAGACTACACTATTGCCATGCAGCGAATCTTTCCGATGTGCTTTCCGTGTCGGCGTCTGAACCGCCGCTCCGTTCTCACTGGCGCCCTTGGCATTGCGGCCGGCATCGCAACGCATGGGCACGCCTGGGCGACGCAACCTCCGGCCTTCGCGCACTGGGTCGCAACTTTCAAGCCGCGCGCTCTCAAGCGCGGCATTTCCGAACAGACGTATGATCGCGTGATGGGCGCAGTGACGCCCGACACAAGCGTATACGCGCAGAACAGCGCGCAACCGGAATTCACGGAATTGATGTGGCAATACATCAATCGCCGCTGCTCCGGCTGGCGCGTGATGACTGGCAAGGAACGCGCGAAGGAATACGCCGGCCTGCTTTCACGGATCGAGAAGGATTACGGTGTCGATCGCTATATTCTGCTTGGCCTTTGGGGAATGGAATCGTCCTACGGCGACGTCATCATCAACAAGAAATACATGCGTCCGATCATCCCTGCCCTGGCCGCTCTGGCCTGGGGCGAGCCACGCCGACGCGCCTATTGGGAGGCGGAGTTGCTCAATGCGCTGACGATCATCGACCGAGGTTGGGCGCAACCCTCGGACATGATCGGCTCTTGGGCAGGCGCGATGGGACACACCCAATGGATGCCCGAAGTATGGTTGAACATGGGTGTCGACTATGACCACGATGGCCGCGCCTCGCCGTTCGGCAAGCCGGATGATTCACTGGCCGGCACCGCGCACTATCTGGTGGAGCGCGGCAAATACCGGCGAGGCGAAGCCTGGGGCTGCGAGGTGACGATCCCGGCTGGGCGCCCCAAGCTTGCCGACAATCGTACAATGCGAACCTACGCCAAATGGCAGGAGCTCGGTGTACGCCGCGCCGACGGCGCGGCATTTCCGCGGCCAAGCGATCATGTGAGGCTCTGGTTGCCCGTAGCGGGCGGCCCAGCCTTTCTAGTCGGACAAAATTTTCGCGCGGTCTACTCATACAATCCGTCGAGCAGCTACACCCTGGCGCTCTGCCACCTCGGCGACCTGATCCGCGGCGGCCCGCCATTCCATCAGCAGTTCCCGGGCGGGGAGCGCGCGCCGACGCTCGATGAAGTCAAGGAAATCCAACGTCGCCTGAACGAGCAAGGCTTCAAGACCGATGGCATTGACGGGCGTACCGGGAGCGACACGATCAGAGCCATTCTCGCCTACCAGAAAAAGGTCGGCATGGACCCGGTCGATGGCTACGCCGGGCTGAAATTGCTCGCCCGATTGCGTCAGGGCTCGTAATCCGTCTTTGACCCCGCGGCCCCGACAAATTAACGAGAGTGTCTAGTGAGATGAAAATCCTGCTTCTCGTGAATGGCGACGTGAGTGCCTACTACTCGGCATCACTCATGCAGCATGGGCATCAAATCATCGCACGTCGTGACGGCGCTTTCGTTAAGAAATACTTGGAGTGCGATGGCTGTCTGCTGGTTAGCGATGATCCGCAAATGATGGAAATCGCGGGCCATTTTGGGGACGCCGGCAAGCCGGTTTGGCGTAGCCTAGCGGATGTGCCTCGCGGCAAGATGGGACATGCCAGACTCTTATACGTACTGGTCCCGCTGTTTCTGATGGCCGTTGGAGCCCTCGTCATCAAACAACCATGGTTTCGAGAAGGAGAGAAACCCGTAGCTACGTCAGCTACCGCTACCAAAGCCAAGGCACCCCTGGCCGACGACAAAGTAAACGATGCTCGACCGAAGCCCGATGATGCCAGCGGCAAGCCTGGCCTAACGCCAGACTGTGAGAAGGAATTGCGGCGTACGGCCGATTTATTGAGATTTTTTGCAAATAGAATCCAAGCGGGAGAGGAAACACAATCAGTCGTTGCTGACATGAGACAACAAAAAAAAAGGATATCGGCAGTCTGCCCCGACGAGGCGGGCCGCTAAAGTGGCTTATAGACGTTGAAAAGCTCAACGGAAAAGGTTGCACGACGCAGTCATCACAGGTCCCCATAAGCGCGCGAACCAACACATGGTTGGCAGAATTCACAAGACTAAACATTCACGCCTCATCTAAACAGTCCGCACAACGGAGACTGTCGATGTGGCTGCGTAATCACTCTGTTGACGTTAGCGGGGGGCGTATTTTCCTACGCGGCCTTTGCATCTCAAACTCGCGGCAGCGCGTTCGCCATTGAGGCGTGTTAAGGGCGTTATGAACAGCCAACGCAAGAGGAATTTCACGTCATCTGATGACGCGATTGATGACCCTGACCAGCCAATCGACACGCGTCCGCTCCGCTGCACAGATGGACTCATTGACCCGTTACTGGAACGCCTGAAGCAGGTGCATGGGCGAGCGGAAGTAAAAAGTCGCAATCGCGCCTAGCCAAAGTCACAATTCTTTGTGGGAATGACGGCCCCGACCTCTGGGGACGGGGAGGGGTATGAGATCGGGGCCGTGCTCTCTTTGGGGATCGAGAGCGGCTCCGATTTTATAGAATCTGGAAAAAGACAATCCTCGATTTAGGCTAACGGGATTATACGTTCGGTATAGGGCATGCTAATACCGCAACGGCCAATTTCCGCGCTAGAACGTCCCATCAAGTATCCGAGTCGCTGCAAGCGCCTTTGGATTCTTGACCTTGATCTAGGTTTTGGATGGCCCCGAGCGATACGGCGAATTCAGTTTCTTTGAGACATTCAGGCCCGCGAGATTTGTGTTTTCCCGGCTCGCTCTTCTCAAACAGCCGACATTAGTCGGCCAACCATCGGAACCAAATCGCCTAGATGCGGTTTTTTCTGGTGCTCGCTCATCACGAGTAGGTCTAACCTTCGGACCCGGGCAATCCTTGATGCACGGGGTCGCTCCCCACTAGTGCGGTCAAGTAGCCGATCCACTGTTAGGCGGAGACGCCGGGGGTCGCTCCCCGGCGTACTCATGCCGGTTGATGACCAGCGACCGAAACAAGCCCACTTGGCGGCTACTGGGCGACGTGGCTGACAGGGATGAGTAAAAGGCTAGCGCTTTAATCTTCGGCCTGTTCCGGGAAGTCTTTCAGCATTTCAATGATTTCATCTTTCAGCGAGCTAAGAAACCGTCTTTGCACCACCAGATCAATTTCCGGATATTGGGCGTCCTTAGTGTGAACACGAATACCAAAAAACGGCCCTTCCAATTTCAGAATAATCGGCTGTACATCAAGGATTTCAAGTTTAGGTGTCTCAGCCATATTCGCCCCCACCCCATCCAGGAAATAGAACAAAGGGCCGCGCCTCGGCGCCCCAAACCGGTCGCGGCCCCTGTTGCCGGCGGTCTTTGTCAAACCAGCGCGGTCAACTTTCCGCGCCACGATTAGTGCGTTGAACGTGTTGCCTCTTGTGATTTGACGACAAGAATTTGCGGTTATTCGCCAGCTCCTTCGCCGTTGCTAGAATGTCCCATCTATAGCGCGAGTAGCTGCGGGAGATTTCGGATTTTTGACCTTTATCCAAGCTTTCGATGGACCCGATTTATAAACCGAGGTGAGCCGCTTCGTCCAAGGTTGCAAACGGCGGCAAACATCCTGTCGCCATCGCCTTTAGCATATTCGACGTACTGGATGCCCTAGCGCGCTTTACGGAGAATCCATCGTAACTCCTTCTTGACGTAGATGCCGGAGAGCGCCGCTGATATGCCACCGCGCGACACGGCAGAGCGCGCCTACGAGGGCCCAACTTGAGCTCCGCATGAAACTCGGAGCCGGCAAACTTTCTGATGATGCAATGCTATTCACAGATTTAGATGGTGCCCCACTCTCCCGTATTTGATGGGGTGACTTCGCGACCAGAATCGGCTTGCCAGCTGTGACCTTCCGTGGCCTGCGCCACACACAAGCCAACCAACTCATCGACGCCGGCGTGATATCGTGACCATCAGCAGGCGGTTAGGTCATGCCAAGCCGGATATCACCCTCTGTATCTACGCGCACTTATTCAGGAAGGATGACAGCAAGGCGTCTGAGGCCATTAACGCAATTTTGGGATCATAAGGTGCCAGTTGGGTGCCAATTTCACCCTTTGTTCCAGCTGAGGATTTGGTAAGGCATTGAAGACAAGTCAGAAGTAGGGATAACAGAAAGGCTGGCAACAGTGCGCGTAATCCGGTTGGATGCCACCGTTCCGCCCGCCGGGCGGTAGAGGACCAGCCGAAAACCGTGTCAAGCAACAGAAGCGATAGCGCAAAAGCGCGGCCCGCCAGTGGCGGCTCACTATCCACATTCGATCGCCCGGTTCCCGCAGGGGTCAATGCCGCAGGGTTCGGCAGTGACGTGGTTGCCGACGCGTTGCGGGCGACGGACATCCCTTACATCGCCCTCAATCCGGGCGCGAGCTATCGCGGCCTGCACGACAGCCTCGTCAACTATCTCGGCAATGAACGCCCGCAATTACTGTTGTGCCTGCACGAGGAAAGCGCGGTGGCAATCGCTCACGGCTATGCCAAAGTAACCGGCAAGGCCATGGCAGCTGCCGTCCACTCAAATGTCGGATTGATGCACGCGACCATGGCGATCTTCAACGTCTGGTGCGATCGCATGCCGATGGTAGTCCTCGGCGCGACAGGTCCAGTCGACGCACTCAAGCGACGGCCGTGGATCGACTGGATTCACACCGCGCGCGATCAGGGTGCGTTGGTGCGCGGCTACACCAAATGGGACGATCAGCCGGCGTCTCCCTTGGCTGCGCGCGAAGCGGTGCTGCGCGCGAACTGGATTGCCAATACGGCGCCGCGCGGTCCGACTTACGTCAACCTCGACGCGGAAATGCAGGAGAGCAAGCTTACCGATGCCGTACCGCCGATCGAGGCCGCGCGATTCATGCCGCCCGTCGAAAATGTTCCCGCGCCGGGTCCCATCCAGCAGGCGGCCGATATATTGCGTAATGCCAAGCGGCCGGTGATCCTTGCGGGACGCGTATCGCGCGATCTTGACGCCTGGAAATCACGCATTGCGCTCGCCGAGGCGGTGAACGCGCGGGTCGCTACCGACCTTAAAGTGGCCGCGGCCTTCCCCACCCACCATCCGTTGCACGTTGGGTCGCCGGGCACGATCGGCATGACCTCGCAAGCAATTGATGCCATCCGCGAAGCCGATGCAATTTTGAGTCTCGACTGGGTGGATGTTGCTGGAACGTTGAAATCTGTCTTTGGCGCAACCGTGCCCTCTGCGCGCATCGTTCAGGTGTCAGTCGACCATTATCTTCATAATGGCTGGAGTATGGACTATCAGGGACTTCCCCCTGTCGATGTGTTCATCGATTGCGAACCGGACGTTGCAGTACCGGCCCTTCTCGCTGCGCTGGGTCCTCAAGGTTCGCAGACTACGACCGCGCATAAAAAGGAATTTCCCAAACTTACAGATGACAAGCTCACAGTCGACCATCTCGCCGATGCACTTCGGCGCGCGGTCGGCGATCGCCCGACATCTTTGACGCACGTATCGCTGTCCTGGAACGGTGCCAGCTGGGCCTTCAATCATCCGCTCGATTATCTCGGCTCGGATGGCGGCGGCGGCGTTGGTGGCGGTCCGGGTATTTCCGTCGGCGCAGCGCTGGCACTGAGAGGCAGCGGCCGGTTGCCGGTCGCAGTCTGCGGCGATGGCGATTTCCTGATGGGGGTCACTGCATTGTGGACGGCGGCACATTACCGCATTCCGCTTCTGATCGTGGTCGCCAATAACCGCTCTTTCTTCAACGACGAACTGCACCAGGAACGAATGGCTCGCATGCGCAATCGTCCCGTGGAGAACCGCTGGGTCGGCCAGCGCATTTCCGAGCCTGATATCGATCTTGCGGCCATGGCGCGCGCGCAGGGCGCACAGGGCTTCGGTCCGGTAAACTCCATTGCCGACCTTCAGCCAACATTCGAGAAGGCCATTGCCGCGGTCGAGAGCGGGGCAATCGCCGTTGTCGACGTACGCGTCGAACCTGGCTACACCGCCGCAATGACGGCCGTAATGACGCGAAAGAGCGAGTAAGTTCCCGATGCCACCTGATGCAGTACGAAAAGACGCCATCCTGGTGGCAGACGACATCGTCGTTCGGTTTCAAACTCCGGAAGGGCCGATCACGGCCGTCGACAACGTATCGTTCGGAGTGAGATCGGGTGAATTTCTATCGGTCATCGGCCCCTCGGGCTGCGGAAAATCAACTTTGTTCAACGTCATCGGCGGCCTCCTGAACGGTTACGACGGGATCGTCAGCGTCGCCGGAGAGACCATTTCCGGTCCACACAAATCGATCGGCATGGTGTTCCAGGAGGAATCGACATTTCCTTGGCGTACGGTCACCGACAATGTCGCGTTCCCGCTCGAGCTCATTGGCATGCCGAAAGCCAAGCGCGTGGAGCGTGCTCGACATTTCATTTCACTCGTAGGTCTCGACGGCTTCGAAAATCGCTATCCCGGCGAGCTTTCCGGCGGAATGCGCCAACGCGTTTCGCTGGCGCGAACGCTGGCCTCCGAGCCAAAAATTCTGCTGATGGATGAGCCCTTTGCGGCACTTGATGAACAGACGAGGCTTCTGCTCGGCGACAAGGTTTTGCAGATACAGCAGGAACTCAAGCAGACAACGCTGCTCATCACACATAACATTACCGAAGCCGTTCAGATGTCGGATCGCATCCTTGTGATGACCTATCGGCCGGGCAAGGTGAAGCGCATTGTCGAGATCAATCTGCCGCGCCCGCGCACGTCCGAGATTGTCGGCAGCGAAGCATTCGGCCGCTACGTCGCACAGATCTGGAATGATCTGCGCGAAGAGGCGAACCGCGGCATGCGCGACGAGGAGAAGCAAGCGTTGAGACAGGAGCAGGCACTATGACGACGGCGGATACGCCGTTTGTCGCCTCGGGCCGCGACTATTCGGCCCCGCTGGTCGGCTTCGGCACATTCGTTGCGTTCTTGCTGGCCATCGAGGGGGTGATCCGCATCGGCTGGCTCAACCGGTTCATCGTCCCGCCGCCATCCGAGATCATCGCGAGCTTCGGCCGCCTGTTTACGGAAGAGCACGTCCTCTATCGATTCTTCTTCACAGCAGGCGAATGCTTCATCGCCGGCGTCATGGTCACGATATGCGGCGTCGCCATTGGCGTGGTGATGCAACGCTATAGTCTGCTGCAACGCGCGTGCGAGACCTGGGTGGCGGCATTTGCTTCGGCACCCCTGGTGCTGACCTATCCGCTGTTCATGGTGATCTTCGGCCGTAACGCCTGGACGATCATCATTATGGGCTTTCTCTCCGCCCTGCCCCCGGTGATCCTCAAGACGATCGAAGGAATATCCGGAACACGGAAAGTATTGGTCAACGTCGGGCGCAGCTTCAAGCTGACGGCGACCCAGCAATTCTGGAAAATTCTGTTCCCGGCCGCGTTGCCTACCATTTTCGTCGGTATCCGCCTTGGTCTGATTTTCGCCCTGATCAACGTGGTCGGCACCGAGTTCCTGATCAATTTCGGCGGGCTTGGTCAGCTGATCAACGATTTGGCCGAGCGCTATGACCTCGCCGGCACCTATGCCGCGATCTGTTTTGTGATCCTGGTCAGCGTGCTGTTTTTTATCGGATTGGAAAAGGCTGAAAGATGGCTGAGACCGATCGCTTAAGCCAAACGACGGTTGCCTCCCCGGTCATCAGTCCGGTGACCTTGCTGCGCATCGCCATCATCCTGGCGGTGCTGGCAGCGTGGGAATTTCTCGCCCACTCGGGATGGCTATACCGCGACGTCGTACCATCGTTGTTGTCCATCGGACGCGCAATGGCGGCACTGCTCACCGACCGCAACTATTACTTCAATCTCGGCGTGACCGCTGCGGAAATCGGTGTGGCTTTGGCAATTGGTGGATCCGCTGGCCTGGCGGTGGGGCTCATTCTTGGTGCCAATCGCTTCCTGTCCAGAGCCTTCGAGCCCTATCTCTATTATCTCGGGCCGACACCAAAGATCATTTTCTTCCCAGTGATGATCATGTGGTTTGGCGTTGGGCCAGAATCC
Source organism: Pseudolabrys sp. (assembly GCA_035638295.1). Lineage (GTDB taxonomy): Bacteria > Pseudomonadota > Alphaproteobacteria > Rhizobiales > Xanthobacteraceae > Pseudolabrys. The sequence goes on from DASRAF010000104.1 coordinate 8,136, forward strand.
AAGGTCGCCCTCGGTACATTGTCCTGTTTCTTTCCCGTTGCTCTCAACGTGGCTGCCGGAATGCGGCAAATAGACAAAGTTCTTATCCGCGTCGGGCGTAGCTTTCGTGCCAACACGTGGCAGATGGTACAAAAGATCCATCTGCCCGCGATGCGTCACCCAATCATCAACGGCATTCGCCTCGGGCTTGGTTTCGCATTGATCGGGACTTTGCTCGCGGAAACAAAGCTTTCCAACAAGGGCATCGGTTTCCTGATCATCCAGACCTACAGCATTTTCGACATGCCGGCCATGTACGCGATGCTGATCGTCCTGTTCGTGCTGGCGATCGGCGCCAATGCCCTGATCGGAAAGCTTGGCGGTCTGGACAGCATCAAGAGGAACTAGAAAAAAGCGGGAGGAAGATTCATGAGACACTTCCTTGCAATTGCGGCTGCGGTCGCAACGATTGCGCAAGCCAATCCGGGCACCGCGGACGATCTCGTGAAAATGACGATTGGCCAGCGCGGCAATTGGGATACTTCAATCACCCACCTCGGCGAGAAGACCGGCATCTTCAAGAAACACGGATTGCAGCTTGAGATGATCTACACCTCAGGTAGCGGCGAAACCTTGCAGCCAGTGATCGCCGGTAGCGTCGATCTCGGATTGGCGGTTGGCACGCTTGGCGCCATGGCAGCTTATGCGAAAGGCGCACCGATACGCATTATCGGTGCTCAGGCAACCGGCGCGGCCGATTACTGGTACGCCAAAAATCCGGACATCAAGACGCT
>DASRAF010000105.1:0-4360 GCA_035638295.1 Pseudolabrys sp.
CGGGTATCTTCCGCCGATCCTTGGTTGCAGGAGCCGCCCGGCGGGTCCGGTGCCGCAGGATCCGTTTCGCGCAGGGCAGACCGTCGTGATCCAGCCCAACGTTGTCACGCGCGACGGCAAGGCTGGCGTGCAAACCGGCGAAATGGTCGTGATTACGGAAAGCGGGATCGACCGTATGCACGCAGTGCCGCGTGGGTTTGTTGCGCTTTAGGAGCGCAGCTTACGCAGGCATAAGCGGGTGGTGCGGCTCTCCCAGCCGTTCTTTCATCCAATCCGCATTTTGCGAGCGCCATCGGTAAGCGCGGTTGGTGGCGATGTGATTGCCGTCCTCGATCATCATCAGCTCGACGGGCCCTTTTGCTTCACGGGCCAAGCGTTCCGCGTCTTTGGCGGGAACGATGCGGTCCAGCCGGCCGTTCACGATAAACAATGGGCAAGTAATGTTCTGCGCCACGCCCTCAAGCGACAGCGTGTTGGCATTCTTGCGGGCCTCTTCGGGCGTCTTGCAGTGGCTGCGAACGCGAAAGGCCCGACGCGTCAATTCCGGCAATCCATCCCAGGCCGCCCCCCAATTGAACGGCCCGCCGAGCGCGATGCAGGCCTTGATGCGCTTGTCGAAAGCCGCGGCACGTGGCGCGTAGTAGCCGCCGAGACTGACGCCCCACATGCCGATCCTGTTGGCATCGAGGTCGGACCGTTTCTCCACAAAATCGATCACGGCCTTCACCGGCACCTCGTAGTCGCCGCGAATAGGAAAGTCATACTGCGCTTCGCCTTGACCGGGACCTTCGAAGATCAGGGTCGCGATTCCGCGCGCAAGAAATGGCGCCTCGTAGGCGTCTCCTTCCTCTTTTGTGGAGTCGAGGCCGACCGCCATCACCAAAACGGGTGGCCGGTCGACACCGACCGGCTTGCGCAGGATGCCGGCCATGATGCTGCCCTCATAGGGAATCTCGACGCGCTCGCCGGGGGGGCGCAGGTGAGGAAGTGCAGCCTGCCGGCATTCGATCTGCTTCTTGTGCGCGGCTTTCATCTGAGCCTGATCGTGCACGAACAGGAAGGACGCAAAATGATAGTAGACGCCGGCGCGTTGGAGGCACTCACCCGCGGTGAGGAAATGTTTTTTCGCCAACGCCTGACGGCCCAGCTGCTCGTGATGTGCTGCGCGCGCGGACCAGGCGCTGCACCATTCGTCATACGAGGAAATGGAACCGGTGACCTCTTCGAAGTCGGTCAGGACCACGCCGTTGGCCACAAAGCGAGGTCCCCAATGGGCGATAGCGGCCTTGAGCAAGGGGTCGGATGACATATGAAATTTCCTCGTGAGAGTCGGTGGGTCCGCTAGGTCGACTTTTCGTCCCGGCGATACCACGGCATGAAGTGCCGCGTCGACCAGTTCACCAGCAGCTCGAAGCCGACGCCGAACGCCGCGAGCAAGAGCACGCCGACGAACGCTTCGTTATGGTGATAGGAGCGGGAATTATAGAGGATGTAGTAGCCGATCCCGCCGACTGAAAGAAAGAACTCAGCAACGACAGCCCCGATGAGGGCCCGCCCGGCGGCAAGCCGGAAACCCGCTAGCAGATAGGGCATCGAGGCTGGCAGCACGATGTCAATCAACGTTCGCAGGCGCCCCGACCTGAACGAGCGCGAAACTTCAAGATAGTCGCGCGGCACGGAGCGGGCTCCGTCCGCGACGTTCATCGTGATCGCAAATATCGCGGCGAAGATGATGGTCGCGATACGGGCGCCGCTCGAATAGCCGAACCACAACGAGAACAGCGGCAACACAACGATCATCGGCATCGCGTTGAAGAAGTTGATGTAGACGCGGAATACGCGATCGAATGAGGTGTTGCGGCCCATCAGCAGCCCGAGGATCGTGCCGATGACGATGGTGATCGCCAATCCTTCGGCTACCGCCAGAAGGGTCGAACCGAGTGCCTGTAAAAACGCCGGCTCGGTGAGCACTTTCGGAATGGCCAGAATGACGGTTGTCGGCTTCGCCACGTAGGACGGAGCGAAGGCACGCACCACGATTTCCCAGGTGAGCAGAATGACAAATCCCGTTATCAGTCGCGGCAACCAGGCGCCCGACAATCCGTTCGAACCACTCTGCGTCTTCTGAGCGGTCGTAACGGCTGCGCTGAGAGCTTGTTCGGCCACGCTACTGTCTCCAGCGTGCGAAGTGCTGCTCGATGACCAGGCCAAGTCGCGTCAGGGCGACACCGAGCAGGCCGATGACCAGGATCGAGGCAAATACGCCGCCCGTGTCGAAATTCTGCGAGGCGCTCATGATGAGTTGACCGAGGCCGGTCGCCGATAGGAAGAATTCGGCGGCGATCATTCCGACCAGCGCACGGCCTATTGCCTGACGAACGCCTGTCATCGTGTACGGCAGGGTGTAGGGCAACATGACCTCGCGCCACAACGCCCACTCGCTTGAGCGGAATGATTTCGCAACTTCGATCAGTTCAGGTTTGATGCTGCGTGCGCCTTCAACGGTGTTGTAGAGCACCGGAAAAACCGCGAACAGGAAAACGACCAGCAGCTTCGGCGCAAAGCCGAAACCCATCATCGAGAGGATGAAAGGGATCAAAGCCACCATCGGCGTGGCATAGAGGATCATGATGTAAGGTTCGACACCCACACGCAGGATGCGGACGCGGGCGAGGAGTAGGCCAAGCGGCATTCCGACGATCAGGGCGAGCCCGAATCCGGCAAGGAAGAGCTTCGCCGAATCGGCCAGCTGAGAAATGAAATTGCCGGTGACCGTCAGCTGCCAAAGGCGTGCAATCGTCGTCGAGAACGGCACCATGAAGGCTGGGCTGGAGTTGCGCCCGGCAATCTCCCAGAGCGCAATACCTGCGAAAATGCTGAACCCGAACGGTGCGTGACGGCGGAGTGCGTTTAACTGCAAGGTGATTGTCCGATCATCAACTGGTCTTTCCGGGGGTCGTGGACCGGAATCCATGGTCAGGATTCCGGTCCCGCCCGGCGTATCTCCCGGAAAGTCAACTTTCACTTCACCATTGCGTTGGCATCTTTCCAGATGCTGGCGTCGACGAATTTGTCGTAGCTGACCGGTTCCTTGTCGGGATTGATCGAACCGATCTTCTTCATGAGGGCAGCGACCGCTTCGATCTTGTCGCGCGGCATGCCGTCGTCCTTGGCAGCCCAGAAGTCGATGTCGAGGAACGCCTTGAGCGCTGCCTTGTTCACTTCTTTATTGTGCCCGGTGATGGAGGCGATTTCAGCGACGGTGTCGGCGTTTTTCGGGTCTTGCATGAAGCGCGCGGCTTCAATCATGCCGGCAACGGTGCGCACGATGGCGTCGCGGTTCTTCGCCAGATTGTCCTTGCGCGCGACCATGATCAGATAGTGGCTGGTCGGATTGGTGTTCTTCATCGCCAGCAGGATATTGAGCTTCTTGCCCTGGTGTTCGATCTCGGCGAGGTCGTCGAGATGCAGCACTGCATACTTCAGCTGGCCCGCGAGCAAGGCCGGTCCCGGTGTTGAACCCAACGCGATCTGCTTGGTGTCCTCGATTTTCACGCCAGGACAACCGGTCAGCATCGAGCGCAGCGCCACTGAACGTGCACCGTTGATCGAGTCGACACCGACCTCCTGACCGACGATGTCCTTGCATGTCTTGCCGGCTTCGGTGGTGCCGATGACCCAATCCGGGTTGGGCATGCCGTAGACAGCGACAAGCGGCACATCCGCGTTCGAAACCTGGTTGATCACCGGCGGCGTTGGCGACCAGGCCATGTCGATATCGCCGGCAACGACCGCACGGGCCGCGGCGGTACCATTGTCGAACGGACGGATTTCGACATCGACGCCATGCTTCTTGAAGAAGCCCTGCTTTTCCGCCACGAAGGCGATCGTGACCGAATAGATCGGCGGAATGCCCGGAATAGCGACGACGATCTTCTTGCCCTGGGCCGCCACCGGAGCGGTGCCGGCTAGCGATGCGGCAAGCAGGATCGCGCCTGCCGCCAATACGATTGTTCTACGGATCATTGAATCCTCCCTCTACAGCTTCATTTTCTTATTCAGGCTCAACGTTCGAGATGGAATTCGGCTTCGCGCGCCTCCCGCATCAGCGTGCCCCAAACCTGCTCGCGTAATTCGGCAAAGCGCGGTTCGCGCAAGGTCTCCCGCGTGCGTGGCTGTGGCAGATCGATGGTGATTGTTTCGTGAATGCTTGATGGCCGTCCCTTGAGCACGATGACCCGGTGACCGAGGAGCACGGCCTCCTCGATCGAATGCGTGACGAAGACCATTGCGGTTGGCCGCTGCTCCCAGATCCGCAACAATTCGAATTGCAGGATCTCGCGCGTCTGCGCATCAACGG
>DASRAF010000106.1:0-12003 GCA_035638295.1 Pseudolabrys sp.
GGGCTCACCTTTTGCCAGCGCCAAGATCGGCCAGGGCGAGGTTTTTGTCAGTGAGTTGGACGAGAGCGACGGCTCGATTACGCTTTTCGAGCCCCGTGTCGCAGTCCTGAATAATATCTCCTTGGACCACAAATCGCTCGACGAGCTTCGCACCCTTTTCTGGAGCTTCATTGTGAATGCACAGACGGTGGTGCTCAATCTCGATAACGCAGAAACAGCGGCACTCTGGGTCGGTTTGAAGCCGGGGCAGGCGTTTACGTACAGTCTGAATTCGGGGCAAGCCGACCTCCTTGCGTCTACGCCAGTTCATTCGCCTCGGGGAATCGGCTTCCAAATGAAGGCTCGCGAAACCGGTGAGGTCATCGAGGTGGATCTGAAGGTTCCAGGACTCCACAATGTGGCCAACGCACTCGCCGCTCTGGGAGCTGCGAAGGCGTGCGGCGTGGCCCTTGCGGCGGCCGCGGCTTATTTGGGCGAGTTCGCTGGCATTCGTCGGCGACTGGAGGTCGTGGGCGCGGCAAATGAAATAACCGTGCTCGACGATTTTGCCCACAACCCCGACAAGATATCGGCCACACTCGAAACCTTGCACGCGTTTCCCGGCCGTTTGCTGTTGATGTTTCAGCCGCACGGCTACGGCCCAATCCGTTTGATGAGAAATGCCTTAGTGAGCTGTTTTGCAAACGGATTGCGCGATGAGGACGTTCTCGTTATGCCGCAGCCCGTTTATTTCGGCGGCACGGTCGACCGCAGCGTCGGCAGCGACGATATTGTTTGCGAAATCCAGCGGTGCGGCCGGAAGGCCTTTGCTTTTCCAGACCGAGGCGCGTGTGGCGATATGCTGGTCGAATCGGCCCGCCGTGGGGATCGCATCGTGGTCATGGGCGCGCGAGACGATTCGCTTTCGCAGTTCGCACAGGATCTACTTCGACGGGTTGCGCTGACAAAAGACGAAGGGTCAACTGCAGCTCGGTGATCGCAAGTCAACCTAAAATGCCAGTTTTTGAGCCAAAGAGGACCCCTATAATGTCTGTCGTTGGTCTCGGGCCAAACCAATGAGACGGCGCCAGTTTCTCACCTTGATCGGCGGCGCGGCGGCTTGGCCGCTCGCGGCGCGTGCGCAACAGCCGGGCAAGTTGCCGATCATCGGATATATGGGCCAGGGCACCGCCGCGGCCGAAGCCAAACGGGTGGCGGGTTTTGTTGGGCGGCTGCGCGAGCTTTCCTGGATCGAAGGCCGCACCGTGATAATAGAATATCGTTGGACAGAAGGACGCAGCGACCTTGCCGCAGATATCGCGGGTGATTTTGCTCGGCGGAAGGTTGATATCATCGTCACCTCGGGAACACCCCTAATCGCCGCCGCAAAACAGGCGACCACATCAATCCCAATCGTGTTTACAGCGGCAGGGGATCCGGTCGGCAGCGGGCTTGTCGCGAGCCTGTCGCGACCTGGCGGCAACGTCACCGGACTGTCAGTCCAGGCAACTGATCTTGCCGGCAAGCGGCTCGATCTGCTGCGCCAGCTTGTTCCCGGGTTGCGACGTGTGGCGATCATGGGAAACGTTGACAATCCAGTGATTGTGCAAGAGTTGACTGAGTATCAAGCAGCCGGCCGTCTACTTGGCCTCCGGGTAACCACCTCGGAAATTCGGCGAGTACCGGATATCGCGATCGCCATCGATGCCCTCAAAGGAGACACCGACGCACTTTATGTCTGTCAAGACTTGCTCACGTTCAGCAACTGGAACCGCATCAACACCTTGACGCTGGGAGCGCGCCTGCCGACGATGCAGGCCTCGCGCGAAAGCATTGAGGCGGCGGGTCTGATCGCTTACGGACCAAGCTTCCCTGATCTATCCCGGCGCGCTGCCGACTACGTCGACAAGATTTTGCGCGGGGCAAAGCCGGCCGAATTGCCGGTCGAGCAGCCGACCAAGTTCGAGATAGTAATTAACCTGATTACCGCCAAGGCGCTCGGCATCACAGTGCCGCCGGCGCTGCTCGCCCGCGCAGACGAGGTGATCGAATAAGTCGTCTGATGTCCGCTTTTGTCCCATACCGGACATCGGCTAGTGCACTTCAAACGTCCGCTTTCGAGGGCAGGCGCATAGCAAACTGCCACCCCTTCCTACAACCTAACTACTCCCGCTACGATGTCGTTAAGTCCGGTGGTGGAATGAGGCGACAGAACTTTCCAGGCATTTTAGTCACGACAGCCGGCGCATGGCCGCTCGCCAAGCGAAACGCTTTTGCGTCACAGAATCATGATGGCTCGTAAATGAGACTTCTGAAGCGTTTTCTGCAGCGCTTGGCCGTCTTAGGGCTAGGCCTATTCAGCGTCTGGTTTATTGTTTTTGTTGTCTTCGAGTTTACGGATCGCTGGCTGCCTTGGGTTTTGGCGTTGGCTGCTACCTATGGAATCGCAGCATACGTTGTCCTTCCACGTATCGTTCGGATGGGCCTAAAAGTCCTCCAACATAAACGCGTGCCTCGCTACACAATCACCGGCGACGGCTTGCCCGGAGATCCCGTCAATTTCGTGCTTGTCGGCACCCTTGGGCAACTTCGGGATGCATTTGCACGCGCCGGGTGGTCAGAGGCTGACCGGTTGGGTTTGAGAAGCTCGTGGCATATGGTCCGAGCATTCGTATTCAACGCGTCATATCCTACGGCCCCGTTCAGCACGCTTTATCTTTTCGGCCGGGGCCAGGACATCGGCTTCCAGAAGGCAATTGATGGTAGCCCACGGAAGCGCCATCACATTCGATTTTGGGCTTTGGATACATCGCTCGTCGAGGCCACATGGGGTACGGCCAAATTCTGGCTTAACACCGATCGGCCACCGCATGATGCCCACGTTTACTGGATCGGAGCTGGGACCAAGGATACCGGGTTCTCTTTGACTCAGCTTACGTTCCAGATCACTCACGCGACCGATGCGGATACGAATGCTGAGCGGGATTTTATCATCGCTGAGCTGCGGAATAGCCGAGTCATCGGGGAGGTGAGCGAAATTCAAGCAGGGCAACACATCGAGCGCGTCAATCACTACGTCACTGACGGTGAAATCGCACTTGCGAATCTGAAGTTAGCTCCTCCCGAAATGGTCCGGGCCGAGATTAACGTGCGGGCCTCGGGCCTATCGTAATATTTTCGCCTTTGGCCAAAAAGTACGACATTGTCGTACCAAGGACGGTAAAATGGGCAAAATGAGCCCGAAATGGTACGACCCGTCGATTTCGCGTCGCTCCGATGATGGAGAGTGCTGCCCGAACGAGTTTTGATCACTAGATCAAACAATTAGTGGCTGCCCGGTGAGTCCATTTCGGACCATTCGTCGTACCGCGCAACTGCAACCGCGGTGATCAAATTTTTATTGTGCCGCCAATGCACCGCTCGCGGAACCGACATGGCACCCAACCCAAAAGATTGGGCATAGAGACATACACTGGTTTCCTATTGTCGCGATTACTCGAGCACTGCAGTGTGACCTGAGCACACTTTTTGGATATGAGTTTTGCGCCTCGGACTCCGTACTGCACCGCTCATCGTTATCGTTTCTGATCAGCATAAGCCTCGAGAAAGTCGGCGGCCGCCTTGCTGCCTTCTGCAAACGCTTTGACCGCCTCGCCATGGAGAACATCGAGCGACTCGTCCTTGTATCGCAAATACTCGGCGGAGGTGAGCAGGCTGGCTGTGCGGGGACGCGGCAGATCGACATCGATGGTCTTAATAATGTGACCGGGCCGATTACTCATGATTAACAGCTGATCGGCTAAAAAAATCGCTTCTTCGATTTCAGACGTAACAAAGAAGACCGATTGTTTGCGGCCCTCGTAGAGCTTGAGAAAATACTCTTGCATGAGTTCGCGCGTCATTGCATCCAGACCACGGAAAGGTTCGTCCAAAATCATTAGTTTCGGATTGTTGATGATCGCACGCGCAAGCTCAGCCCGCCGTTGCATGCCGCCGGACAGCTGACTCGGATATTTGTCTTTGAAATCCTTTAGCCCGACATGCTCCAACAAGACAATTGCATTGGCCTCGATTTCGTCACGTCGCTTGTCGCGTTGGACCAGCGGTCCATAAATCACGTTCTGGAACGTTGTCATCCATGGAAATAGTGCCGTTTCCTGAAACACGACGAGTCGCTCTGCGGAGGGGCCGGCGACTGACGTGCCAAGCAATCTCACCTCGCCGGCGTCCGGCGCCTCGTATCCCGCCAGAATATTGACCAGGGTGCTCTTGCCGCAGCCAGAGGGCCCAATCAGCACAGTAAGGCGTTCCGACTGCAGGCCAAACGAGCAGTTTTCGAGGACCTGTTGGCGCAAGGGCCCAAAACCAAAGCTCTTTGCGAGATCTTTGACCTCAAGCAAAGCGCGCCTGGCAGGCATCGAGGCCATTTCAAATCTGCCGTTGCCAGGGAGTGGCCTGTTTGCCGAGCACGCGAATTGCGCCACTGGAAAGATAGCCGGCGATCCCGATGCTTGCCATGCCAACGATGATCTGCGGGTAGTTACCGCCGACATAGGAAGCCCAAGTGAAATAGCCAAGGCCGGACTTGCCGGCGATCATCTCGGCCGCGACCACGACTTCCCAAGTGACGCCCATGCCGACCGCCATGCCGGTGATGATGCTGGGCAAGGTCGCTGGCAGCACGATTCGCCAGAATATGTCGCGCGGTTTTGACCCGAATGATCGCGCCGCGCGAATGAGGCGCTCATCGATCGCTCTTGCGCCGCCAAGCACCGTTAGGACCACGGTGAAGAAGGCACCAAGAAAAATGACGAAAATGATACTTAACTCGGTGGTCGGCCAAAAAATGATCGATGTCGGCACCCAGGCAAGTGGTGGAATCGGGCGCAAGATTTCAAGAGGCGGGAACCAGAGATAACGCAACGTGCGGCTCATGGCCATCAAAAGCCCAACCGGAATTCCAATGAGTTGCGCGAGTGCGAATCCAGCCAGCACGCGGGAAAAACTCGCAATCCAGTCGTTCCAGAACTTGCTGTTTCCGACGATCTGGTCGAGCGAGGCGAAGACCTCGGTGGGCGCAGGAACTGCGGAAAGAAACGGAAAATGCAATCGCCGGCCGATCTCCCAAAACGCCAGAAGTCCGAGGACGGAGAGGAGGCCGCGTCGAAGGCTTAAAGTGGTGCTGTTTTTTACCAATGTTGCAGTCGCCCCAATTTAGGCGAGCTCCCGTTCGCCGGCCTCAAAAGCCCGTACGGCTTCTTCGCGCACGGCTTCGAAAATTTGACTCTTGAGGGTGAGATATTGCTTGGACGACCGAATTTTGTAATTGCGTGGCCGCCCGAAGTCGACGTGCAGTGTCTGCTTGATCCGGCCCGGCCGCGTCGTCATCACCAGAACGCGATCGCCAAGGAATATCGCTTCTTCCAGGTCATGCGTGATGAAGAATACGGTCTTGCGCACACGGTCGTAGGCTTGCAGCAGAAATTCTTGAGCTACGCCTTTTGTCAGCGCATCCATTGCGCGGAAGGGCTCGTCAAGCAACAGCACCTTGGGGTCATTGATCAAGGCACGCGCAATCTCGACGCGGCGGCGCATCCCGGATGACAGTTCATTTGGATAGCGGTCGCCAATTCCTGAGAGACCAAGTTCAGCAAGTAGAGCTTGTGCATTCGTTTTTGCGTCTGTGCTCGATGCAGTGCCCTGTACCACCGGACCGTAGGCCACATTGTTGAGAACGGTACTCCAGGGAAAAAGCGCTCCGTTCTGAAAGACCACGATCCGGTCGGCTCCAGGCTCGGCGGAGAAGCCGGGCGTGCAAATCGGTTTTCCATCGAGCGAAATTTCTCCGCTGGAGATATCGTGAAACCCGGCAATGGCATTCAGCAAGGTCGTCTTTCCGCAACCCGACGGCCCGACAATTACGCAAAACTCGCCAGGCGAGATGTCGACTGAGCAGTTATCGACGGCAAGCACATTTGCGCCATCTGGATCGTAGATCTTGCTGACGTTCCGGATGTTTATTGCGCCCCTTGCGGCCACCGGCGTCATACCCCGCTCCGGTCCGCCCAGCGCATCAAGCTTGCGCCGATGATGCGAATAATGGCGCTAAATCCGTAACCCACAACGCCAAGCGTCAGCATTGCGATGATGATCACCGGAAATTGGCTCAATACGTATGAATCCCAAATGAGAAAGCCGAGCCCGTACTCGCCCGAAATCATTTCGGCCGCCACCAGCGAAAACCACCCGACGCCAACACCGATCTGCAACCCCGTGAAGATGAATGGCAGAGCGCCGGGGAGCACGACGCGAAAGAAAATATGACGAGGTTTTGAGCCAAGACAGCGCGCCGCGCGAAAGTAGACCTCATCGATCGATTCGACGCCGAGCATGGTGTTGAGAACGGTTGCAAAAAAGGTTGCGAGAAAGGCCAGAAAAATCACAGGTGCCTCGCGGCTGGCAATGCCGGCAAAAATCAGAATCGCAACCGGAACCCAAGCCAATACAGGGATCGGCCTGACGATTTCGAGCACCGGAAAGGTGTAATCGCGAAATGCGCGTTTCCACCCCATAAACAAGCCAAGCGGCACACCGAGAACGGTTGCCCAGAAGAACGCCTGGAGCACCCGCCAGATGCTCCAGATTATGTGCATGTAGTATTCGGGCGTGTAGATCGAGATGCCGAAAGTGGGCGACGGTGAGGTGAACTCGCGCCAGACCGCGACAGGACCAGGCAGCTTGTTAAAACGTGGTACGTTGAAGAACTCAGTGAGCAGGTACCAGGCGAGCAAGAGCGAGGCGACGCCCAGGAACCCGAGATATGGCGACGATTGCGTGAACCACTGACGCACGCGAAATAGCGTCAATGCCAAGCTGTTGATGTCTGCCGCCTGGGTCGTCCGGCTTTGCGACGGCGTTTCGATGACGGTCACTGCGAGTGCCCCTCAAGGCGGCGCCTATGGCGCGCGCCGGCCGCAATTTGTACGCTGAACGGTCATTTGGGGGCTTGCGAAACAGCCAGTGGTTTGATCACCCCGATTGGAACGGCCTGGCTCTTGTTCTTCGCCACACTGACCGCGACTGAATCGTCAATTGCACCTTCCGGGGCCTTGTCGACGTCAATCACTTTCGCACCGTGCAAGAACGTGTAGATGGTATCGAGGTGTTGGCGCACACGCGTGTCAAAAGTGAATGGTTTTTCGTCGCGCAATGGTGATCCACCGCGTTCCGGAGGCACCGCTCCGAATAATGAAAACCAGGCCATCCTGGTCGTAATGCCTTCGGTTTGGCTGCGTACAAGGTCGGAGACTTTTTCCCAGTTCTTCGGATCGAGCAGGAAAAGCTGAGCTTCGAGTTCGGTTTCGAGCCAGGCTTTCACGATTTCCGGATTTGCTTTCATGAAGTCTTCACGCATCGCGATAAACCCGCCGTCAGGCATATTGAAGTTATGACCGGTCACTACCTCGCGTGCGATACCTTCGCCAACGAAGTCGCCAATGCGCGATACTGAAGGTTCCCACAAAGTTGCGGCATCGATCCGCTTCGCTCGGAAATTAGTGGCGATCACCTCGATCGACTGGTTGAGCACCTCCTTGGGCTTGATGCCCGCCATCTCGATAACCTGACGGAGAAACCGGTCTGCGCAGCTGCCGCGAGGAGTTGCGATCGTTTTGCCGTCGAGCCATTTGACCGCTTCTTCCGGCGTTTTGAATTCTGGCGCATCAGCCCGCACCATGATGACATTGCAGCGCTGTCCGGCGGAAAGTCCGGTCGAGGCCACAAGTTTGATCGGCGCTTGCTTGGTCTTTGTGGTCGAAACCACTGCGGGCATATCACCGAGATAACCGATCTGCTGCTTATCGGCGAGCATCGCGTTGACGATGATTGCGCCTTGAAGCGCACTCTCAAAATCGACCGTGCTGCCTGGCGGCAGATGTTTCTTCCAGAGCTCAAGGCCGCGGATGACTACGGCAGAGTAGGAAATCGTGTCATAGGGCTGGTATCCAACTGTCAGATGAACGGACTCCGCTCCTCGCGCTAACGGTGCGGTGAGCACGACTGCCATCGCGATCGTCAATATTGATCTTTTCATGGGCTCTCTCCCTTCCTGAGACCTTTGATTCTTATTTTTAGTTACAATGTCGATAACTATAGACGCAGCAAATCGGACCTCGCAATGCATATTGGTACAACCCTCGGATACATCCGAAACGTGGCGCCAACCGAAAGCGGAACCTTTACGCTTCAAGTACAGCCAAGCGCGATGACGGCATGAGCATTCGTCGACCTAGTTGCAAACGTCAAACGCATTAAGCGTTACATCGACGTTGTTCTGAACGACGATTGAAAATCGTCGCACGGCCACGGCCACGGCGGGCACCGGAAAGGACGTCACTGCCGTTTGAGCGGAACGTAGTGATCCTGGTCATCGAAAATGGGAGGCGTCGCCTTTACGCCGGTCTCAGCGCGGTCAGAATGCGCGAGCCTCCCAACAGAGTTGTCGCCTTTCGGCGGGAAGACTGCAGTAATCGCGCAAATCACAGCCTTCGCAATTAAAGCGAGAGATTTGGCGTCGCGTTACAATTGCGGCCGCAAACTTTTCAATTATCTTACGGAGCATGCTCATTTGGGCACTCCTTCCCATTTTAATTTGTATAAAGTCTACAATCGCGAGCTTGGCGCGACCTTGACTCCGATCAAACAAGCAAATTTTCGATAATATGCCTGCGGCGAATGTTCGTGACGTCAAATACGGAATAGATGGCAATTTAAGCAAAATCGAGCGCGCCTTTGGTTTGCGGAATAGGTCGGGCCCCACACAACGAAGTAGAGACGGCAATGGACTTTTTCGCCCCGGTCCGCATTACGGGAAAACGCGTCGCGCTTGAACCGTTGAGCATGCGTCACGTCGACGACTTGGCGGTGGCGGGTGCCGATGAAGCTATATGGCGCTGGTTGCCGACGGCGCATTATCAACCAGGTTCCATGCGCTCTTTTGTCGAATCTGCATTGGCGGCGCAAGAACGGCGCCTGGCGCTGCCTTTCGCGACGATCGATCTACTGTCTGGACAGGCTGTTGGTTCAACACGCTACCACCATGTTGACCCTGAACACCGTAGACTGGAAATTGGGGTAACCTGGATCAGTCCGGCGCACCAGCGCTCGCACATCAACACCGAAACCAAGCTTTTGCAGTTCTGGTACGCCATCGACGTCCTGAAATGCCGTCGCGTTGAGCTCAAGGCTGACGTCGATAACGCGAGGTCACGCGCTGCGATTCTAAGACTCGGTGCGATGGAAGAGGGCATTTTCCGCAAACATATGCTGTATGCCGACGGACGGAATCGCGACAACGTCTACTTTTCGGTCATTGACGATGACTGGCCGGCAGTGCGCGCGCGCCTTGAAGGGAAGCTCGGCTATGTCGTGATCCCTACTTACGTCAGAACGGCCAGTTGACTCACAATACCAGCGCCGACACGGATTATTTTTTTGTCATACGCTTTGAGTAGGCTTCAACGAAGTCGGCGGCCGCCTTGCTGCCTCTCGCAAACGATTTCATTGCTTCTTCATGCAATAAGCTGAGCGCTTGCATCTTAATGGCATTGGCCTCGTCACTCTCCGTAATGTTCTCGACTTGGCGCGGTCGCGGAAGGTTGACTTCAATAACTGCGCGGACCTGCGTCGGGATATTTGTCATGATGAGTATGCGGTCGGCGAGGTAAATGGCTTCGTCGATGTCTGTGGTCACGAAAAACGTTGTGCGACGAAATTCATGGTACAGGTTTGCGTAATATTCCTGCATCAAACGCTTAGTCATGGCATCAAGGCCGCGAAACGGTTCGTCAAGAATCATCACGTTGGGCCTGTTAATCATCGAGCGTGCCAATTCGGCCCGACGCTGCATGCCGCCAGAGAGCTGCGAAGGATATTTTCCACGGAACGCCGCAAGGCCAACCTTCTGAAGAAGAGATTCCGCGAACTCGCGCATCTCTGGTGTATCTTCGTGACGGGCGCGAGGGCCGTACATAATATTGTCGTAAGTGGTCATCCAAGGAAACAGCGCAGTCTCCTGGAAAACGACAAGCCGATCGACTCCCGGGCCATTCACCGGTTTGTCGTCAACCGTAATGGTTCCACTACTTGGACGTTCGAACCCGGCAATCAAGCGAATCAAAGTGCTCTTGCCGCAGCCGGACGGGCCGATCATCACAGTCAGTTTGCCACGCTCGATCGTGAAGGAGCAGTTGTGGACAACCTCTTTCGCAAACGCGCCGGCACCGTAGGATTTGCTCACATTAGAGACAACAACCTGGCTGCCGAAAGCCTGCGACGAGGAAGAGGGAAGAGCCGACACCTTCGCGCGAAACATTTGCATTGCCCGCTCAGCCTTCTGCGAGCCAAGGAGTGAGCAATTGTCCGATTTTGCGCAGGATTGCACTCGACATGTAACCAGCAGCGCCAATGCTGATCATGCCTGCAACGATTTGGGTGTAAGAACCCCCAACATAGGAATTCCATATAAAGAAACCCAATCCGCCGCCCGCAGCGCCTCCCATCGAGCCGGCGCTGCCTCCGCCAGAGATCATTTCCGCTGCGACAACAACTGCCCAAGTGATACCAATGCCGACGGTCGCGCCGACGACGATCGATGGTAATACGCCTGGAAGGATTATGCGTCGAAAAATATCGAACGTTGACGAGCCCATCGACCGCGCAGCCTGAAAGTAACGGACGTCAATAGACTGTGCGCCGCCAATCACGTTGATCACGATCGTAAAGAACGCACCCAGAAACGTAACGAATGCGATGGAAAGCTCTTGCGTGGGCCAGAAAATTATAGCGGCGGGGACCCAGGCAAGCGGCGGAATTGGTCGCAACACCTCAAACACCGGGAAGGTAATGCCATAGAACGTGCGACTCACTGCCATAGCGAGACCTAGCGGGATCCCGACCAGCATTGCGGCGAAGAAGCCCTCAAGGACACGACGAGTGCTCAAATATCCGCTGTGCCAGAAGCTCGGCTCCTGGATCAGGCGGTAAATCTCCTTCAGAACGGCAGAGGGTGCCGGCACCTGGCCAACCCAAGGGAACGCAAAACCGAATAATGCCTCCGAGCGCGAACCGATTTCCCAAAAGATAAGGAATACAATGATCGCAACGATGCCACGCCAAAAATCCTCGCCAACGATGAAGGAGGAGACCTTGAAAGACCACTTATTTGAAGCACTCATGGTCAGCGTTCTTTCTCGCCGGCGGCGAATGCCTTGGTTGCTTCCTCGTGCACGGCCGCGGCAGTCTCATCCATGAATTCGCGAAAGCGCTTAGTGGTGAGCACGTTATAATCTCGCGGGTGCGGGATATCGATGTCGAGAATCTTCTTGGGCTTGCACGGCCGCGTAGTCATGATCACGACGCGATGTCCGAGGAAGATTGCCTCCTCAAGGTCGTGTGTGATGAAAAAAATCGTTACGCGATTCTTGTAGAAAGTCTCCAGCAACGCCTCATGCATCACTGACTTGGTCAGAGAATCGAGCGCACGATAAGGCTCGTCTAGAAGCAAGATTTTTGGATCCGTCATGAGCGCGCGTACTATCTCGACCCGGCGGCGCACACCCGAGGAAATTTCTCCCGGATAGTTGTTTTCAATGCCCCGCAGGCCTGCGTCAGCCATCATGTCGCGCGCCTTTTCGACAGCCTCCTTTCGCGTCATGTAGCCCTGCATGATTGGGCCAAACGCGACGTTTTCAATATTTGTCTTCCAAGGGAACAACGCGCCATTCTGGAACACGACGATACGATCAGGGTCAGGTTCGGCCTTGAGCCTGCCTGGACCACAAAGCATCTCATTGTCGAGATAAATGCTGCCGGACGTCAGGCTGTGAAAACCCGCGATCGCATTGAGCAAGGTTGTCTTGCCGCAGCCCGATGGACCAACGACGACCGTGATCTCGCCGGCAGGCACGTCGAAGCTGCAGTGATCGACGGCGAGAATACCTGCATCTTGAGTACCGTATCTCTTCA
>DASRAF010000107.1:0-3203 GCA_035638295.1 Pseudolabrys sp.
GCGTAAGCGATGCCGAACAGCGTAAGCACCAGCACCAGGAGATAGGGCCACTCTCTTTTCAGCAGGGCGCGCGGGCTCAGAACTGAATCGGATGGTGTGGAATCTGATAGGGCCTCATTCATGGCTCATGTCCTTCATCCATGCAACGCTGTGGCCCCGCCCTTTATACAAAAGCGGTTGTGACCTTGATCTGCATCAAATCGCACGTTGTGCCCCATCAGGCTGGCCAATGCAGACATTACCCGACCTCCCCGGATGACTCCGAAACCAGCGTGGAGAGTAGCGATTTTGCAGCGTCCCCGGAAGCCAGACGGGAGATATGGCTGGCTACCAGAGCCTGACGGCGGGAGCAGTTCTAAGATTGGGAAGGTCCGCTTTCGGGGGCAAACCGGACATTGAGCTGACATCGCCGAATGAGCGGTCGTGGACCCGCAACAGACATAGGTCAAATTGAAATCCCGCAGCGCAGCACTGCTGTGCTATCGTTTCGGTCGGAAGCACGGGAGGCACTGTGCAGTGAAACGGCGCAACTTCATCACGATGCTCGGCGCGGTCAGTTGAATGCCCCGGGACAGGGCCGCCAATCACCACAATATAAGCTTTCGTAGGCCAATCGTGTTTTGGATTGGGATGCTCGCGGTGTTCGTTACACTGATTGTGTTATTGCGAGAGGTTCTATTGCCGTTCGTCACCGGGATGGTGCTCGCGTACTTGCTAAATCCTCTCGCGCAGAAGATCGAGCGTCGAGGATTGAATCGCCTGGTTGCAACCCTTCTCATCCTTGCCGTCGTAGTTATCGCTGTAACGGTTTTGTTAATCTTGTTGGTTCCAGTCATTGTCCGGGAACTCGCGCATTTTATCGAAAGCTTTCCGCTGTATATCAGGCAGTTGCATACCCTCGCTACTGATCCAAGCCGGCCGTGGCTGAGCAAGATCATTGGGGAGGGTCTTGCGCATGCGGAGAGCTCGCTCGGCGAGCTTACGACGCTCGTAAGCGACTGGTTTGTCACCTTCCTGCGATCAGCATGGTCGGGCGGCAGAGCCCTAATCTCGATCCTCTCGCTTGGCATCGTAGCTCCAATAGTTGCTTGCTATCTCCTGTACGACTGGGACAGGATGATTGCAGCGATCGACAACTGGGTTCCTCCCGCCCAACGTGAAACTGTGCGTGCGCTTGCCCGCGAGGTGGACGACACCGTCCGCGGATTCGTGCGCGGGCAGAGTGCACTCTGTCTGAGCCTTTCCATGTTCTACGCAGTGGTGCTGTGGCTTATCGGCCTCGAGCATGGCGCCCTGATTGGCTCCGCGGCAGGATTACTGAGTTTCATCCCTTATCTGGGGTCGCTTTCTGGTCTGCTTATTGCGACCTCCGTCGCAGTTGCGCAATTCTGGCCGAATTGGAACTCGATTTTGTTAGTGCCAGCTACCTTCTTGGTCGGACAATTGCTGGGAGACTACGTGCTCTCACCCTATCTGGTCGGGCGCCGCGTTCATTTGAATGCCGTATGGATAATTTTCGCTCTGTTCACTTTTGGATATTTGTTCGGGTTCGTCGGGCTCTTGATTGCAGTGCCGCTTGCTGCCGCGATCGGCGTGCTCACGCGCTTCGCACTGCGCCAGTATTATGAGAGTCCACTGTACAAGCCGGTGTCCTTTGGCGATTGAGCGGCTCGGCACCATCATATCGCGACCGGTTCTCGGCGGCCTTCATCACCAATATTGCCGAATAGGTTTTCGGCACGCCACGGGAGAAGTTGCCATTGAGGTCTAAGCGACGCGGGCATCTCGGGGGCTAAGGGGCGAAACGGACGGCCTGGCCTCGATTCCATGCTCAAGGACGCCAGCTGCCGGAAATTCGATGTCGTCATGGCTTGGGCGATTGACCGCGTGGGCCGCTCGCTGAGCGACTTGCTCGAAACCATCCAGCACCTCGAAGCCTGCGGCGTGGACTTGTACCTCGATCAGCAGGCCATCGACCGAGCGGCCATCCGGCCGCGCCGCCGAGCAGCGTGATGAACGCGCGACGTTTCACTGCCCGATGCCTCCCGTGCTTCCGACCGAAAGGATAGCACACCTAGGCACAGACTGCTGCATCCATCCTCCTGGGCGGAACGAGATGATCGCGATCACGCCGCCGATAATTTTTTAAGGAGGTAGCCCAAAACACCCCCACTTCTGCGCCAGCAACCTCCCTCACCACCAAAAATCGTTTTACGCCAAGTTTTCGGGGAAGGGGCCTGGATGAAAAATTGAAACCAAAAAGTCGCCCCTACCGGGAGGTCCCATAAGAGGCTCGAAGGCAAGACAAAATGAGGTTGGCCTCGCGGCTTCGTGCCGCCGCCTCATGCCGCGCACCCGCCCCGGCACCTCCATCCTGCATTGCAGATCGCGATGCGCTCCATCCAGCCGCTCCTCCCCTTCACGACTGTGCAAAAAATGTATATAAGTTAGTCACTCGGCGTCAAGGATGAGCGTTTTACCCCGATGAAATCGAGATCCAAGGACCGCACTCCAACCACCGTAAACTTGACAGTCAAGCGACGCTATCTCACCGAGCGCGAGGTCGAGCGCCTGATGGACTGCGCCCGAAAGCATGGCCGCTACGGGCATCGCGACGCGACCATGATCCTGGTCGCCTATCGCCACGGTCTGCGGGCCTCGGAGGTCTGCGACCTGCAATGGCAGCAGATCGAGCTATCCGAGGGCCGCCTGCACGTTCACCGCGTCAAGAACGGGATCTCCAGCGTGCACCCGATTCGCGGCGACGAGGTGCGGGCTCTCCGCAAGCTACGACGCGAGTACCCTAAGGACGCCTACGTATTTGTCTCCGAGCGCGGCGGGCCAATCAGTGCCATCTGTTTCCACAGGCTCATTCAGCGCCTCGGCGAGGCCGCCAAGATGCCATTCCCGATCCACCCACACATGCTTCGCCATGCCTGCGGGTTCAAGCTCGCCAATGATGGCCACGACACGCGAGCCCTGCAACACTACCTCGGGCACAAGAACATCCAACACACGGTCAGGTACACCGAAATGGCGCCCGACCGGTTCAAGGACTTTTGGAGAGGCTGACCTTAGGCCTTGGGCATCTTGGTGCCGCCGCTTCCGGGCGCCGGCAAGCTCGGGACGACTTCCGCTTCTCCTTCTATCACCTTGGCATTTTCCCCGGCATCCCGTTGCGCAATCAGCTCTTTTAGGATCGC
>DASRAF010000108.1:0-3893 GCA_035638295.1 Pseudolabrys sp.
TGGCGGGAGCGACGGGACTCGAACCCGCGGCCTCTGCCGTGACAGGGCAGCGCTCTAACCAACTGAGCTACGCCCCCGCGGGCGTTTGTTCGAGTTATAGGCGCCCAAAAGGCAAGTCAAGGTAAACGCCTTCGCACCCACGGAAATTGCGAAAAAGCCTTATTTACCTAGAAGAATCGATGGTCAGAGTGCCCCCGAATCGTCTATGCGGGCATGGTGTTTGGCGTTTCGCCAAACTGGCGGATTCAAGAGGAGGGTCCCACTGATGGCAATGGTTCCTGGAAAAGCTCCGACACCACCGACCGTCACGCTTAAACATCTCGCAGCCGCGCTCGCGGAAACGCACGAGATGTCGAAGAAACAGGCGGAGACCGTGCTCGGCGATCTGGTCGGAAATATTGTGAAGCATTTGAAGAAGGGCGAACGCATTCGTATTGGCGGTCTTGGCATTCTTCAGGTGCGCAAGCGCGCTGCCCGTATCGGTCGCAACCCCGCAACCGGCGAGCAAATCCAGATTAAGGCCAGCAAGAAAGTCGCGTTCCGCGCCTCAAAGGAATTGAAAGAATCGATCTAACGACTTTCTGCCTGACCCTCCGGGGAGTAACGGCAGGCGCGAAGCGAAAGACTTCTCGCCTGCCGTTTCATTTTTACCGAACGTCGCATCGGTAGGCGAAAAAGAAGAAAACTCCACTCGCCCCCTTCCAGCAGACGTTAATCGCCGAATTTCCTGGCGTCGAAGTCGGCGAATAGACGATATCGGCTCATTCGACCACCGCGTCAGCGCGCGCGAGCACCGCGGCCGGCACGGTGAGGCCGAGGGATTTTATTGTTTTGAGATTGATCACGGTCTCGTACCTTGTCGGTGCTTGTACCGGCATCTCGGCCGGCTTCTCGCCCTTCAGGACGCGATCAACGTAGACGGCCGCTTGCCGGAATTGGTCGACAAAATCGGGTCCGTAGGAAATAAGGCCACCATCGTCGACGAAGCGTCGATAGGGGTAGACCGCGGGCAATCGGAGCCGGTCAGCAAGCGCGATGATAAGATCGCGATGACTCGTCGCCAAGGCGCTCGCCGTCACGATCAGCCCGCCATTTGAGGAGCGCGCGAACGTCGTAATGGCGCGCTCGATTTCGGCAGCATCACGCACGTCGACTGAACTCAAATCCATGCCAAGCGAGGGTGCCACAGCTTGAACGGCCGCGAACTGCCCAATCCCGGACGCGATGGTGGGATCCCGAAGCACCGCTGCCCGCGTCAGGTTGGGTGCCAGTTGCTTCAGCAACTCCAGCCATTTTCCGCTCATTCCGTATTCGAAAACCGTGAAACCGGTCGCGTTGCTACCCGGCCGCGCCAGGCTGTCTATGAAGCCGGCGCCGACCGGATCGATAACCAACGCGAACACGATCGGAACGGTGCGGGTCGCCTGTAGCAACGGCGCCACTGTCGCGGTGCCGGTACCAGCAAGGATGACGTCCGGCGTGAGCGCGGCCAATCCGGCAGCGTTTTTGCGAATATCGTCCGGATTGGTCGTGGCCCAGCGTGTGTCGATGGCCACGTTGCGGCCGTCGTTCCAGCCGAGTTCCTGTAGGCCCTGATGGAACGCCGCGACGCGGGCCTGATATTCCGGATCGTCCATGGTCGCGGCCATCAGCACGCCGATGCGCCGCACTCGGTCACTCTGCTGTGCGCTCGACTCAAGCGGCCACGTAGCCGCCGCAGCGCCAAGAAGACTGATAAATTCCCGCCGACTCATACTCACCCTCAGGATCAAGATTTTGAACGTCTAACGGGTTCGAGTCCATCAGAAGAAGCCCAACAACCGACTTGCACCCCAAATGGCAACGACGACCGCTGCGACCAGGAGCCATATGGTCCCTCCGCGAGAGAATGACGCTGCCGCGATTACGACGAGCGCCGCCAAAGTCACGAAATCAATAGCCTTCATATAATCACTGACGAACTGCATGAAATTTCTCGCTCGACAGGGTCGCTGCGAATAGTAACGGCAAATTCGAGTGCCCGGGAGGATGAACGTGGGCATACAACGGTTATAATCGCTGTCACGAGGTATCAAATGCCAGTCCGCCGTATCGATCACATTTTGATTGCGATGCCCCTTGGTCGCGAAGACGAGGCAAGAGCGTTCTATCAAGGCATCCTCGGCCTCGGTGAAAAGGTGAAGCCGCCACAGCTAGCCGCGCGTGGCGGCTGCTGGTTTGAAAGCGGACATTTGCAGGTCCATCTGGGCGTCGAGGAGAATTTCATTCCCGCGCGAAAGGCGCATCCGGCCTTTATCGTCGATGACCTCGCGGCGATGATCACGAAAGCAATGCAGGCCGGTTACAAAGTCACCGCCGATGAGCCCATCGAGGGGTGCGACAGGCGTCATATCGACGATCCGTTCGGCAACCGCATCGAGTTGATCGAACCGCACGCCAAATGAGCTACGGCGGGCAGATATAACCTGGGCCGCTCGGATTGGGGAAACAGCCGACCGAAGCCGGAAGAACGTGTTTCGGCAGCCACAGCACAACCGGCGGGAAATAGATCGTGAACGCAATCGTAATGAGAAAAACGGCATAGATCGGACACGCTGCACGCAAGGCCTGCGAGAAACGAACTCCGACGAATTTGGAAGCCATGAGCAGAACGAGACCGTAAGGCGGCGTAATCAATCCGAACGCAAGTGTCGCAATCAGGACGACACCCATGTGAACGGGGTTGATATTTCCTGCCTCGGTCAGCGCGTTCACCAGTGGCATGAAAATGATGATCGTCGGCACGGGCTCAATGAAATCGCCGATGACTGTGAAAAGAGCAACCATCAGCAACATGATCAGGTGCGGGTCATTGCCAGCCAGGCCGGTAATCCAATCTGCGATGACGATCGCGCCGCGCAAATATGCAAAGAGCCACCCGAAAGCATTGGCTGCCCCGATCGTGATGAGCGGGAGCGAGAAAATCAGACCCGCAAGGCAGAAATCATATGCGAGAAGTCTGATATGGCCTCTGTTCAGTGCGGGAATGACGACAAAAAGAATATAGACAACTGCGACCACACCGGCCTCGGTTGGAGTGAACCACCCGGTCAGAATGCCTCCCAAAAGGATGACCGGGATCATCAACGGTAGTGAGGCGTCTTTCAATGCGCCGGCGACTTCGCGAAATGGGGCGCGCGGGCGCTGTATGCCCGTCGGACCGAAGAAATAGCAAAAGATCATCAAGCCAAAGCCGATCATCAGACCAGGCACAACGCCCGCCATGAAAAGCCCGGCGATCGAGACATTGCCGATTGCGCCGTAAACCACGGCGGTAATGCTTGGTGGCACGAGAGCGGCAATTGTCGAGGCCGATGCAATGATCGCCGCGATAAAGGCGGGGCTGTATCCCTCGTTCTTCATCGGGCGGCCAAGTGCCCGACTTATGACCGCGACATCGGCGGTCGTAGATCCCGACATTTCCGAAAAAAACATACTGAATACCGTGACGACCTGAGAGAGCCCGCCCCGCACATGTCCGACCAGGGCCAGTGAAAGATTAACGACGCGAATGACCACGTTGGCCGAACTCATGAGTTCGCCGACGAGAAGGAAGAAAGGAATGGCGAGCAAGGCCTCTACGTCCATTCCGTCGAACATCTTCTGGATGATCGCGATGTGCGAGACTTGCGTAAACGAAGCGCCCACCAGCACCCCGGCCATCAACGCGAACGGGACCGGCACGCCGAGATATCCGAAAAATAGGAACAAGAAGCTCATCAACCCGAGAACAAGGCCGGAATTCATTCGCGCAGCCCCGCGGGATCAGCTGCGTTGATCGGCCCGGCTTCTGATTCTTTGTGATCGAAACCGTTTTTCAAGCCGTTGACGATTTGCTCAATGGTAAACAGCGC
>DASRAF010000109.1:0-9062 GCA_035638295.1 Pseudolabrys sp.
AAAGTTCAGCGCGGAAGACGGTCGAATGCGATTCGGTCCGATTTTTTGCGAATTTATCATAGGTCTACGGGGTCCGGCGCGGCGGCATTTTCAGTGCATTCGTGGCTTTATTGCAGGCTCAAATTCGGCTATCAGGCACCCCGAGTGTCACGCTCCCGCCGTATTTCACACGGAGAGAGCCGCTTCAAAGCCCTGTTCGACAGCCATTGGTCGCGAACCGGAAGAAAAAAGGGATAATCGCAATGGATCATCGGATTGTATCGACCCGGCCGCTTTTGGGCCGAGCGCTGACCGTGGCCGGAACGTTGGCGGCGCTATTTTTGGCCGCACCGGTGCTCGCCCAGCAGCCACAGCAGAAAGCTCCCGTAGCTCCAGCACAGAAAGGGGCGCCGGCTCAGAAGCAGGCACCTGCGGCACAGCCCGCTCAACCGGCTCAACCGGCGCAGCAGGGTCAGCCTGGGCAGCCCGGACAACAGCAGGCGGGCGGCGACCAGCCACAACTCATGTATTCGCCGTGGATGAAAGTCTGCGGCAAGGGGCCGGACACCCAAAACAAGCAGGTCTGCGTTATTACCAAGGATGGTCGACTGGAAAACGGCATGCCGGTCGCGATTGTCCAGCTGTTCGAGCCTGAAGGTGGACAAAAACTCCTGCGCGTGACCGTGCCGCTCGGCATGCAACTGTCGCATGGTACTCGCATGCTGATCGATCAGGGTCAGCCCACGCAATCGCCTTACAGCATCTGCTTCCCGGTTGGCTGCATGGCTGACTATCAGGTGACCGACGACCTGATCGGCAAAATGAAAAAGGGACAGAACATCATTGTCCAAGCGATCAATATGCAAGGCACGCCGATCAGCCTGCCGCTGCCGTTAAACGATTTTGCCAAGGCGTACGATGGTCCACCGACTGATCCAAAAGCCTTTGAGGAACAGCAACGCAAATTGCAGGAAGAGTTGCAGAAGAAGGCCGATGAGGCGCGCAAGAAGCTCGAGGGCCAGCAGAGCCAGGCACCTGCAGGCGCCGTGCCGGCAGCTCCGCCTCCTACGCAGAAAAAATAGGCGCTTCCAGTCTCGCGAAAGCGTCAAGGCGCGGCCAAGGGCCGCGCCTTTTGTTTGGGACTAGTGCAGCCCACTTCGACGCGGTTTGTAGCCACCGTTTTCATCAGCCTCGAAAACGTCGGCGACGTCCGGGTGACGAAGCGGAGTGCCCGACGTATCGGGAAGCAAATTCTGCTCCGACACATAAGCGATATACTCGGTCTCCGAGTTCTCCGCGAACAGATGGTAAAAGGGCTGGTCCTTGCGCGGGCGGATTTCTGCAGGGATCGCCTGCCACCATTCCTCGGTATTGTTGAAGACGGGGTCGATGTCGAAGATGACGCCACGGAACGGATACACGCGGTGCTTGACCACCTGACCGATCTTGAATTTGGCGTTACGCATTTTTTCCATGACAGAGCCGTCCCTTACTTCCTTCACACGCCGTAACGCGCCGCCATTGCGGGATCCTTTGTTGCGACGAGCTTCGCCAGGTCGAGAAGAACTTTAGCCTGTTTCCAGGTGGCGTCGTCCTGCATTTTCCCATCGATCATCACGGCGCCCGCGCCATCGGGCATAGCTTCCACGATTTTCTTGGCAAATGCGACTTCCCTCGGATCAGGTGAAAAGACCTTCTTTGCGATCTCGATTTGCGAAGGGTGGAGCGACCAGGCGCCCAGGCAACCCATAAGGAATGCGTTACGGAACTGCACTTCGCACGCCGCTGGGTCGGAAAAGTCTCCGAACGGTCCGTAGAACGGTTTGATCCCCGCGGCTGCGCACGCATCGACCATTTTCGCAATGGTGTAATGCCAAAGGTCTTGCTGTGACGTTGCCCGAGGCTTCTCACCATCGGCATCCGCCAGCACTTTGTACTCGGGATGACCGCCGCCGACACGCGTGGTCTTCATGGCGCGCGACGCGGCAAGGTCGGCAGGACCAAGACTCATTCCATGCATCCGAGGGGAGGCCGTCGCGATTGCTTCCACATTGTTGACGCCCTGTGCCGTTTCCAAAATGGCGTGGATGAGGATTGGTTTTTTCAGACCGTGTCGTCCTTCGAGCTGCGCCAGCAGCTGGTCGAGATAGTGTATGTCCCAGGGCCCATCGACTTTCGGCAGCATGATGGCATCGAGCTTGTTGCCGACCGCGCCGACAATCTCCGCGATGTCGTCGAGTGCCCAGGGAGAATTCAGCGCGTTGATACGCGTCCATAGCCCGGTCGATCCGAAGTCGACCTTGCCTGCCATCTCGATAAATCCTTTACGCGCGGCCTGCTTCGCCTCGACCGGGATTGCGTCTTCTAGGTTGCCGAGCACAACGTCGACTTGCCGCACAAGCTCGTGCACCTTTGCTCGGACTTTTTCGTTGTGGGGCGGGACGAAATGGATCATCCGTTCCAGTCGCACCGGCAATTCGCGCAGGGGCGCCGGGGCGCCGACGGCAAGCGGGGCGAAGAATTGTCGTGGCGGCTTCATGAGACCTTCCAAAATATGGCTCTGCCGTTTAGAGCAATGCAAAGGCCGCGCCAAGTGGGGCGGGTCGCGGGGATGCCGCGGAAGTCCCCCACTTGGGGCGATTTCGCTCAGGTGCATTTATGCAGCCGTTGTCGGGTCTTCTTGTCGTTGACTTCACGACCTTGCTTCCGGGGCCGCTGGCCACCTTGATGCTCGCCGAAGCCGGCGCGGAGGTGATCAAGATCGAGCAGCCCGGAGGCGAAAATGCACGGCGTTTTCCGCCGATGATCGATGGCGAAAGCGCAGCCTTCGTCATGCTCAACCGGGGCAAGACCAGTGTGAGCCTCGATCTCAAGAACGAGGTGGAGCGGGCGAAACTGACCCAACTCATCAAGCGCGCCGATATCCTCGTCGAGCAATTCCGTCCAGGCGTGATGACGCGGCTCGGCCTTGGTTACGAGGATGCGCGTGCGCTCAACCCCCGTCTCATCTATTGCTCGATATCAGGCTACGGCCAGAGCGGCCCGCGTGTGCATGAAGCCGGTCACGACATCAACTATATCGGCAACACCGGTCTGCTGGATCTGCAGCCCGGACCGCTCGAGCATCCTGTAGTTCCACCGATGCTTGCGGCCGATATAGCCGGAGGAAGTTTTCCGGCAGTCATTAATATTCTGCTTGCCTTGCGCGCCCGAGATCAAAACGGGCAGGGCTGCCATATTGACATCGCGATGACTGACGCGATGTTCACCTTCACGTGGGCTGCGCTAGCGCTCGGCGTTGCGACCCAACGTTTTCCCGCGCCCGGTGAAATGTGGCTTGTAGGCGGGTCGCCGCGCTATCAGATCTATCCGGCGAAAGATGGAAAATTAATCGCTTGCGGAGCGATCGAACAGAAATTCTGGCTGGCCTTCACCAAGGCTATTGCCTTGCCGTCTCCCTTTGTCGACGACACCCGGGACCCGAAGGCGACGCGTGACGCCGTTGCAAAACTCATCGCAAGCAGGACATCAGAGGAATGGCGGCCGATATTTTCTGCAGTGGACTGCTGCACTACGGTTGTGAGCCCTCTTGAAGAAGCCATGCGCGACCCGCATTTTGTCGAGCGGGGACTCTTTGCCCATCGGGCTGCAACCGCATCGGGCAAGAGTTTGCCGGCTTTGCCATTGCCGATTAGCCCAGGTTTTCGCGAGCCGCCCGGCGTCAAAAAAGCGCCCAAGCTCGGCTAAACGGTCTCGCCCCGCATCAATCGCGGTCGAGCCGCCGCAGGCGCCACGCCTTCGCGCATGACTGCGCGCCGCAGCGGGCCGATGCGGTCGATCAGGTAAAGTCCCAACCCCCGCATGCTCTGTGCCGGCAGGAAATCGCTGAGCAGTGTGCGATTGAGGAGATCGACCGCGAATGTCCGGCTGCCCACGTCGGCGCGCCGCAAGCGATCGTAGTGAGCGAGCACTTCGTCGGCTCCGATATCTTGGTGGCTCCGATCAGCCAGGATCGCGAGTTCGCTGATTGTTGCAGCGTCGCGCAGGCCCAGATTGAGACCTTGGGCCCCGATTGGTGGAATGACATGCGCAGCTTCGCCAACGAGTGCAATGCGCCGGTCTGCGAACCGCCGTGCTGTCCCAACGCGAAGGGGGAATCGGCCACGAGCAGGCTCTGCTTCGATCTTTCCTAAAATCGAATAGGACGCACGCTCAATTTCGGCACTCAGATCCGCGTCATCGAGTGCCGCAAGTTCATCGGCGGCTGCAGGGTCAAGCACCCAGACCAGGCTGGATCGATCGCCCGGCAATGGCACGAGTGTGAACGGGCCGTTGGGCGTATGAAATTCGTTTGACGTGTCGTGGTGCGGACGTGTGTGTCGAACACACAACGTCAGTGCCACCTGCTGATAATCGCGCTCGTCCATGTCGACGCCGGCGGCTGAGCGGCAGATGGAGTTGCGGCCGTCCGCACCGATCACGAGAGGGGCGCGATACGTTGATCCATCTTTAACAGGTACTGTAACCTCGTTCCGTTCAGCTTTGATCGCCAGAACATCACCGTCCACGATCTGCAAGCCGGAAAGATTCCGTGCGCGTTCCTCCATTGCGTCGATCAGATAGCGGTTCTCTATGTTGTAACCGAATGCATCCAGGCCGATCTCGCTCGCCTCAAATCTGACCTCCGGTGCACGCCACAGGCGGCCCGTGTCATCGACGATGCGCATGACCTTGAGCGGCGCCGCCTCGGCGTGACACAGGAACCAGACGCCGAGCGTGTCGAGGGCGGTAACGGAATCCGCGAGCAGCGCGGTGCTCCGGTTGTCAGGTTTCGCCGGGCGCGAACCAACGAGAAGGGTTGAGCTGCCTCCTTCAGCGAGAGCAATCGCAGCCGTCAGGCCAGCAGGCCCTCGGCCGACCACGACAGCAGCACATTGATCGTTGTAGGTTCCCGGCATCAATAGGGCTCCGCTTCGCGTTAACCGCACTAGCACGGGCCGGTTTGGTCGGAAACCAAGCCGAAGACTTGCAATACCCGGGGGGCTACATATGGGCTATGGACGAGACGCCATGAGCGAAACAGCCGGCCGTGAATTGAGTCATCTTTCGCCTGCCACGGCGAGCCTTGGCCGTGTTTTTGCGCGTCCAAGGGTGCTGGCTGGGCTCTGCGTAATCATCCTTGGCGGTTTGGGCTGGGTCTATCTTGCGCTCCTTTCCGCCCGGTTCGGATTTGTCCAGGCCCTTTGCAGTACGCTGCAGGATGCCTTTGTAGGTCCCTATGCGGCGGAAGTCATCTTTTCGATGTGGTGTGCGATGACCTTGGCGATGATGCTGCCAAGCGCCGCGCCGATGATCCTGGCCTACACGGAAATTGCGGATACCGCCGCTCGCAAGAGTGAACGGATCGTGTCGCCATTTGCGCTCGCGGTCGGCTACGCTGTCGTGTGGTTCGGATTTTCGGTCTTCGCCGCGTTTGGGCAGATCGGATTGACTCGGGCAACGCTACTCGACCGAAGCATGGCTTCGGCGAGCCCTCTACTGTCGGGTGCAATCTTTCTCTTTGCCGGCGTTTATCAATTCTCGGCGCTCAAGCATGCATGCCTTACGCAGTGCCGGCACCCATTTCCGGTTTTCTTCACGAATTGGGCTACGACGCCTGCAGGGGTATTCAAGGTTGGGGTCAAGCAAGGGCTTTATTGTGTCGGTTGCTGCTGGGCGATGATGCTTCTGATGTTCGCGGTAGGCCTGATGAATATCGTCTGGATGGCCGGGATCGGGATCGCTATGACGCTTGAGAAGATGCTTACGGGTCGACGCTTCACTCAAGCCATCGGTGTAGTGCTTATTGCGGTCGGCGGAGTTATCGTTCTGACGACCTTGACGGGCGGCTGGTCACCGCGAACAAGTTGAAATAAAGCGGGAGTCGCGCGTTGACGGAAAGTTGGAGTTTGAAAGGCGAATTGGCGCTGTCATGTAGCTGTACAGTGTTTTGTCCCTGCGTATTGTCGCGCGGCGAGCATCCGCCGACCGAAAGCCGTTGCCAAACCTGGGCCGGCATCCGCATCGACGATGGACATTTCGACACCGTTGATCTTTCGGGCATCAAGGCCGGCGTCATGATGGACCTGCCCGGTATTATGTCACGCGGCAACTGGACGGCTGCGCTATTCGTCGACGAGAATGCATCGGTTCAAGCGGTGAAGGGGCTGACCCGCATATTCACCGGCCGTGTCGGCGGCACCACCCATCTGTTGTCAATCCTCGTTGGGCAATTCCTCGGCGTGCATCAGGTCCCCATCACTTATGAGACCGAAGGGGAAACGCGTATCGTCCGGATCGAGAAGTATGTCGATGGGGCAATCAGCCCGGTCCGGGGCAAGGAAACGAGCAAGAATGTAACAATCCGGAACAGTGATTACTGGATCGGCTCTGATATCATCGTCGCCCGTGCCGACAGATCGCGTTTTCGCGGCTTCGGTCGCAACTGGAATCTGGCGGGACGGTCGGCTGAGATCGTAAAGCTCGACTGGGGCAATGGTTAAGTGGCGGGATTCGAGTACGTCCGCGCATTTACGATTCATGTCTTCACCGCGACCGGCGCGGCGTTGGCATTGCTTGCGCTTATTCTTGGTACCGGGGGCCATTGGGCAGGAATGTTCCTCTGCCTTGGTCTTGCGCTCGTCGTCGACGGCGCGGACGGACCGTTGGCACGTGCTTTTGAGGTGCAAAAACTCGTACCGCGCTGGTCGGGTGAGACGCTCGATCTGGTGGTCGATTTCACGACATACGTCTTCGTTCCAGCTTACGCGATCGCGGCGAGCGGACTGTTGCCGCAACCGCTTGCTATCCCGGCAGGGATCGTCGTCGTCATCAGCGGCGCTCTTTATTTTGCAGACCGTGAAATGAAGACTGCGGATAATTATTTCCGCGGCTTTCCAGCCGTCTGGAATCTAGCGGCGTTTTATCTCTATTTGCTTGAACCGCCCGGATGGCTGGCAGCTGTTGCGATCGTCGCGCTTGCGGGCCTGAGCTTTGCTCCCGTGAAGTTTCTGCACCCGTTGCGGGTGCAACATTGGCGGTTGTTGAACATTGCAATTCTGACGATGTGGGCGGTGCTGGCCTTGGCCGCGGTTGTTCAGGATTTGTCGCCCGGCCCCTACGTCACGGTGCCGTTGTCGTTGATCGCCGTGTATTTCTTCACGGTTGGATTATTGCTCGACCGCGTTCGAGCCGCCGCTTGAGAATCGCGATTAGCCCAAGGAGCATTCCATGTCTCGACCAGTCTTGCTGATTGCCGGCGGCAGCCGCGGCATTGGTGCAGCGACGGCCAAGCTTGCGGCAGGACAAGGTTACGATGTGGCGGTGAACTACAAGAGCAATTCAAACGCAGCGGCCGTGGTGGTCGATGCCGTAAAGAAGGCCGGAGGCAAGGCAGTTGCCATACAGGGGGATATGGCACTGGAAAATGACATAGAGCGGGTCTTCGACACCGCCGGCAGTACATTCGGACTGCTGACCCATTTCGTGCACAGTTCCGGAATTATCGGCGAGGGCTCCCGCCTGGACGAGGTCAGCGCGGAGACGATCCGTGAAGTGCTCGACATCGATACCGTCGGGGCGCTGCTGTGTCTGCGCGCCTGCGTGCGTCGCATGTCGACCAAGCACGGTGGCAAAGGCGGTGCCGTTGTGATGCTTTCGTCGATGGCCGCACCTCTTGGCGGCGCGAACGAATGTGTCTGGTATGCCGCGGCGAAGGCGGGTGTGGATTCCATGGTCATCGGGGTGTCCCGCGAGGTCGCCAAGGAAGGTATCCGCGTCAACGCAATTACACCGGGCGTCATTGATACCGACATCCAGCCGCCTGGACGCATTGAACGCGTCTTGCCCATGCTGCCGATGGGCCGGCCGGGCCAGGCCAACGAAGTCGCTGAAGCGATACTGTTCCTGCTGTCTGACGCCGCCTCCTACGTCAATGGAGCGAACCTGCGCGTATCCGGGGCGCGCTGACCCGCCTTGCGCTAGCCGTACGGCCGCCTATTATCGCGGCGCGAATTCCTTCCCGCCTAACAATTGTTTCCAAGGAGTGAAAAATGGTCGCGGCAGTGCGCGTTCACAAACCCGGCGGTCCGGAAGTCCTGACCTACGAAGATGTTCAGATCGCCGCGCCAGGTCAGGGCCAGATCAAGATCAAACAGCACGCCGCCGGCGTAAATTTCATCGATGCCTATTTCCGTATGGGCATGTATCCATCGCCTGTCGGAATGCCGTTCATCGCGGGCAATGAAAGCGCCGGCGAAGTGATGGCAATCGGTCCAGGCGTCACCGACCTTAAGGTGGGCGACCGCGTGGCGTTTGTCGGACCGCTAGGCGGCTATGCCGCCGAACGGCTGGTACCGGCGGACCGGGCGGTGAAGTTGCCGGACAATATTTCCTATGACCAGGCCGCGGGCATGATGCTCAAAGGCATGACCGTGCAGTATCTGCTGAACCGAACCTACAAGGTCGAAAAAGGCACCGTATGTTTGATCCATGCCGCCGCGGGTGGCGTCGGCTTGATTGCCTGCCAATGGGCAAACCATCTCGGCGCAACCGTCATCGGCACCGTCGGTTCGAAGGAGAAGGCTGACATCGCCAAGAAGAACGGCTGTCACCACACGATCCTGTACCGTGATGAAGACTTCGTCGCCCGTGTGAAAGACATCACCAGCGGGAAGCTCTGCGACGTAGTCTACGACGGCATCGGCAAAAGCACATTTCCTGCCTCGCTCGATTGTCTGCGACCGCTTGGCTATTTCGTAAGTTTTGGCAGTGCGTCCGGCCAGATCGATGCCTTCAACATCAATATCCTGCAGACCAAAGGCTCGCTGTTCGCAACACGACCGACCCTCAACAACTATGTCGCCAAGCGCGACGATCTGATCGCCACGGCTGCTGATCTTTTTAAAGTCGTCGGTTCAGGCGCGGTGAAGATTCCGATCAACCAAAAATATCCGCTCAAGGATGCGGCCAAGGCGCACAAGGAAATGGAAGGCCGCGACACAACGGGTTCGTCCATTCTGGTTCCGTAGAAGGTCGCCTGCATG
>DASRAF010000110.1:0-2586 GCA_035638295.1 Pseudolabrys sp.
ATAATGACGCTCCACGGAGCTTTGCAGTCTTTCGGTCTTGCGAACAATCGCCGCCGTCAGCAATGCGAAAACGATGCAGAGGACGATCAGCAGCAAGGCGAGCCGCCAGTTTATAAAAAGGGAAATTGGCAGCAGCACGAGTAACGAAATGAGCGAGGAGAGATTGTCGCGGAAGAATCCAACCCACAATCCCCACAGTGCCTCCGTGCCCTGCAACATCATCTTCATCAGTCGGCCGGAGTGCGTGTTGCCGTGATAGGAGAGTGGCAGCTGCAGCACGTGCTCGAAGTAGCCAGTCAGAACGACGTGACGGCGGCGATGGGCTAGGCGATCGGAATAGAGTGCAATCAGCGTTCCGCAGGCGATGGTGAAAAGGCCGAAGCCTGCCCAGGCAGCAAGCAGTGTTGCAAGATGCGACCACTGCGGAACCTCGCCTCGCGTCTGGGCTCCCGTCAATGCATCGATGATGCGGCCCAGCAGCACCGGTTCGGCAAATTGTGCGGTCGCAAGGGCAACGTTGGCGATCGCCAACCCCCAAGCCAATGGAGCCTCGGGGCCAAGCAGAGCGAGAACGCGCCAATAGAGACGAAGAATATTCATGCCCGTCGAAAGCTATCATAGCCAAGCGTCGTTCGCGTCGCCGCCAGCTTTCTCGTGCGCACTGCCTTGGAACGCAATCTCATACGCCGGTCAGAGAATTCATTTCTCGATAGTTTACCACAATACCGACTGGTCAAGAGGGTGGCGAAGGACTTGGTCGGATCGAGAATGCCGAGGATCTCAAGAGCACTGACACCAATGTCGAGCAACGTGATGTGCTTGCCCGAGAGCGGGTGCGCTTGCTATCCATCACTATGGTGGAAATCTGATGTCCGAAGAAGGACGTTGATCTCAATCAATTCCTCTGGCCTGATTGGCGATATTGAAAGGCCTGTCGGCGGAATTGCAGACGTCAGGACTTCGCAAACGGGGGAAGATCATGTTTCGGCTAGTTTCGGTATGCTTGGCCTTTTTGTTCGCGACAGCAGCTTCTGCACAAATTCAATTTCCACCCGATAGTCGCCTGAAGGCCATCACGAGTACCAAGACGATTAAGATAGCGTACCGGGGAGACGCTCGACCGTTCTCTTTCGTGAATGACAAAAATGAACCGGTAGGCTTCACGATTGATCTCTGCAGATTGGTGGCGAATTCAATCGGACAACAATTCGGCCTGGGTGATCTCAAGATCGATTGGGTGCCGACGACTCTTCAAACGCGATTTACAACCGTTGCCAGCGGCAAGGCTGATATGGAGTGTGGCTCAAGCACTGCAACGCTGGGACGAATGAAGGACGTCGATTTTTCAAACTTCGTGTTTGTCGAAAGCACCGGCATTATCGTCCCCAAGACATCCAACATCCGCACATTTGCGGACATGGCCGGAAAGAAAATCGCAGTTGCATCAGGCACGACCAATGAGCAGGCCATCATCAACCAGCTCAAGCAGCAAAAGATCGAAGCGACGTTGATTTCCGTGAAAGACGGAAGCGAAGCCGTCGCACTCCTTGAAGGCGGTAAAGTCGATGGTTTCGCGAGCGACAAACTCCTGCTGGTCGGCGCTCACATAAAGAATCCACAAAATCTGATGATGCTGCCGGATGATTTGTCAGTCGAGCCTTACGCCATTGTTCTGCCGCGCGGCGATTGGGCATTCCGTCTCGCGGTCAATACCGGACTGGCCCAGGTCTATCGGGATGGCCGAGTCGTAACGGTGTTTAAGGCGTGGTTCGACCAGGTTGGGCTGCCGCTGGGTCCAATCCTCCGGGTCGTATACGGCCTTGGTT
The DNA here is from genome assembly GCA_035638295.1 of Pseudolabrys sp. Taxonomy (GTDB): domain Bacteria; phylum Pseudomonadota; class Alphaproteobacteria; order Rhizobiales; family Xanthobacteraceae; genus Pseudolabrys. Next base: position 1,827 of record DASRAF010000110.1, read on the forward strand.
CGCTATCAGATTGATTGCGGCCTCAAGGTTTTTCGCGATCGGAAAACTTAGATTGTCATCCGCATTGGGGGCATCCGGCGGCCGCCCGTGCTCATGGGAAAGGTATTTACAACGATCTCGCAATCCCAGGAGGAAATGAGCGGGGGGCAGGCGAAATTGTGCTGCAAGTGCGGGGGCGCGGCCTGAGCCCGATTCGCTTCGGAGTTAGCCGAGGACCGCACCGCGCGCGCGACGGCAAGCGTTGCAATGAAGGCCAATGCAGTCGCGACCACCGAAATAATTTTCAATTTTCGCCATGTCACAATTGGGCACCTCATCTGGAGCAGACGGAATGTCTGCGGGGCGCGAGAACTAGGCGTGATCGGTATGACGTGCTTGAAGAAGTACTTTTGCTAAGCATGAATTTTCATGGAGATGGTTTGGAGCGCAACTAATTTGGCCTTGGTCTCAAGCTTTTCTGCAAAAATTGCACCTATTGAATGTGTGGTAATTTATTGCGCCGCTGTTCCATGACGTTTTCGTGATCAGCGATCGTAACATCGTGACACCAGCGCAAATTACGGGCATAGCATCGCCTCGAAAGCGGGGTGCCTGCGAAGGTCGCGACACCTTATTCCGACGAAATTTCAAGATGGAGTGCTAGCCGATCCCGCGCGGGGGCAATTCGGAATTGCTGGATAAGTCTGTCTCGTTTCGTCCAAAAAATTATTCCTGAAACAATTAGAGCTTTCCGTTCTGTGAGGGCGCTCACAGTCAAAGG
>DASRAF010000111.1:0-18901 GCA_035638295.1 Pseudolabrys sp.
CTCGCACAATGTCCGCTTTTGGCCCAAACCGGACATCGGTGTTTGCGGCGCATATATCCTTCTGGGGGTAAAGCGAACATGGCGCGCCCGAGTGAAATCCAGCGATGACCATGGCCGATGACGTCGCTGCCGTTCGTCATCGGCCGCCGTTTGCGGGTAGGATCATGGGTACGAAAACAAAGAAGTAAGAAGCGGTTGATATTAAAACACAATTAACGACAGTTGGAGGCCACTCCCTCCGCCAGCTTTTTTAGACACGTCCTTGCTACCGCTCCATCGAATGTTATCCGGTAAGATACCGGGCGCGCAGCAATTTAGCATTGCGGAGTGAGTGCCGTTCTGGGCTTATAGCGGACATTGTTCATCGGTGCAGTGCGAGTGCTGCTTCACGAATGATGTGGGGTGTTGCTTTTAAAGCCGGTCATTAGATCAGTCTTATTCTTAGATCAGTCTTATTCTTTTGGACTGCGTCGACTCTTCTGGACAACTGATCAATTTCACGGACTCAGGCAGCAAGTTTAGAAATTCTTCCAATTTGTCCCTAGGTGTTACTAGGGTCACGACATCGCCAACTTTTGCCCAGGGTGGGCGCAGCCGCAGCACATCAAGCAAGAACGCCCCAAACTTTTTGCGAGGCATCGTCACCGTCACCCTGGTGCCTTTAGGTAGTTGGTTCCAAGGGGTCGTTAGTTGGAGTTTGATACCGTCTCGCCCCTCTATGCTGACCGCTCTTACCCAGGGGACATGGGCTAAAAAACCATCGAAGAATTCACGGACCTCAGACTTATTCACTCTCACCACGACGTATGCGTAGTTCTTCTTTGCTAGATCTCTAAATGCATCAGCGGCCTCACGCGTGTCGGTCATAGGATTCGCTTTCCAGACGTCTACGGCGGCTCTTCGACGGCCTCACGCAGCGCAGTGGTGAGTGACGCTGCTAATTGTTGTAACTCCGAACATTCACAGGGCGATCTTTTTTCGTCTTGAGACATGCACCTTTCGACCGTTGGGAAACTCGACGGTGGAGTGGGGACGGGTCGCCGGCAAGACAACGCTAACCCCCGGCAGACGGTTCGATAACGCAACCGCGCCGAACACTTCGCTGTGTGTCAGAATCCAAGACGAATAGCGGCAAGGCCCATAGCGACTGAAATTATGAAAACAAAACCGAACAATGTGCCCCACATCGCCTTACCCCCCACTAACCGCTGTTATGAGATTTTTGTTTTGTGACTTTTTTAGGATTAAGTCATTCGCGCGGGGGGACAACCACGTAGATATTTGTAAACGAGCGGTTGGTTGTTACCAGTGGGTGAACAATAGCTAATGGCCCTCAAGCGGATATGGTATTCCAGGCGAGAAACATTTGCTTTTTGGAGGTAAGTAGAACACCGCGATTACCTTTGTCGGGCGTTGAGGACTACAATCCGAACGCCCACGGATTTTGCTCGACGGCGAAAGATTCCCCCAACTTTGACCTTGTCGACGATCGCAAGAAGCCGACGTCCGTCATCGATAGCGTGGGCGAGCCAAAAATGTCTTTTCGGCACGTAGCCGATGTAAACGCCGCGATGTCGAAACGCTACAGCATGCTCATAACGATCGGTGTTTTCGCGAATGAGTTCGATCGAGTCGCCGGGCCTGATCTTCTCGTAGACATAGCGACGACGATCAACTCCATCTGGCGATTTGCGTTTGAGGTCTGCTATCCACGTTGGATATGATCGCACACTGCTTTCTGCGAGCAAGGCTAGCGCGTCGGCCCGCCGCCGCCGCTGTCGCAACTCCGGTGATATAGACCGTGACCGCAGAAGAAACGCATGGACCGTCGGTAGCGTGACCAGAGGCCAAGCCACGAGACTGCAAGCGAACCCGTAGACATACCAAGGCATCACTGAGCGGCGCCTGAAGCTAGCGATCATAGCGGGCGCCAACCCGGTCAACAGCGCCGTCCATATACCGGGATATTGCATCAGCCACGGGGCAATGAGGTCTTCGTTCATGTGACAACCGCGGGCTAGCAGCGCGCCATCTACAAAGAACGACAGGGCGAAACGAAAGGTTCCGCAAAGACAGGCAGCGAAATGCGATAGGGTAACGGGTTGGTGGCGGTGTCTGTGGGAAAGCGAACATGTTATTTGCGCCGCGAAATGTCCGCTTCACCTAATGCGGAAGTGGCATGCCAAGTTCTACGATCAACGATCGCTAGCTTTCGGGCGGCAATCGCCGCTTAGGACAACATTATCCGGCCATCGACCATTTTGGAGAGATTTATGAAAAGGGAAGTGATCCGCGTCGAGCCTCTGTCCACCTATCTAGAACGCTGGAGGGCACCGACTTCGGCAGTCACTAGACTCGGCAACACAATCTACGTGTCGGGATTTCCGCCGTTTGATCCTGCGACCGGAGAAGTCGTCGATGCTCCAATCGAGAAACAGGCAGAGTTGGTTCTCGATCAGATGAAGCTCTGTCTTGAGGCGGCAGGATCGTCGCTAGAACACGTGCTCAAGTGCAACGTCTACTGCACCTCGGTGGAGAAGTTCGCGGTCGTCAATGCCATTTACGCCCGCTACTTTCCCAAGAATCCCCCGGCAAGAATCTTCGTCAACGTGCCCGCGTGGCCCGGACATTTCGATATTGAGATCGACTGTATCGCCGCAGTCGCGGACTAGGCCTAAGGGAGTCCGCCTTGTTCTCAACGATTTCCGTCAAGGACTCGAAGTTCGCAGTTTGTCATTAGAATAAATCTAATATTTGCCGCTTCTATTGACCTTGAGTTTTTCGCGGCGCTCAATGGTGCAACTGTAGAGCGAGCGCAATGGACGGACATGCGCAATAGTTTTGTTGAAAGTCGCCTCCAGAAAACCGCTTCGTTCGATCGTTTGCGCATTCTGAACATGTGCATTGTCGTTGCTGCGAGCACATTGATTGCCTTGAGCAACGCCGACCTCGCGCGCGGGCAGGATGGATTTTACGAGGTCGAGACCAAATACATCTTCGGATTTACCGAGGGCTCGGGTGTTGGTCTCGAAGGCGAGAAAGAATTTTCGGCGGAGAGCATTGCCCGGATCGGCAAATCCGACGGACGTTATTGGGCAAGCGAGACAAAACTCGAATACGAGTTCACACCGAACCAATATTTTCAATTTGAGCTTGGGCCGCTGGTTTCCACGCACGTCATCAAGGACGTCACCGATCTGGAAAATCGCAGCAACCTTGCGATGAGCGGATTTTTCGGCGAGGTGCGATATCTCGTACTTGAGCGCAATGCTTCGTCGCCATTGGCAATTACACTTTCGGCGGAGCCGGAATGGCACCGCATCGACGAGACCAGCGGAACCCGCGTGACAAATTTGGGTCTGGAGTTGAAGGTCAATGCCGATCTCGAGCTCATCAAGAACCGTCTCTTTCTCGGCAGCAACCTGCTTTACGAGGCCGAAGGCACAAAGGATCCTGACCATATCGGCGCCGGTTGGGAGAAAGAATCGACCGGCGGTGTATCGGCCGCCGTGTCTTACCGGATAATCCCGTCGGTGTTTATTGGAGCGGAAGCTTGGTACTTGCGTCACTACGACGGCAGTTTTTTCAACACTTTCACGGGTGATGCGATTTTTGTCGGGCCAACTCTCTACGCGCAGCTCGGCCCGAAGGCGTTCATGACCGCGGCTTGGAATGCGCAGGTGTCAGGTCACGATGTCGAGGTGCCGGGCTCGACGCTCAATTTCGGTGAATTCACGCGGTCTCGCGTCAAGTTAAAATTGGCCGTCGAATTTTGAACGGAGCGGCTCAGATGGTCGGAATAATTGCAAGGATCTTACTTGCTGCCTCCCTCGTCGGGGGCACTTGTCTCGGTGTGAATGCCCAGCAAACGGCATCTGTGACCGTGAGCGTGAAAAATCACCGGTTCCAGCCGACAGAAATTCACGCTCCACCCAACGTCCCCATTGAGCTGCGGGTGAAGAATCTCGATTCAGCGCCAATGGAATTCGAGAGCGTTAGCTTACGGGTTGAAAAAGTTGTGACGGGAAATGGCGAAGGCATAATCCGCCTCAGGCCCTTGGCCCCCGGTCGCTACGAGTTCTTCGACGACTTCCACCCCGAAACGCGTGGGGCGTTGGTCACTAAATAGCGGCTCGTCAATGGAATGTCCGCTTTTGACCCTTAGCGGACAATCCAGCCACGACCTGAGGTGACCGCTTTCAGGGCAAAGCGGACTTCTTTCGAGAAAAAGCCGACCGACATACAGAATGTTAGAGGTATGCGGACACAAGGCACTTGGCATTTGAGGAACCACCCGCCGTCTAAAGGGCGCGTTGGGGCACCAATGCGATCACATCGATTTCCACAAGCATAGCAGGCCACGCGAGCTGGCTAACGTTGACGAATGTGTGAGCCGGAAGAGGCGCCTTGCCATATGCTCGCAGGCGGCACTTCCCTGCCAGCTGTTGATGGCGCGCGTCGATGACATAGGTCACTTGTTTGACAACGTCGGCCATGGTGGCTCCATTGCGTGCAAGGACTTTCTTGAGCTTGCGGTAGGCGTACCGGCATTGCGCGGTAAAGTCGCCTGGGTGCATGATTTTGCCGGTCTGCTCATGCTCGGAACCAATTCCAGCAAGGAAAATCATTTTGGCCGGTCCGGTAACGGTCACTGCTTCGGAAAAGCGGCTTTTGGTCCAGCGGCCGTAGTTAAAATGATGCCTTTCGAATGCTTGCTTCCCTGAGCCTGCTTTAGCCGATTTGCGTTTGCGCGTTACCATTAAAATACTCCTCAACAAATGGCGAGCACCAGAGCTGTTAGGATACACGCCACTGGTTGAGCCACACATCAATGAAGTCCTGTGCTTTAGTTACCACCACGCCGAGGATGGCGAGAACGATGAGCACTGCGAAGACCTGCTCAGTTTCGAGCACTTGCCCTGCAAGATAAAGCCGTGCACCCAATCCGACTTTGCCCACCACCATTTCAGCTGCAACGACTAGGATGATTGAGACGCCAAGGCCGAGACGGACACCGGCGAATATCGAGGGTATCGCTGAGGGCAACAAAACCATGCGAACAACCTGGCGATTCGTGGCGCCAAGGTCACGAGCGGCCAGAATGAGGCCCGGGTCGCATTGACGGATTCCGAGCACGGTATTGATCACAATAGGAAAAAAAGCGCCGAGAGCCGAAATGGCCAGCATAAATGGCCCGCCCGTGCCTAGCCAAATGATCAGCAGCGGGATTAGCGTGACCTTCGGTAAAGGATAAAGAGCAGCGATGAAGTTGTCGGCGACGGCGCTCACACGTTCTGACGTTGCCATCCATATCCCGAGCAGCGTTCCAGCGACTAGCGCAATCGCAAAGCCTCCGAATATTCGCGCCAGCGTGGCCAAAAGGTCGCTGAGCAACCCGCCAGTTCTGAACATCGTTGTGAGCGCAATCAAAATTTGGCTAGGACGTGGCAAATAGATCGGATTGAGACGCGCTCCGGCAACGACGGCTTCCCAGGTGATCAAAACAAAAGCGACAGCGAGCCAACCAAGAACCAGTGGCTCCCCCAGCTTTTGCATGGATTTATGAAGAAAGCTGGTCGCCGATGGGACTCTCTCCGAAATGATCGGCCGCTCATCTTGCATCACGCGCTCTCAGCTTCGATCGCCATTGCTTTGACGACCTCGTCACGAAGAAGTCGATAGATCTGGTCAAACAGAGACGAATAGGCGCTCAGATGCGTGGTTGAGAGCGAACGTGGCCTTGGCAGTGCGACATTGATCTCGGCGGCAATGCGGCCTGGGCGGGCCGTCATCACCAAGATGGTGTCGGCCAAAAGAATGGCTTCTTCAATAGAGTGGGTGACAAGCACTGCCGTCGTCCCACTTTTTTCAACCAGGCGAGCAAGCTGCTCCTGGAGCACGAGCCGAGTTTGTGCATCCAGCGCGCCAAACGGTTCATCAAGCAGCAGTACGTCGGGCTCCATTACCAACGCCCTCGCGAGACCAACACGCTGGCGCATGCCCCCCGAAAGCTGACGCGGATGCTTGACTTCAAAGCCGGCCATATCAACTTGGGAAAGGCATCGACGAGTCCGTTCAAGGCGCTCTTGGCGCGCGATTCCAGCAACCTCAAGGCCAAAGGCGACATTGTCGGCAACAGTGCGCCACGGAAACAAATTGAAACCTTGCCACACCGTAGCCATCCGCGGTGTGCTGGCAACGACACCTGTCTGAGCGTCAACAAAGCGAATTCGTCCGCTACTGGGCGCGAGTAGCCCTCTGACAATTTGCAACAACGTGCTCTTGCCGCAACCACTCGGTCCGATCACGGCAGTCACCTGGCGCGGACTAATGCGAAAACTGACGCGTTGGAGCGCCTCAACTGGAGCTCCAGATTTTGCGCTATACGTCAAGCTGACGTCGTCGCAAGCGATGGCGACGCCTGTGCGTGTCACGCTGTACTCACGTAAATGGGTTGGCGGTTTTCAGCCGCTCCGTAGCTTCTTTGGCCGCGGTCAGATCGAACAACATGTCGGGAGTTACCTGGCCGCTCACCATGCTCATCGACTGCGACACGAATTTGAATTGAGCCATGACCGAGCCCACGTTGGGGAGACCATCGTCGGAGTACCAGGTCCAACGCGGAGCCGCGGCCGTAACCAAGACGGCTGGCACCTTGGTGGCGTCCGCGATGATTTTGACTACGTCTGGGTCTTTCTCCTCGGCCGCCTTGTTGAACAGGCGTGCGGCGTAGGTGTGCACCATTGCAAATCGTACTGCTGCCGATTTATTGGCTGCCAAGTACGAACTCGACATAACCCAACAGGCGAGTTGAGCGTCGGGTTCGATATCAGAGCCGGGTCCGACGATCTTCCCGACCTGATTCTTTTCGGCGAGGAAGGCAAGCGGAACGGGGATGTTGGCAGCATCGGCCCGGCCGGCCCCCATAAGTTTGATCATGTCCGGATAGGGCATTCCGGAGGACCAGTTCAGGTCTGTTTTCGCATTGAGCCCTGCCTTCTCCGCGGCACGCCCCAATAGATACTGGTCGATGCTGCCGGGCGCTTGAATTGCGATTGTCTTGCCTTTGAGTTTTGAGCCGTCATTTGCCGAACGATAGCCCTGCTCGTAGAAGTCATTGCTGGCGACGATTGTCATTGACCCATGCCCGGGCTTTTCGCTGCCTCGATCGAGGATGAGTTTGAAAGGTGCGCCCTTGGCCACCGTATTGAAGAGCCCGGCGTTCAATGTGGTGGCGGTCAGATCAAGTTCGCCTGCCACTAAGGCCGGCATCGCAACAGCTCCATCCGCGAAGTATTTCAATTCTACGTCCAGATTGACTTTGTCGAAAAATTTTCGGGCGTCCGCGATGAATATCGGGCCAGACGAAATGAGCGGGACCAGACCAATTCGTATTTTTGAGGCCTTCTCTTGCGCGCGAATAACGGCCGGCGCGGAGGCAACGAACGACAAGGCGGCGGTGCCGGTTAGAATACGGCGGCGGTCGATATTCATGGGTGTCCTCCAGTTCAACAACGGGCCGCCACAGGCCGACGGCCGAAGAGCTTATTCCCCTCAGGGTCCAGCATGTTAATTCGAATTGTCAAGTTGTGTAGTACGCGACAAAATGAATGCTCAGCAAAGCAAGTATTCTTGGCAGGCATTCTTACTGTGGTTGTGATTTTGCCTGCGCAACAAATTGCCTGACCTTTTGCAGATCCTTGGTGTGGCTTCCGTCATCCTTGTCAGTCCTGGTTTTCGAATCGACCCCTGCCGGCTGCACTGCCATTATGGCATCGGCTACATTATCCGGACCCAGTCCGCCGGCGATGATAACGGGAATTTTCACGCTCTCGACAATCTTCCTATCGATCTCCCAGTTATGGGTTATGCCAAGCGCACCAATCTGACGGTCACCCGGCTGATGACTGTCTAAAAGCAGCATGTCGGCAATACCGTCGTAGCTCCGCGCGATAGCGATACTTTCCTCGCCAACCACAGGAATACTTCGCATCACAAAGAGGGGGCCACATCGCTTCTTGAGGCTCTGTACGGTCGAAGCTGTGAGCAGGTCGGCCGACGCACCCAAATGCAGAATCTCGGTTTTCAGTTCTGAAATGGTACGCTCGATGAATCGCGCGTCAGAAGACAGCAGCAAGGCCGAACCTTTGCACTTTGTCGGAATGGCAGAAAATATAAGACGTGCATTGTCGATGCCCCGTTCGCGCGGAAATGAACCATCGCCGACCAGTACTCCAATGTGATCAACGCCCAGCTCTCCGAGCACTTTCGCTTCCTCGGGACTTGAAGTCTCATAAATCTGGACGAGCATCTGCGCGATCTGCAAGCCGTGAGAACGGACGGACAAGTCCTAGCGGATATTCAGAACAAAATCGAAGCGACCAGTAAGACCGTCGCCTGAGTCCGCTACCTGCATCAGCAGTTCGGGCTGGAACAGACCGTCGCGTGAGTTCGCCGGCTCGTTGGGAAAATATAGCTGGGTGGTCAATAAACGGCTGCCGGGCGCCTGAACCTTGACATGATAGTGCCTCGTGCGGCCGCTGTAGACAGCGGGCACAATGGTTCGAAACTGGTACGTGCCGCCGGGTCCGGTGATGACGTGGCCGCGATATCGAAAACCGACGTTGTCGTATTCGCCCTTCTCGTCCGCATGCCACAGATCGACCACTACTCCGGGAAGCGGGCGGCAGCTTCTGGTCAGCACAAAGCCGGAAAGGTCAGCAGGACGCGCTTGAGCGCCTGAGCCGCGCAGGTCACTGCGCTCGGGTGATTTTGGTTTGAAAAACGGTCCCTCGCCTTGGCGTGCCGTCGGTTCGTCTCCGTCCCGACAAGAAGGTGTGGGCTTGAGCTCCTGTCCAAGAGCGGCGCGCCGGGAGAGTTCCCAGGTCACGGCAACCATACCGGAGTCCAGCAGAAATCTGCGCCGCGTCGGTTTCGGTAATCTGTTCATCAAGCCAACCAAAGCTGTTGTTCAGTCTCTCCCGATCTCGAGAGGTTACCGCCAGTTTGAAATCTGGTTCGAACAAAGATGTGTGATCGCGAAGGCCTGCGGCATCCCTATGCCTCAATTATGCAATGCCGGCGCAATCTCGGTGACCAGCTCCCGAAGCAACACCGTTAAGCAAACGGTAACCCCGCTTTTTAAGTCAACAGTAACAGCGACACGGTAGTCGATGCGTCATTTTTCGAGGGGACGCGTCATGCGAATTGGGGTCCTGCGTAGAGGGCTGGCGGTTGTGGTTGCCGCAGCGCTCAGTGTTGTCGTTCTTGGGTCGGCTTTGACTCGCAAGATGGACGTCACAGGCGGCGAGAAATGGCCGTTCGGCCTGCGCTTGGCGCACCCGCAGCATATGAAGAGTATACCCGAGGACCTGATCCCCATTCCGTGATCAGGCCGGAAATTCCTTAGCTCGCCACAAGCTGGTTCAAGTTTCCCAAACCTGTTTGTAATTCACTGTGGCGGTCGTGGTGAGAGCCGGGCAGATCTCGCTCAAGCGGTGACGGACATCCTAGAGCGCCGCTGTTAGCGTTTGATTTTGCCAGATTTCGCTGAGGAACTATGGCCTGCGGGTGGAGAATTTTGTTTGCACACCCACTCCCTCCGCCAAAACTAATTGAAATTACCGAGCGGCATTTTCAATTCACTTCCGTTCAAAGCCGAGGCCTCAGATAGGATAGTGAAAAACTATCGGCGTTGGCTTCTCCTTATACCGCGCCGTTGAAAATTATCCTTCCTGTGAACTAGGCGCAGAAGAATAGGACCAATGAACTTACCGTGAAAGGCAATCCAAGGGCTCTTTTGGCCATACCGAAAGAAGAGCTCCATGCGCGAACTGCTCTTGCAGTCATCGCCTGGTCAGTTGGTCCGACCGTCGGTAAAACGCATCGCGCTGAGACCATCAATCCGCTCGGTCTTATGACAACGCCGGCAGACGCTTTCTAGCCGTACTCGCATCCTTCGAAACGCATAGGCCGAGAACTTCTCGGCCTATGCTGATGCATTTTCGCCGTTAGGAACCAAGACTGGACGCAGCATGGCGCGTTCTTAGCTAACTGGCTTTTGGAGCCGAGCCGTCATTGGTCCATTAACCCAATTTAAAAGACTGGCCGCGTACAGGTGCCTAACCAAGGCGGGCATCATGCTTAGATCGATTCCTTGGTGGGTTGCTGCTGCGATTGCGGCCGTGGTCGCCCTCGCCACGTTTTTTGACCTGAGCCTGGCAATCTTTATTTTCATTTTCCTTGGTTTAAGCGCCTACATCACTGTTCAAACTTTTGGCAGCGAACGCGACAAATGACAAGCAGCAGTATGCCACCGCCTTAAACGGAGCTCGTCCTGTAGCGCATTTGCTATCTCACTTTTGTCCTGTGGTTTGTGGTTGTGTCTCCGGAATAATCTCGGCGATCTTTCTGTCGAGTCCGTTCACGATCAAGATCTGATCTTTCATTTTCGCGTACCCATAGTCTGCAAGTTGCGGAATCTTCTGGATCAGTTCAGACGGCAAGCCGTCGGGCGTAACACCTTTCGGAAGGTTGGCACCAATTTTTGGTGTGAAGTCTTTTGCTGGTTTTGTCGCCTTTAACCTGAACTCGACTTCCGTGTGTTTGGTCAGCAGTGCTTGACGAACCTGTTCGCGCTGCGCCGTGTTCAAGTTTAGCGTCGGCAGCGAGGGAGTTTGCGAAATACTGTCCTTACCCTGCCCAACTGCACCACCATGCGAATTCTCGGCGGCCGGGGTCACAGTGTGCGCGATGAGTAGCAAAGTCCCACCGAGCAGGATTTTGAGGATGAATGACATAACCGTCCTCACTTTTTCGGCGTCACCCCTGTCTATTTAACCGCTGTTGCTTGTGGGAGTTGCACTCGGGAAAACGCAAGTCTCCCAAAGTTCCATCACGCGGCAACTCAGCCCGCTTGGTTATTGCCTGACAACATGTTGTACAGAAGGCGTCTTCGGAGCGAAATCAGCTGGTGGGGTTCGCGACATAGTGCGCGATCAACAGCAGTGCCACCACAGCAAATGGGAGACCGATAACAATAAAAAAAATGTACATCCCCAAGTGGTCGTAACGATCAAGTGTGCGTTGCGAAATTGAGTAACGCGATGCAGCAGCCGCGAGCAAAATTAAGAGAATGGTTCCAATGACTGCAGTCAGCATTTCGACACCCCTACGCCGAATTGCCTGAAACAAAGCTGATGCTAACAGAATTCGCCGAGTCGGTGGGTGCAGCTGGATACCGCAGGTTCTCGTCACGGAGGCAGCGCTCCCGACCGGGAGTTTTAATGCAACTCCTCCAGCCTCTCGGTCGTTGTTCCGCTACAGCCCGCTGGAGGTCCCCATGAAAGATCGATGTCATCTCAGGCTGGCAATGCTGGCCGCGGCGGTCGTTTGGGTAGGCATCAATGGATCAACCGGCGCCGAGGAAAGCGCCACGGTTCCAACCAATCCGGGATTAAATGCCGACACCGGCCAAATCAATCCAGGCTCGACGCTGCAGGCGTCCTCGCAATCGAAACAGACCACCGACATCCCGACACCTGAGGAAGCACGCCGGGCGCTCCTGGAGCCGTACTCGAAGCAGCCATCGCTTGGCAACACCCCCAGTGCGCCGCGTCCGGAAACCCAAACGTTCGGCGGGCCAAATACAAAGCAGGGATCGCAGAACGCTATCGGAGGCCCCCAAGGCCTTACAACAGGCGGTACCACTCCGGATCGGAACGCCTTAAAGGCTGGCGGACCAGCGGCGTCAACGTCAACTAGCGGTCCATCTACTACAGCGGGCGAGCCGCCTCCGTCCGGACCGATCGGTTCGTTCGGCCAGACGATCCCTGCCAAATTCTCCAAGCGAAACGATATCCTCGACCGCATGCCTACTATGGCCTGGCCGTTGCCGCTCACCGATCAGCAACGCATGCAAATATTCGATGCGGTGATGTCAGACGCTTCGAAACCGGTCGCAGGTGCCGATGCGCTTAAACCGGCAAGCGAGCTGTCACCCGACCAAGCGCTCAATGGTATGCGTCCCTTGCCCGAAAGCGTGCGCAGCATCGATGGTGTCGAGCACCTTTACTATCTGAAGGCCAAGGGCAAAGTCCTGCTTGTTGAGCCCGCAACCCGGACTGTGGTCGGCGAAATCGAGTCGTAAAGTGAGCTAATCACCGGCAATACCCGTGACGGCTTTCTCGACTTACAATGCTGGCGTATGGTCTAGCGAGAGGGCGGCCACCGTGGGCGCTGCCGAAAATGAATTGCGCGGAAATGAAGCGGAAATAAAGAATACGACCGCTTCCTCCGCCAGTTCCTCCAGAGAGCAGTCCGACTGATACGCCGAGACGTTAGGAACAAACATGTCTGAAGATCTGAAAGCAGAGATCGAGCGCCTTCAAGCCGAGAATGCCGCACTCAAAAAAGGCGCGACCTCCGGCATCCGCATGAAAGTAAGCGAGAAGGGGGCCGTTTCTGTTTACGGAATGGGGCGCTTTCCCGTGACCTTGTATAAAGAACAGTGGCTCAAGCTGCTGAATATGTCAGACGACATTCGCGCGTTCATCGCTGCCAATGAATCCGCGCTGAAGACCAAGGAACCAAAATAAGTTGCCGGGTCAGCGACGTTTTTCACCCAGAGGGGAGCATGGCAACACTGACGCGAAAGTCGCCGCAAGGCGCGCACAAACCGTTTGCGCACTATTCGCACGTCGTTACCGCGCAGGGCGCCAATAAATTAGTGTTCTGCGCCGGACAGGTGGCAGCAGATCCTACAGGCAAGGTCTTGCCACCGGACGATTTCGCAGCGCAGACCAAAATGGTGATGGAAAACCTGAGGCTGGCGCTAGCCGATGGCGGCGCCACCTTCAAAGACGTTGTGAAAGTGACGATCTTTATCTGCAATCCGCACGATGTACCGAAGGCGCGCGCGATCCTTCAGGAGTACTTTGGCGACAACCCACCGGCAAGCACGCTTTGCGTGCTACGCGGCCTCGCCAATCCAAACTTCCTGTTGGAGATTGAGGCAATCGCGGCCGTGTAGAATGGGGCGGGGTCCCATCAGCTCTTGAGTTCCGCCGTTAACGGCTGGTTAAGTGGTTAGGCTGAAGGTCGATCGGCCATCGAAGCGCGCGATTCGTACTCATCGGCACCATTGTACGTACCGAAAGACGCGTTCATCCTGCTTCACAGGAAGCGCTCGATCATGAAATCCGTTGAACCCGCCTTTGACATACCACGGGGAATTTGGTCCCGCGGGACCAGGTGTTTCTGAAACGGACATTCGGGCGCTCGAAGGCATAATTGCGAGACAGTCCTCAGAATTGAACTTGCGCCTTACGGAGATCCTCGACCTGACCAATGCATTGCGCGCGCGCGGAGAGATAGATCGCCTAAAGCGGAACGTTTTCGAGCTGCAGGCCGCAATGGCGCAGCACGGGACCGCCGCTGCCGCCAACCAGGAAGAGATAAAGCGCTTGAAAAAAGACAAGGGCATCCCTGTCCACGCAGCGCGCTCTAGCCCTTCTTTAAACGGAAACAGTCACTTACCGGATGAATGCAATGCAGGCCACCCTCGATGCAGGGGCAGCGAACGCCGCATCGGCACTTACGCAGATTGACAACCTGAACTCCGAACCGGCTGCTGCGATGGCGGAGCGGTTCAAGCTTGTCGCAACCGTCCATGGTGAAAAGAGACGCCACAATCAGAAACGTCTTTTTGGGAAGACAAGATCAAGAGCGTGGAGGCGAAGACCAGCGTTGCCAATCGCCCCGAACGTGATTGCAGCCGACTTACATGGCCGGTCTTGATGGGCTGGCTCACCAAAGACCCTTCAAGCGTCCGCCATCAAGATTAAGCGAAACGCCGGTGATGTAGCTCGACCGTTCCGAGCACAGAAACACAGTGGCATTCGCCAGCTCTTCCGGCTTGCCCATGCGACCGAGCGAGTTCTTCCTGGCGGCAAGTTTCCTTGCTTCGTCTTCGCTCTTCGCGTTCAGCTCTTTCTTGAGACCTTCGGCATTGCGCACCCACAGGTCGGTCGCTACCCAACCCGGACATATGGCGTTCACCAGCACGTTGTCTTCGCCGAATTCCTCCGACAGCGATTTGGTCAAATTGAGCAAAGCACTGTTGGTCATCGCGCTGCCGAACATGTAGGGATCTGGCTCTTTGCCGGCTCCGCCGATCGTATTTACGATACGACCCCATTTTTGCGCTTTCATCATGGGATAGACGAGGCGGATCGCTCGCATGAAACCGAACAGCTTGGTCTCGAACTGATTCTTCAGCTCGTCATCTTTCAGTGATGCAAAGCGGCCCGAATACATCGTGCCCGCATTGTTAACGAGAATGTCGACACCGCCGAGTTTTGCCTTTGCAGTATCGATCATCCGCTTGATGTCCGCTTCTTTGCTCATGTCGGCTTGCACGGCGTGAACTTCGCCACCGGTTCGCTTTGCCAATTCGTCGCGCGCTTTGTTGATCTTGTCAGCGGTCCGGCCCGTAATGAGAACGCGCACACCCTCTTCGAGAAATTGTCGTGCCGTTTCGAATCCAATTCCGCTGCCGCCGCCAGTTACAATTGCACGACGCCCCTTGATGCCCAGATCCATCGCCTACTTTCCTCCGGTTGCTTGACGCAGTTCACCTGCCGATAGATGATCCGAACAACCCATACATCATTAGAAATGCGAGGGGGAGGATGGATCTCGGCCTGCATGGCAAGGTTGCTGTGGTGACTGGGGCGTCGCGCGGCATTGGCAAGGCCGTCGCAAAAGGTTTGATTCATGAAGGTTGTAAGGTAGCAATTTGCGCGCGCAACGCGGAACGTTTGCATTCAGCTGTTGCCGAGCTTTCACAGGGCAAAAACGATCCTGGTGAGTGTCGCGTCCTGGGCGTGGCCACCGACGTTACCGATGAAGCGGCGGTGCAAAAGTTCGTTGCCGATGCAAACCAGGCGTTCGGGCGGATAGACATCCTCGTCAACAATGCCGGAACTCACCTGCGCGGTACCGTAGAGACAACCACAGCCGAGATTCTGGAACGGCAGTTGCGCGACAAGGTGTTCGGCTTTTTTTTCATGATTCAGGCTGTGCTTCCGATCATGCGGAAGCACAAGGATGGGCGGATCATCAACATCGTCGGTCAGGCCGCACGACATCCGCATCCAGATCGCTTTCCGTCGGGAGTGACAAACGCCGCGTGCATGGGCCTGACTAAGTCCGTCGCCGACGCAGTCGCCCGCGACAACATCCGCGTCAATGCGGTGTGTCCGCAATACATTGAATCCGAACTTCTGGCCTCGTTGATCGAGAAGGAAATGCGTGAACGGAAGGTCGATCGTGCGACCGCTGCTGCGGGCTTTTTACGCGCCAATCCGCTCGGACGTATCGGAACGCCAGATGAAGTCGCGGATTTAGTGTCGTTTCTCGTCTCTGAGCCGGCGAACTTCGTGACCGGTAGCGCCGTGAGCATTGATGGCGGCTACCACCGTTACGTCTTCGGTTGAAAGCGAAAATCATGGAACTTGGTCTGAAAGAAAAAGTCGCGTTGGTGTCCGGGGGTACGAGCGGAATCGGTCTTGCCGTTTCCCAACGCCTTTCCGACGAGGGCTGCAAGCTTGCCCTTGCTGGACGCCAGCAGGCCAAGCTTGATCGTGCAGTAACACAAATTGATCGTGCTCGAGGTTTCATCGCCGATGTTTGTGATCCGATTCAGGTCAAAGCATTGGTTGACGATGTGGTCGCCGTCTTTGGGCGAATCGATATCGTTGTCAGCAATGCCGGGACGCATCTCGCCGGCCGACTTGAAGAAGTCGAGACAAGTGCTTTGCTGCGACACCTGGAGACCAAAGTGATGGGCACATGGGAATTGGCCAAATGCGTCGTGCCTTATATGCGTCGCCAAGGGGGCGGGCGCTTTATTGTTATCATCGGTCAGGCCGGCAAAGTGCCGCAGGCCAACGGGATCGCGTCGACCATTAGCAATGCCGGGCAGCATGCCCTGGTGAAGTCGCTTTCGGATGACTTCGCGCGGGATAACATCCTGGTCAATGCCGTGTGCCCAAGCCGCATCAAAACTCCGCTGACCGATGGCTTAAAACTTCACAACGAGGTTTTTCTCGGACGTAGCCTGGAGCAGCAAGAATCGCGTTGGGGTGCCGAGGTTCCGCTCGGGCGTTGGGGCGTGGCTGAGGACGTCGCCAGTGCGGTCGCATTTCTGGCGTCGGAACGCGCTGGTTTTATTGTAGGGGCCAATATCGATGTCGATGGTGGGCATCAACGCTCGATATTCTAGTGGTCTGCAGCTGTGATTGAGATCTCCCATGTCTGCAAGACATTCAGACGTCGCGAGGCGGTCGTCGAGGCATTGCGCGATTTCAATCTGACAATTCGTCAGCATGAAATTGTTGCGGTCATCGGCCCCAGCGGATGTGGCAAATCGACCCTGTTGAACATGATTGCGGGGATCTATCCGCCGAGTAAGGGCCAGATCCTCTACAAAGGCACGCGCGTTAGGGACCTCAACACCGACGTCGGATACATGACGCAGAAGGACAACCTGCTTCCTTGGCGAAACGTTCGTGACAATATCGCCTTTCCGCTGGAACTTGCTGAGCTGTCACGGCCGGAACGCGAGGCCCGCGCGGAAAATATCATAAAAGTAGTCGGGCTCGACGGGTTTCAAACGCGCTTTCCAAATGAATTGTCCGGCGGAATGCGCAAGCGTGTGAGTCTTGCGCGTATGATCGTCTACGGCGCCGAAACGGCGCTGCTGGACGAGCCATTCGCAGCGCTCGATGCTCAGCTCAAGCTCGCGATGCATGGTTTGCTTCTGCAGCTTGCCGCAGAAAACGAGCAGACGGTGATTTTCGTCACGCATGACCTCATGGAAGCGGTGACACTTGCCGATCGCGTCATTGTTTGTACGCGCCGACCGGCGATGATTGCGCTTGAGCAGAAAATTTCGCTGGCGCGTCCCCGTGACGTTCTCAACGTCCGTTTTACTAACCAATTTAAAGAACACTACGACGCGCTCTGGGATCGGCTGCGCATCGAATACCAGGAGGAAAGGGTGTGACCTCGCTGGAACAGGACATCGATCAGCCCGAAACCTCGAGCCCGAGCGAGGCTGGCGGCGTTGCCATGGTGCTGTGGCAAACACTGCTGGGCATTGCCGTGCTGTTTGCCTGGCAGGGTGCTTCTGGCCGTCTGGTCGACAATTTCTTCATTTCGAACCCGATCGATGTCGGACGACGGCTCTTTGAATGGACGCGCGACGGATCCATTTTCATTCATTTGTGGGCGACGATCTATGCAACGACGGCCGGATTTGTGATCGGCTCGGTTCTTGGCGGTGCGCTAGGAATTTGGCTTGGTGTATCACCTTTCATCAGTCGGCTGCTCAATCCCTACCTCAATGCGTTGAACGCTCTTCCGAAGGTCGCGTTGGCACCGCTATTTGTTTTGTGGTTCGGTCTCGGAATCGAATCCAAGATCGCACTGGCAGCAGCCTTGGTACTGTTTTTGGTGTTTTTGAACACGTTCGCTGGCGTTCGACAGGTCGATCAAGATCTGATCGACATTGCCCGCCTCATGAAGGCAACGCGTCTGCAGGTCATCGCCAAGGTGATTGTGCCGTCTGCCATGTCGTGGATGTTCGCCGGGCTGCGGGTTTCCGTTCCCTACGCATTGATCGGTGCGGTGATTGGCGAGATGGTCGCGTCAAACAAAGGGCTCGGCTATCTCGTCCAGTTTTCTGGTGCCCAGTTCGACACCGCGGGCGTTTTCGCTGTCCTCATTGTCATTGCGCTGCTTGCAGTGACTTTGAACTTCCTCGTGGATGCCGTGCAAAATCATATGGAACAATGGCGTTTCACGAGTCGCTAACGCAAAAAACTCGCAAAGGGAGGAGTATCATGAGAGCCTGGAAACGGTCCGCGATCGCCGCGTCGATGTTGGCGGCGTGCTCTGCGGCCGCTGAGCCCGTCAAGATCACCAATATCGGGCATGGCTACTACAGCGGAGCGCTCTACGTCGCCCAACGCGAAAAACTGTTCGAGAAGCATGGGCTGGAGGCGGATGTTTCGTTCGTCCAAGGGGGCCCACTCGCGCTGCAGGCGGCGCTGACCAAACAGGCGGACGTTGCGATCGTGAGCTACGAACACATTCTGACGTCTGCCGTACAGGGGAAACGCGTCGTTGCTTTCTTCAATATCGCCAATCGCCCGGTCAACAACATCATCGGCAATGATGCGCTGGTGGCGGGCGCGGACAAGCTTGGCATTGAGGCGAAGGTCAGGCGTCTCAAGGGAATGCGCGTTGCCATGCCGTCGGCGGGCGGCTCCGGCGAGAAGATGCTCGGGGTCCTCGCAAAAAAATACGGACTGACGCTGCCCGAAGACATCAAAAGCGTCTATCTCGGTGCCGAAGCCCCTTCTTATGTGGCTGCTTTTGACCGCAACTTGATTGATGCGGCGCTGCCGTTTGAGCCGGCCGGCGTCCTGGTTCAGCAGGCGGGTAAGGGCAGGATCTTCCTCAATCTGATGAACGGCGAGGTACCCGAGTTTCGCGACATTCTGTTCATGACGCTTGCCACCCACCCAGACAATATAAAGGGCAAACCCGAACTCCTTCGCAAAGTAGCGGCAGCATTCTCTGATGCCGTGAAAATTCTCAAGGACGATCCGAAGCGAGGCAAGGCGCTCATGGCGCTGGAATATCCAACGATGGCGTCTGCGACGAACGACGAAGCCTACGAGGTCGTGAGCCAGATCTGGACTAAAAATGGCCGCATGACGGAATCGCAGGCGCGCGGGACATTTGATTACCTGCAACCCAAGGGCACCCAGGACGTTGATTTCCCCTCGACGTTCACAAACGAATTTCTCCCAAAATAATGAGACGGTGCAAT
>DASRAF010000112.1:0-6761 GCA_035638295.1 Pseudolabrys sp.
CACCGAGCGCAGCGTCTACCGATGCAATGCCGACATCGACTTGGGTTTCGAATTTCTGCTCGCTTAGCCGCTGGAAAGCGAAAGGGTGATTTTGACTGTGAGTGCCGATGGTGTGACCGGCATTGTAGATACGGCGTACGATTGACGGATAAGCCTGCGCCATTTCGCCGACCAGAAAATAGGTCGCCTTCACGCACTGCGAGGCCAATGTGTCGAGAATTGAATTTGAATACGGTGGGATAGGGCCGTCGTCGAAAGTGATGACAACTTCATGATCATTGAGCGGCAGCGTTTTGGGGTATTGCATGCTGCCGATGCGCTGGAACTCGCTCGGGTTGATAGAGAGAACGCGGCTGGTGCCGAGCGCATCCGGGTTGCCGGCGCACGGCTCCGCTACAGCCGCGACAAGGCCAAGCAACCAGACAAACAACACCAGTACAACGCGCATCGGGCCCCCCGACCTCACGCCATCACCGACCAGAATCAATGACTTCCCGACAGTATGGCGCGCGACCTTAACGGAGGATTACGCATTGTGGACCCAACACAGTCTTGTTTTCCAATGGTTTTTACTCGGTGAGGTAAATATGCGATGCCGCCTCAACGTGCTTTACCCCCCGCTGGTAGAATATGCACGATCCGATAGCCCCGCTTTTTCAGTTCGCGCAGAAAAGCCGGTAACATCTGGGCCGTCTGTGACTTTGTGTCATGAAAGAGGACAATCCCGCGCCCAACCCTTTCTATACGGGAAAGGATCAGGCGCAGTTCCTGATCGGGCTGCATCTGCTTCCAGTCACTTGCCCATACGTCAGCCCCAAAAACCACGAGACCGCGCTCGTTCATGCGATTGAGAAGAGCGGGGTTTGAGGCAAAGCCCGGAAATCGGAAAAAGGGCGTGGCGGGGAGTGCTCGAACTTGGCCATAGAGCGCGGTCTCATCCGCTTCGATGCCGCGGTCGACTTCCGCCTCGGCCTTCATCATGGGCATGCGATCGAGCAGGGGGTGCGAATAACTGTGGTGGCCGATGCTATGGCCTTCAGCGAGAGCCCGGCGCGCGATTTCTGGATGCGCTGCCGTATTTCGCCCCAGAAGGAAGAATGTCGCGCGCACGCATTCATTTTTGAGCGTGTCCAGAATTCTTGTGGTGGTCCCGGGCCAGGGACCATCATCGAATGTGAGCACCAGTTCCTTCTCACCCAGCGGGAGCGTTGAAGGAAACTGCTTGCGGCCAACCCGCGGCATATTTCTGACATCGACTTCGAGCACCCGCTCGGTTCCGAGTGCGTCCGAATTGCCGGGGCACAGCGCAGCGACCGCTGTCCACGGAACGATTGCGAAAGCGATTGCGACGAGACACATTCGCGTCATGAAACATTCTTTGCCGCATTCGTCGGTGAGCGGCAAGCTCGCGCCCCTTACACGCTTAATAGTTTGCACGAAGCGTACAACCGGGCGTACAAGCATCGCGCGTCAGTAGTTTTCTGCCGACAGGCCTCTGACATGCTCGACCAGGAACAGGTGACCAACAGCGAGGCCGCTGCGCAACTTCCGCGCAACAAGGATGGCTCGATCCGCAAGACTTTCGTCAAGAGCGTCGCGCGCAGGATCAAGGCAGCCGATGGCACGGGGTTGAAGGCGCTTGTCGGCAACCTGCATGAGTCCGACATGGGCGCGCTGATCGAAGCATTGCCAGCCGACCAGAGGCAGCGGCTTGTCGAATTGCTAGGCATCGATTTCGACTTCACAGCCCTCACGGAAGTCGATGACACGGTGCGCGAGGAAATTCTCGAGGAATTGCCTTCGCAGACCGTCGCCAAAGGCGTGAGTGAACTGGAGTCCGACGATGCGGTCGCCATCCTGGAAGACCTGCCGAAGGACGAACAGGCTGAGATCCTCGAGCAATTGCCGCAACCCGAGCGCGTCACGCTGGCGCGCAGCCTCGACTATCCGGAAGATTCGGCGGGCCGGCGGATGCAGTCGGAATTTATCGCCGTCCCGCCACATTGGAATGTCGGGCAGGCGATCGACTATATGCGCGAAACAACGGAGCTGCCTGATCACTTCTACGAGCTCTACGTCGTCGATGAAGGAGGCCATTTTCAGGGCGCCGTGCCGCTCGATCGCTTGCTGCGCAGCAAGCGTCCCGTACCCATTTCAGGCCTGATGGAAAAAGACCGCCATCGAGTCGGTGCGGCCCAGGATCAGGAGGGTGTTGCGCGCCTATTTCAACGGTACAACTGGGTCACCGCTCCGGTCGTTGACGCCGACGAACGCCTTGTCGGGGTCATTACCTTTGATGACCTTGCCGACGTGCTCGAAGAGGAAGCGGAAGAAGACATTCACGCCCTTGGCGGCATTCCCCGCCACGAAGAGTTGTCGGATTCGGTGTGGAAAATTGCGCGCGGCCGCTTCAGCTGGCTGCTGGTCAATCTCGCAACCGCGTTTCTGGCATCATCGGTGCTCGGTCTCTTCGAGGGCCAGTTGCAAAAAATGGTGGCGCTTGCGGTTTTGGCGCCAATCGTCGCAAGTCAGGGCGGAAATGCGACGACGCAGACCATGACAGTCGCAGTGCGAGCTCTGGCGACACGCGACTTGAGCGACGCCAACGCCTGGCGCGTGATTTCCCGCGAGCTGATGGTTGGTTTTCTCAACGGCTTGGCATTCGCGGTCATTACCGGAACGGTCGCCTACATCTGGTTCAAGGTTCCGGGCCTCGGTTTTGTGATCGGGTTGGCCATGATCTGCAATCTGGTCGCGGCCGCGCTCGGCGGGATTCTCATTCCGCTGGCACTGCACCGGCTCAAGTTCGACCCAGCAGTGGCTTCAAGCCCATTTGTGACGACAGTGACCGACGTGGTCGGATTTTTCTCATTTCTCAGCATTGCGAGCTTCTGGTTCGGCCTGCGGTGAGGCGCCCTCGGTAATTTCGAGAACGAGCCGCGACGGAGCTACGCCACTTTCCGCCAACGACGAGCGGACCATTTCGATGATGGTCCGATCGCGCACCTGGAGTGGCGAAAGATTCACCGCGACATAGAGATCGTCGGGCCACCGACGGGCATCCTGCCGGCTCGTTCTCGAAATTACCGAGGGCGTGCTGATCGATGACCCGGATGAGATTGATCTGCATGCCTTGGGGGTGCGTGTGTGGCACTCGATGACTTCGGATCGGGCTATTCCAATCTCGGTTATCTTCAGCGTTTTCCAGTCAAGATTGACCGGAGCTTTGTCGCAGCGCTTGGTCGCTCATCCAACGGTGGCGTAAGTACCCAGGCCATCGTGGCGCTCGGGCTCGCGCTCGGCCGGTCGGTGCTGGTGGAGGGGGTCGAAACCGAGCACCGCGGGCTGCGATGAAATGCAAGGTTTCCTGTTCGCAAGGACTGCGCCGGCCAAGGCCATCGACAAGCTCCTGGTACAAGCAAAGCAGGGCGGTCGGCCTCTGTCGGCGGCCGGACGAGGCGCTGACAGCGTGACGTTCAGATTATAGAGTCATGCCTGTGAGCGGAGGGTCTCGCATGATCCCCAATGCCTGGGCGGGCTTCGACTTCGGCCTCGGTGCCGATATCGACATGTTGCGCAAGTCGGTCAGCGGCTTCGCGCAGGACCGGATTGCGCCGCGTGCGGACGCGATCGATCGCGACAATGTCTTTCCGCGCGATCTCTGGCCGGAGATGGGAGCGCTCGGCCTGCATGGAATTACGGTCGAGGAGGAATATGGCGGCGCAGGCCTCGGCTACCTCGAGCATTGCGTTGCCATGGAAGAAATTTCGCGCGCAAGCGCGGCGGTTGGGTTGTCTTATGGCGCGCATTCGAATCTCTGCGTCAACCAGCTCCGGCGTAACGGCAGCGATGCGCAGAAACGCAAATACCTTCCGCAACTGATTTCCGGAGACCATGTCGGTGCCCTGGCGATGTCCGAACCGGGCGCGGGCTCGGATGTGGTTTCCATGCGCACCCGGGCCGACAAAAAAGGCGATTGTTACGTCCTCAATGGGTCCAAGATGTGGATCACCAATGGGCCGGTCGCAGACACGATGGTGATCTACGCCAAAACGGATCACACCGCCGGCGCACGCGGCATTACCGCCTTCATCGTCGAAAAAGGGTTCAAAGGTTTCGCGCCGGCGCAAAAGCTCGATAAGCTCGGCATGCGTGGCTCGGACACAAGCGAACTGGTCTTTACCGACTGCGAGGTGCCCGAGGAAAACGTGCTTGGCGCGGTCGGCAACGGGGTCAACGTGCTGATGTCGGGTCTCGACTACGAGCGCGTGGTGCTGGCAGCAGGCCCTCTGGGCATCATGCAAGCGTGCATGGATGTCGTCGTTCCTTACGTGCACGATCGCAAGCAATTTGGTCAGCCAATCGGTCGCTTCCAGCTCGTGCAAGCCAAGCTCGCCGACATGTATGTGACGATGAATGCCGCGAAGTCGTACGTTTACATGGTCGCGCGTGCCTGCGATGAAGGCCGCACCACGCGGGAGGATGCTGCCGGCGCGATTCTCTATGCCGCCGAACGCGCAACCTGGATGGCCCTGGAGGCTATCCAGTGCCTCGGCGGAAATGGGTATATCAATGACTTTCCCACCGGCCGCCTGTTGCGAGACGCCAAGCTCTATGAAATCGGGGCAGGCACGAGCGAGATCCGACGCATGTTGATCGGACGCGAGATTTTCGAGAAGACGAGCTGAAACCGACCTTCTGAAGTCACGGCGCGCAGTTCCTTAAGCATTATTAATCATTCCGGCGCAATTTTGAGCGTCCGACGGTGCAGGGCCTGCTCGAGTTCTCTCATTTCTCGGCCCATGTGTCGCAATCGACGGCCGGAAGTTACAATCCTCCGCTGTCGACCATGTTCTAGCATCTTTTGGGCTCGAGCCATCGGCGCAACGGTGGCTGATCAGTATTGCGACCGTGCCGGTCGCGATCGTCTTCGCCATCCTGTTTTGCCCGGTCAACGACCTCGCGGTGACGCTGTCGCGCCGCTTCGGGGTGGCACTCTTTGGTGGTCGTGAGGCGAGCCTTACACGAGCCCATAGCCGCTTTTTCTGTCATTAACGAATTGCGGGCGCGAATCATGTAGTCCATTGGCCGACTCGTCATCGAAAGGGTAGCGGCCATGATGCGGGTACGGTTGAAAGCCGACGGGCGGATTGTCGAAATCCTTCCGGACGGAAGCGAAAAAACGATCGACCACGGCGATCCGGCAAAATTCGTACGTCACGTTCGCGCACGCTGCGGGCTGACGCAGGCGGCCTTCGCGGAAAAGATCGAAGTACCGATCGAGACTGTCCGCAACTGGGAGCAGGGCAAGCGTCATCCACGTGGACCGGCGCGCGCATTGCTCAAGCTGATCGATCAGGTGCCCGACGTTGCCTTTGCCGCGCTGGGTGGAAGGCGGCGCTGAAGTCCGCCTTCTTCTCAGGAATGCTGACCGCTACTCGGCGGCGGCGGGGAGTCGCTTGGCCGGCGAGTAGCGCGCGAAGCGCATCAGGAGATACATCGCGACCAGTGAGAGGATGTAGACCAATAGCTGCATCTGCGTCGGCCGTTCGGTGTAACCGATTAAGGCATGAAGCATTCGACCGAGGATGCTGTTTTCCGACAGTAGCCACGAGGTATCCCAAACGGTTTGGTCGAGCGCCTGCACGAGACCTGCATTGTTGAGGAAGTGCACAGACTGTGCGGCCATGCCCGCCGCTAGCAGAGCAATCAGCCAGCTCGTCACAGAGAAGATGTGGCGGTTCGGAATCGCCAACAGGCCGAGATAGGTCAGCGCCGAGAACGCTGCGCCGGCGACAATTCCCAAGACGCCGCCGATCAGCGCTGCCGATACCGTCGTGCCGGAGGCCAGTATCCCGTAAAGGAAAAGCACGACTTCAGAGCCTTCGCGTAACACCGCAAGACCGACCACGACCGCCAGTGCCGTCAGCGGCTTGGCGCCTTCGCTCACGGCGGTGCCCACGCGGCGCATTTCGTCCGCGATCTCGCGGCCATGCCGCGCCATCCAGGCGTTGTGCCACATGAGCATGATCACGGCGACGCCAAGTACGCTGGCATTGAACAATTCCTGGCCGGAGCCCTGGAATGCGTCCGAGATGACCCCGGCAAACATCGCAACGATGCTTGCGCCCACTACGCCGCAGACGACGCCGATTGTGACCCACCGGCCGCGTTCGGCGACGCCGCGCGTCGCCGCCAGGACGATGCCGACGATCAAGCCGGCCTCGATGACTTCACGAAAGACGATGATCAGTGCGCCGAGCATGTTTTATTCCGCGATGACCACGCCCTTGGCGGTGGCTTCATTGAATTCGCCGAAGAAGGGATAGCGGCCGGGTGCAAGAGGGCCTATGCGCACAACGCCCTTCGATTTGCCGGGAATGACTTTCTCGACCTTCATTTCGCGGCTTTCGAATTCTTCCGGCGTCGGGTCGTCATTGACCACGGTAAGCTGAATTCGCTCGTTGGCCGGCACCTTTACTTCGCTGGGTGTGAACCGATGGTTCTTGATGGTAATGGTGATGTCCTGGGCACGCAGCTCAGCCGGAACCAGAACAGCGGCCGTGGCCAAAGAGAGAAGAACTAAAATAGCGCGCATTTGCTTTCCTCGATAAACAACGAGGCTCACAAAAGCACTAAAACCTATTGATGCAAGTACTGTTTTTTACTCTTGAATTATTCCAATGTAAGATCGATAGACAAAACCTTGGAGCCAAAAGTGTTGTCGCGCTCGCAGCGCGCGCACACATTTGTGAGATTTT
>DASRAF010000113.1:0-8696 GCA_035638295.1 Pseudolabrys sp.
AAGGCTCGAACCAATCAACACCAGACGTCTTTGCTTGCGAGTCATTCCGTCTCAGCCTTCAAGCCCCAAACTCTTTAGCATTTCTTCTATCTTGCGGAGCTTGTCAGGGTCACTGGCGAGCGCCCGCTTTGCATCGGCGGCGGCCTCATGTGCCTTGTCGCGCTCGCCCAACACCACATAGGCGCGCAGAAGCCGCTGCCATCCTTCGACATCGCTACCATTCTCTCTCAGCCGATTGGCGAGCCGCGCCACCATGCCGCGGACCATCTCATCGCGGTCCTTTTCGCTCATCGTACCGGCGGCTGCCACGTCCTCGACGCTTGGCCCCGTCGCAGCGGCGGGCGCAGCAGCCTTGGGTGGAGCGGCCCCCACACGCGTCAAAGCATCGCGCACCATCGGCAGCCATGGCGCTCCGGCCGGAGCCTTGTCAATCATCTGACTCCAAATTGCTGCGGCTTTGCCACGATCACCGTCCTGTTCGGCAGCAATCCCAATGTAAAACTTCGCCTTGAGCTCACCTGGCTCAAGTACAAGCGCCCGTTCGAAAGCCGATTTGGCATCCGCTGTTACGATGCCGTTGGCTGCCGCGACGAGAGCTTCACCAAGGTCAGATTGCCGCTCGGCATTCTCTCCGCTCAGCGTGATCAATTTACGACGCGCATTGACGGCATCAGAGAAGCGGCCAACCCGCAGATAGACAGGCGCAAGAACTTCGTAACCGCGCGCGTCGTTGGGGTTTCGCTCAAGATGTGCTTCGGCCTGTGATATCAGGACAGCAATCGATGTGTCCTGATGCACCGCCCGCAATCTCGCTTCCAATGGTTGGCCGGGCAGTTGTGGCGATCCGTTTGCGAGATACAGCGCGGCGGCGACAAGAGGCAGCACGACTACAGCTGCCACCGCTGCAGCCCGGCGGCGCCACAAGGATGAACCAACCGACGGGGAGTGATCGAATTCGGTCCGGTCAGCTGCTGCGATCAGACGACGCGAGACCTCCACACGCGCTGCCTGCGCTTCTGCCTCACCGATTAAGCCAGCTTTGCGATCCCGGTCAACTTCGTCCAATTGATCGCGGTAAACCGCAACATCGCTTCCAGCTTGGCCGTTCGCAGTACGACTTAACGGCCACAGGACTGACAAAATCGCGACTGCCGTCATGACCGCGAAGACAGACCACAGAAGCATCGAGCCTCACATTAGCTTGACCAGCCGCCCCAACCGGGCCGATCAGGGCATACATCACGCCCGATCATGGCCGCAATGCGCAAGATCAACGATATGGCGCGTGAGACGAAAAGCGCCCGGTTTCAGGCGCGGACAGCCTTGGGCTCTGTGGCTGCGGCGACCTGTGCAGCTTTCCCCAACAAAGCGGCATATTCGCGCCCGAATACTTTGGAGCAAAAACGCATTGCCGCATTGACCTGCGACTGTCGAAAGGCGCGCTCACTCTCTCCAGCGTGGCGGAGGCCATCGAGCAACGCCTGAGTGCCGTTGTCGAGGTACTGTCGAAGTTCCGTCAGGGCACGTTGGCTCATTTCGTTGATCGCTAGTTCACCGGCGAAATATCGGCAGATTCCCACGAACTCGACCAGGGCTTCCACTTCAGCAATTTCATTTGGATCCAATACCGTGGCCGAATCTCTCGCGATGGTCGTGGCCGCAGCAGTCGCCGCACGCGATCGGGCATTGATTCTATTTCGGTCCGGAGCAGATCGGAGATCTGCGTCCATTGGGCCGCGAGGCGCGACCCCACGTGCTATCGACGGGCAGCGTCAGTTCAGTGCGCAAACCGCGCGCTGAGTCGTGGCTGGTCTTAAGCAACGTCCAACCTCCGGTGTGGAGACTTTAGCCGACGGCTGTCCAGGTGCCGTCCGGATTGCGGCAAGCGGTGCCGCGGGCGGTCTGAGGTTGACCGTCAATGTAGACGGTGTGGGTGAATGCACGGCATTTGCGGTCGGCCTGCTGGTAAGCGGCACCCGGGACAATAGTGCCGTAGCGACCGGAATCCGGATTCCGCCACGAAACCGGCGCTCCAGGCTGGCCGCGCTCCAAGGCATCCATTTGCGCTGCATAGGCTCGTTGCTTGTCTTCGTCATCGAGCGCCGCGCCAATTCGGTTGCCGATCAGGCCACCGAGCACGCCACCTATCGCGGCGCCAGCCAGCCGGTTTCCTGTTCCGCCGCCCGCGACCGCTGCCCCCACGAGCGCACCGGTACCTGCTCCGACCACGGTGCCGGCACCCTCCCGCGGCCCCGGTGCGGCCATTGGACCCGGCGCCGGTGAGTGCGGGCTCGCGACACAGGCGCCAAGGGCGAGACCGACGACTGCGAAGACGGCGAACTTGGGCGCGAACATATCGAATCGATCCTGAATAACGGCCGAATAGCCGATTAGCCTATCGAGATGGAGGCAATAGGGCAAAACTTCGTCTTGACCAAAATTCAAGCCGGAGACTGCGCCGTCGGGAGAACCAACTCCGCACGCAAACCGCCGAGCGGCGCGGTACCAAGCGTGAGGCTACCCCCATAAAGAGCGGCCAGTTCGACAACGATCGACAACCCGAGACCGGAGCCCGGCTTCGTCTCGTCGAGCCGTTGGCCGCGTTTCGCCACTTGCTCGCGCTCGGATGGCGACAGACCACGACCGTCGTCATCGACAATGATGCGGATAGATTGCTGGTCGCCTGCCCGTTCAGTCGGCTCCCGTATCACCTCGATCGAAACACGAGATGATGCCCACTTGCAGGCGTTGTCGACGAGATTGCCTATCATCTCTTCGAGGTCCGGGCGTTCCCCCTGGAACTGAGCCTTGTCGTCAGCGTGCACATCTATGGTGAGATTCTTGTCGCGGTGGATTTTTTCCATGGTCCGGGCAAGCGCAGTCACGACCGGAGCCATTTCTGTGATCGACCCGACCACCGTCAGCCGGGCCGCAAGTCGCGCACGTTCCAGATGACGCGCGACTTGGTGGCGCATGATATCGGCTTGCTCCAGTACCTTTTGCGCGAACGGTTCGCTCCCGCGTGCCGTCGCCTCGTTCACCATCACCGAAAGGGGAGTTTTCAGCGCGTGAGCAAGATTTCCCACGTGCGTCCGCGCTCGTTCGACAATTTCTTTGTTAGCCTCGATTAACGCATTGGTTTCGCGCGCGAGCGGAGCAATTTCTTCCGGAAAAGTCCCCACCAGGCGCTCGGCGTTTCCTGACCGAATGGCCGCGAGCCCGTCTGAAATGCGTTTAAGTGGCGCCAGACCGAAACGAACCTGAAATACAGTCGTGAGCAAAAGTACGGCGGCGAGGATTGAAAACGTGATGATCAACGCCTGATCGAACGAGCGTGTTTCCTCGGAAATTTCCGCGGCATCGCCGGCCACTGCGACGAGATAGTGACCCTCATCACCAAGATCGATATTTCGCTCAACCAGGCGCAGTCGCTGATCCTCTGGGCCCGGCACATAGCCCTCTCGCGAACCATTGGGTCCGGCTGCGATCCCATAGTCTTGCAGATGCGGTAGGCCGCCGTCCCAAAGGGAGCGCGAGGCTCTCACCTCGGTTTTGGCGGGGTCGAGCCGAGTCACCTGCCAATACCAACCGGACAGCGGCAATTCGAATAGCGGCTCTCCGAGGGACTGTGGAAACTTCTCGCCGGCTTCTTCCGGTGAAGCGACATCTGCCACCAGCGTGCGAAGATAGACTCCGAGGCGGCGATCGAAAGCGCGCTCGACGGCTTGCCGGTACAGCGACGACAGCACAACTCCAGTAATGAGCAGGATGATCACCGCCCAGGCGGTGGCCGACAGGAACAGACGTAGCGCAAGTGAATTAGCGCGCATCCCATCAACGTGCGTCAGGTGGGGTGAGCAAATATCCTAGGCCGCGTACGGTCTGAATGATTTCGACGCCGAGCTTTTTCCGAATGCGGCCAACAAAGACTTCGACCGTATTCGAGTCGCGGTCAAAATCCTGATCATAAAGATGTTCGACCAATTCCGTACGAGACACAACCCTACCGGCGTGATGCATTAAATATGCAAGCAAACGATATTCGTGACTTGTCAGCTTGACCGGATTGCCGTTGACCGAAACGCGACCAGTGCGCGTGTCGAGCCGTACTGGCCCACAATTGAACTCACTCTTGGCGTGGCCGGCGGAACGGCGCAGCAAGGCACGCACGCGTGCGAGCACCTCCTCCAGATGAAACGGCTTGGCAACGTAGTCATCGGCTCCGGCATCGAAGCCTTGCACCTTATCGCTCCAGCGGTCGCGAGCGGTTAGCATAAGCACGGGCATCGCGCGCCCTGTTCTGCGCCAGGCTTCCAGGACGGAAATGCCGTCCATCTTGGGCAAGCCGATATCCAGAATAACAGCGTCGTAGGGCTCAGATTCGCCAAGATAGTGGCCTTCCTCGCCATCGAATGCGCGATCGACGACATAACCAGCGTCGGTCAGCGCTGTGGCGAGTTGGCGATTTAGGTCGGGATCATCCTCGATTACGAGGAGGCGCAAGGCACTATTCTCCAGTCACGGGCCGGCATGGTACTCGCCATTTACGGCGTCAATGGTAACGTCGACTACTTTGCCACTGCGGCCAAGCAGAGTCAGCACATACACGAGTTTCTCGTTCTGCCGGCACAGGCGTGCCCGGACGACTTCAGAGTGCTTGCGATACTGACGTAAGGATTTGATGGCTTGGCCAAGCGGAATTGCCCTGTGGTCCTCAACCGCGGCACGTTGTTCGGCTCTTGTAAGGCACGAGTCATGGCGGGAGGCCTCGGCCGCCATGGCGGAAAGGCCCGTATTGCCGAGCAACAAAACGGCCGGAAGGAGGCGGGGAACCGGCATAGGCGGGTCTTAGCGGCGTGCCGGTGAACGGTGCCTGAACGCCTCTAAATGCCTGTTTTTCGCTAGTTATCGAAGCCTTGGAACGAGGCGAAGGCGTCGAGCGAATCCCGCGGAGAGCGCCAGGAATTGATTGAAGCCGTTGAGTCTTCGTATCCGAGAGCCATTCCCGAATAGATCATCAGATTGTCTGGAAGACGCAAAAACGTGCGCACCGTCCGGTGGAAGGACACCCAGGCCTGCTGCGGACAAGTATGCAAGCCATATCCGCGCGCCAGCAGTGCCACGGTCTGAAGATAGCCGCCGATGTCGGCCCATTGTGCCGGACCATGGGCTATTTCGCGGGCGAAGAACAAAGCAACCGGTGCGTCGAAAAACCGATAGTTCCGCGCGTACTGTCTGTAGCGCGACGACTTGTCGTCACGCGACACATTTATTGACTGATACAGCAGTTCGCCAACCGTGAACCGGCGCGACCGATATGGCTCCGCCAAGGGCTCGCGGTAGATCGTATAGTCCGTCCCCTCGCCTTTCGGGAGCTCGGTTGCCATACGCGGCGCCAGAAGCGCTTTGAGTTCGTCGACGCGCTTGCCAGCAATGGCGTACACGCGCCAAGGCTGCATGTTCCCAGCCGAAGGCGCGCGTGCGGCGCGCTCAACAATCTGGCGGACAACCTTTTCAGGAACTGGTGTTGGGAGAAAAGCTCGACAAGAATACCGGGATGAAACCGCTTCGAGAATGTCCATACAATGCGCTCCGCAATATCTGCGGCGAGTTTGGCGGCCATCACGGCGAAAGCCAAGCGGGCGACAACGTCATTTGCGGTTAAGAATGCGCTCCACTTTTTCAATTGAGCGTCAGCACGCCCACTGACCCATCTCACCGCGAAGCGCCGCCGTCGCACCGAGACCGAGAACCTTGTCCCAGACCACGACTTTCCAAGATCCCGGGACGACTTCCGGCTCCTCACCGAAGCCCACCGTGACATCGATCTCGATTCCGGCCGCGATGCGCCCTGGCCCAGGCACGGCCCATGGCACAAAAGCCAATGTCGAGGCTCCAAAGTCTGGTGCAACAGTCTGCGAATCGATTGTTTATGGAGCGCCGTTACAGTCTAACTCCCGCGCGGTTACCGCGCGTTGGGGCCACGCATCCAGCACTATGCGCCACTCCTGGGTGTCAGCACGGTCTGCGTTTGAGCCTCAAGTGGCTTCGCGCGCCAGCAATCAGAGCTGCGATGAATTGGTCCTCGTCGTTGTGCTCAACGCGCAGGAATGTCTTTGTTTCCTCGAGCCACTTGGCTCGATGACAGGTCCTGTCAGCAAAATGAAGTCATGTGCTATTCTTGGCGGGCATGCCCCGCGTCCTATCCGTCATTGTTTTCTCGATGTTCGGTGCGCCCGCTCTCGCTCTGACCGGCAACGCGCCGCCCGCGGCCGGATGGGCGGCGCGGCCAATTGTGATGATTGTCGACACGCGAGACGATCTCTGTACCGGTACCGCACTGTCGCGTGACCTTGTCCTGACGGCCGCTCACTGCGTCAGCCGCAAGGTCGACTACACCATCAAGCCTTACCAGACGGGCTTGCCGATCCGGGTGCGCACGATCGCACGCCATCCGCGTTTCGACCAAGCGAGCTACGCGGCGAGCCGTGCTACGGCCGATGTCGCGCTGCTTAAACTCGTCGGGCCATTGCCGGACATCGTTGTACCGGCCGCACTTGCGGCACCGCGCCGTGTGGTCGTCGGCGACACGCTTACCATTGCAGGTTTTGGAGTAACGGCTGCCGGAACGGCACACGGCTTGGGCCTGCCTCGCATGGCGACCCTCACAGTGACCGGCACGCCGGGCTCCCTCCAGATCCGTCTGATTGACATTGCCACCAAGAACCAGCGGATCGGATTGGGCAGCTGCACGGGAGATTCCGGCGCCCCGGTTTTCGATGGTGACGGCCCGCTCGTCATAGGCATCGTGAGCTGGTCGACGGCGCCAGGCGACGAAGAAGGATGCGGTGGCCTCACCGGCGTTACGCCGCTGTTGCTTTACCGCGACTGGATTGTCGAAACCGCACGAAAACTTAATTCGCCGCTTGCCCCCTAGCTGTGTCGCATTTTTCACCGCATGCGGCGGCGGTCACATCGACCTGAGCGTGGCCCTAGTCCGAATTGCACCGCCTTCGAACAAGCCGTGCGCAGCAGCGATGTGGCCGAGGGCAACACGTCCAGGCAGATTACAACGCCCGTCAACCTCGCCTCAGTTGGCACACGTCCAGGGCCTTTCCGCACGGATGCTCACTGGAAGGAGAGCAACGGCCGGGCCGAATGCCACCCATGAATAGCACGCGCCCTCCGTGATTGGCTTCAAGGTCATCGATGTAGGCCTGGAAGCGAGCAGCAACGCGGGTGCGCGCACCTGTCTTGCGGGAAATGACCGTACCGGCGGCATTGTTGCCGTTCGCGTCAAGTGTCCGCGCCCGACGCGCGGTCGCCTCCACCGAAGGTTTGGATTCCAGAGCCTCAATGAAGTCAGGCCCCATCGGCACAACGGCATTGGCCGTCGTGCAGCGTCCATCATTGTCGCATGTCGGGGTCAGCGAGGCAGTTTGGTAACGCTGTTGCACGGCGCCGGCCGGCAATACGCAATCGTTGCTAATCTCATACATTCCTCCTGAAATACCGCGGCAGTGAGCGCTTAGAAGCTTTGCCGAACGCCCACACGGAATTCAGTCGGTTCAATGGTTCCGGTGTATTGCCTGTAGATCCATCGACCGTCGTCACGACGACGCAAAACTGTTCCCCACAGCAGGCGACCTGTGATTGACCGTCGCGGAACGATTACCGTCCATAGATGCCAGACCTCCTCATAGGGAGGTCGTGGCCTCGGGCTCAGCGCCCGAAAAACGTCGTGCTTGCTTGCAAGAGTACGCAGCATTGGGGGCCATCCACTCGGCCCGCACACTAGATGCCGCGCGCTCTCCTTCAATCGGATTTTGAATTAAGCGTAAGGAAGAAACCTTAATCTCGAAACAGGCAGAAAACCTCGCGAAAATGCGTTCGGTCCTATACCCGATTATACCCACGTATAGATGTCGAAGGGTCATCGACCGCCGTTAACCTTGTTGGGTAACGAGTAACGATCCGCTGGCAGGTGTGCGATGACCAAAACAGGATTGGACCTTGAGCCTCGCCGAAGCGCCGACAGGCTTTCCTGGCGCCGCGTCTGGTTGGCGAGTGTGATGATGGAAAGGGGCCGTCCTCTCCCACCGAAAATTGCGCGCTCGACGCCTGGCGCCGCGAACCGGAATCTGACAGGTCGCCTGTATCACCTTCGTCGCCTTGAATGGTCCGAAGGGCCGTCCCAGAGCGGCTCAAACTAGTCAACTGATCACTGCGTCATCGAGCGGTCCATCATCGGACCGGCTGAGGGGTTACGCCCAAAGTAGAGGAGTCGACGCTATGGCGGACAAATCGAATTTCACACCGGACGAATGGAAAGTTCTCCTTCAAGGCGTGATAGCAGCCGGCATCGCGATTACGGCCGCGGAGCCGAGTGGCCTGTGGGGTCTTCTGAAAGAAGGCTTTGCCGGAGGAGCGGTTTTGGCGAAGGCGAAAACGGATCCCAACACGAACGCCCTTATCAAAGCAGTCGTTAACGATTTTGGTGCCGCAGAGGGAAGCGCGGCGCGCGACGGGCTGAAGAACCGCTTCCGGCAAAGCAAACCTGCAGAGATGAAGGAAGCTTGCATCGCGACATTGCGACAGGCCGCGGCGATCGTTGACACCAAGGCGCCGAGCGATGCTGCGGCTTATAAGGCGTGGCTGCAGCAAATCAGCGAGCACGTTGCCGAAGCGTCCAAAGA
>DASRAF010000114.1:0-2801 GCA_035638295.1 Pseudolabrys sp.
AGGGAATTGGCAAAACTCGCAACCCCCTCTATACTCTTGCCTATACTCTTCGCCTCACCGATTCCCATGGAGGAAGCCATGCCCGATACGCTCGTCGCCAGTCACGCCATCACCGTCGAGGATGTCGAATATCAGCCGGGCCTGCTTGCTCGCCTGTACCGGCCGGCGGGTCCCGGGCCGTTTCCTGCAGCCTTGCAGGTGCACGGCGGTGCCTGGACCAGCAAGGATCGCACCGACAACGCCTTCATGGCCAAGGCGCTGGCCGAGAGCGGCATCTTCGTCGCCTCGATCGATTTTCGCATGCCCCCGGTGGCCCCTCATCCCGGCTCGATCCAGGACATCAACCTGGGCGTCCGCTGGCTCAAGGCGCATGCGCGTTCGTTCGGGAGCCGCCCCGAGTGGGTCGGCTCATTCGGCACGTCGAGCGGCGGGCACCAGGTGCTGTTGGCCGCGATGCGGCCGACGGATCCGCGTTACACGATGCTGCCGGGCCCCGCGGGCGTCGATGCGGCGCAGGCCTGGGTGATCTCCGGTTGGGGCGTGCTCGACCCGCTGCTGCGCTACAACCTGGCGAAGCAGGCCGGCAAACAGGATCTGGTGCATCACCACGACACGTTCTGGCTGACCGAAGAGGCGCATGCCGAGGCGGCGCCGCCGACGATGCTGAAGCGGGGCGAGCAATGCGCGCTGCCGCCGGCGCTGGTCTTTGGCGGCGACAGAGACGAGTGGGTCCCGGTGGCACTGATGCGCAGCTTTGTCGCCGACTACAACAAGGCCGGCGGGCACGCCGAATTGCAGCTCTACGAGGGTGCCGACCACGGCTTCATGACCGGCAAGCCGCATGCCCCGTATGCGGCGCGCGCGCTCGACCGGATGAAAGAGTTCGTCCGCAAGCACACGACCCTGTAGCTCGCATGCCATCTTCGGCGTCATTGCGGCGGAGCGGCAAAGGGACGCACTCCTTTTTACGTCTCTTGGAAGGTCCGCTCCGGGTCCGGGTACGGATATAGCTTGAAAGGGTTTTGTCAAGTTGTTGGGGATGATGGTGTCACCAGGCAACAGCAGGCACATTTCGGGCGTAATTACTACCGACCCGACGCTGAGGCAGCCCGCTCCGTACCCGTGATGTCCGCCCAACTCGCGCGGCGGTTGTGCATCTCTTCACGATACCGCGACGCCGACATGAGGTGGCGTCGCGGTCGGAAGTGTTGAGCGATGGGTCCATACGCGGACCAAAAGCGCTGGGTAATGCTACAGAGGTAATGCTGGCGGCCCACATCCGTGCTACTGTTATAACCGGTTGCAAGGTTTGCTCAACGGCATAACTTGTTGCAATGTAAACCTATAATGCGTGCACAGAGAGTCGGTATACCTCAGGAGCACACGAACAAATCTGGCCGTGATCATGCGCATTTCGGCGTCCTCGCTACCCCAGCTCGCTGCACATGTGTCTGACGGCACCAAACGCGTCCTTTGTTCTGGACCTCCACTAGTGCTTTGTTAAGCCGCTTTTTGTTCTTTCTGTTCTTTGAGAACCGGATAGAGCCGCTTCAACTTGATCCGTGCATCCGCGGTGGTGAACCGCCAGTCAATGGTCACCTGCGCCTGATTACGCTTCTGCTCCCAGGCTGCTACTTCCCGCTTCAGGGTGTCGATATCAGAGAGACGACGCGCCAGGCACTGCCGTTCCAGCACACTCAACTCGCACTCGGCAATGTTCAACCAGGAGCCATGCTCGGGCGTGTAGTGCCATTCAATCTTACGCGCGATACGCCGGGCTTCATCGGGTGTGAAGCGCTCATACAAACAGGCAGGCGAGTGCGTCTTCAGGTTATCCACCACCAGGACAAGCTGCTCGGCTTCGGGGTAATCCTCATCGACCAGCAGACGGAGCTGCTCAGCAAATTCAAAGCCTGTCTGACGTGCCGTCACCCGCACTTTGCGCCGCCCCGTGAGGGGCTCGACCCAGACAAAGAGGCTCGCCGTCCCATGACGTGCATACTCGTAGTCCTGCCGGGCTGGCTGTCCGGGCTGACTGGGAAGCGTGCCTTTCGGGGTACTATGGAGTTCCTTGCGGGCTTCATCCAGACAGACCTGAGGGCGCTTGGGATCATACGGCCGCTGATAGACGTCCAAGACGTCTTCCATCTTGGCGACGAATGGGGCCGACGCCTTGGGAATGCACCAGGACTTTACCCGCCACGGTTGCAGTGCGTTTTTTTTAGACGCGCGCCGACCGCCACATGACTGATGTGGTCGACCAGCCCGAGCTCGACCAAACGATTTGCCAGCAGCCGAAGGGTCCAGCGCCGCTGGCCCTCAGGTGGTGCACTACAGGCCAGGGCAATCAGGTGGGCTTCCACCTCGCCGGTGATTTTCTTGGGTGCCCGTAGTGGCAGAGGCTTATCGTAGAGTGCCGCCGGCAGGCCAGCGGTCACAAAGCGACGGCGGACATTGCCGATCGTATTGCGATGGCAGCGCAAGCCCTTGGCAATGGCCTCGTCCTGCAAGGGGGCCGCTTGGTTGCGATCCAGGAGCAGCAGAATCCGGGCTCGGGTGTGTGTCCGGGCCCGAGCGCTGCCCGCGCGGATCAGAGTGTTGAGGGTGGTACGTTGGTCGTCTGTAAGGGCAATTGATAAATGTTTACTCATGGCATAAATCTAGCACAGCTAAGCAAAACATCCAAAAACTCACTTAACAAAGCACTAGGAATGCAAAGGCATCTTTACCTCCATAGGGCCATCTGTTAGAGTGAGACTACTTTCCCCAGTGACGACCCTGTCTATAGGAGGAATCATGGC
>DASRAF010000115.1:0-2940 GCA_035638295.1 Pseudolabrys sp.
CGCAAGGACGTCATGGTGCGATCGATAAGGACGCCATTGGCGATGTCCTTCGAAAATGTCCTGATTGTTTCAGTGAAGGTCGGAAATAGCAGGCCGTTGTTGAGCCAACGCGCATAAAGTTCCCAGATGACGATGAGAGTCACGAGGATTGTCAGTCGCTGCACTGCCTCGTTGTTGACGAGGCGCTCGGTGATCGTGAGTGGCCGCTCGACATCACCAATCGCGTTGGCGTCAGTCAACTCGACCTCGAATTCAGGCCGACGAACTTGCGTGGGCTTTTGTGGCGGCTGTGCGTTCACGCCCGAATTTCCTGTTGCGCGTGCAGTTGATGGGTCTCGCCGAAAAGCAACGAATGTATGCGTTTCGTGAGGATTCCGAATTCGGGCCTGCCGACGCTGTTGTGATCCAGACCCTCGGCATCAAGCTCGGCGCGGACGCGTCCTGGGTGCGGCGAAAGAACGAGAATTCGCGAACCGATGATGATCGCCTCCTCGATCGAGTGCGTCACGAAGAGCACCGTGAATCGGAGCTGGTCCCACAATGACAGTAATTCCTGCTGCATTGTCCGTCGGGTGAGCGCGTCGAGCGCGGCGAATGGTTCGTCCATCAGCAAAATATCCGGTTCCATCGCCATCGCGCGTGCAATCGCGACCCGCATCTTCATGCCGCCCGACAACATGTGCGGATAGATGTCGCGGAACTTGGTAAGCCCCACCTTTTCGATCACCGCATTGGCGCGCGCCGACGCTTCGCTTGCAGCAAATCTCTTCGTCACCTTCATCGGAAACAGGACATTTTGATAGACCGTCTTCCAGGGCATCAATTGCTCGAACTCCTGGAAAACCATCATGCGATCCGGTCCCGGAGACTCGATCGTCTTGCCGTTTATGCGGATCGATCCTTCGACGGGCGGCATGAATCCGCCGACGGCTTTAAGCACAGTCGTCTTGCCGCATCCGGAAGGTCCGAGAATGACGTAGCGGTCGCTCTGCTGAACGGAGAAATCCACTCGATAGGTCGCAGTCACCAGATGCCGTGGTGTCTTGTACTGGAGCGTTACTCCTTTCACCTCAAGCAGCGCGGATGTCATCGGTGCGTGCCTTGCATCCGTTCTCAGCTGCCGGGCAACTCGTGGATATCGCTGACAAACATATCCTTCCAGTTTGTCGCCTTTGCCGGCACCATGCCGACACGCGTCATGTAGTCGGCGACAACCATCACTTTCTGTGGAGTCATGGTCCAGGTGTTGTCTTTGTCGCGAATAATCTTCTCGGCTTCTGCGGGAGTGAGCTTGGACTTGTCGGCCTTCACCCACAGAGCGGCAGAGCTGGCCGGATCCTCATTGACCTCTTTCATGGCGGTACGCAGCGCGGCAAGAAAGGCCTGCACAACCTTCGGCTCGCCTTCATAAAGCTTTGCCGTTGCCCAAACGACGTTAAACGTGTGAGGGCCGCCGAACACGTCGTAGCTGTTGAGGACTCGGTGGACACGCTTGTCCTCTAACTCCTGATACATGAACGGTGCGGAGGTGAAGTGTGCTGTAATTTCCGACTTACCGCTCATCATCTGGGCCAGTCCGTCGGGATGGCTCAATGAGACGGTCCACGGGTCGAGCTTGTGCTGTTGGCCCGCACCAAATTCTTTTTCCGCTGCCATCTGCAATATGACGGCTTGCATGGAAACTCGAACCGCGGGAAGGGCGATGCGATCCTTATCGGTGAAGTCCTTAAGCATCTTTACGCTAGGATTGATGCTGTTGAGCCACAGAGGCATTGAGTTCAGTGCGGCGATCCCTTTGACTTTGAGATTGTCCTTTGTTCGCGCCCAGATCGTGACCAGCGGCCCCACTCCTCCGGAGGCGAAATCCAGATTTCCGGAAATCAATGCTTCATTCATAGGCGGGCCGCCGGTGAAACGCACCCATTCGGCCTTGAGATCCAACCCACGTTTCTTGCCTTCGGCTTCAAGCAAGTTTTTTTCCGCTATGATGGTCATTGGCAAATAGGAAATGCCATACTGCGTGGCGATGCGGACAGTGCGCGTTTCGGCTTTAGCGCTGCCAGCGAACAAAAGTGCTGCAGCGAAGAGGAGCGGCATCCACTGCCACTCGTGCCGCCGATTCAGGCTCATGATCATCCTCCCAACTCGTTTGTTCTTTGTTCTGTTTGACCCATCATCCCCCACGCCACGATAGCGTGGCAAGCGGAGTCGCGCGATGCCGAATCCCATCCCACTTATACAAACCGCACTATTCGAACGTTTTGGTGAACGGCTCGACATCGGCGAAGAACTTGCCGGCTTGGATGAAATTGCCCGGATTTCCACGCATCGCGTGCATCGACGCTATCTGGCGCGCGATATCGAGCCTCGCCTGCTGCGATTGCTGTGCGCTTGCGCGCTGTCAGCGCCGTCGAAGAGCGATCTTCAGCAGGCGGACATTCTCATTATTCGTGAAAAACGGAAAATAAATGCTATCGCAGACCTGCTCACGGAAATGCCATGGGTGCGAGAGGCGCCGGTGTTTCTGGTTTTTCTCGCCAACGGCCGTCGGCTGCCGAAAATTTCGGAAATGCGCGGCAAGCCCTTTCCAAATGACCACCTTGACTTGCTGTTTAATGCCACGGTCGACGCCGCCATCGTCATGACGACGTTTTTGCGTGCTGCAGAGGCCGTCGGTCTTGGCTGCTGTCCCATCAGCGTCATTCGCGATCATGCCGCGACCGTCAGCGAAATGCTGGCATTGCCCGAGAAAGTCATTCCAGTCGCCGGTATGTGCCTCGGCTGGCCCGCCGAGGAGAGCGGCATCACGTCTCGTTTGTCATTGGATACAACGATTCACGAAGAGCGCTTTAAGGACCGCGATTTGGGTGCGAAGATCGACGCATATGACCGGCGGCGTGCGGCCAGGCGCCCATTTCGCAATCAAAGAGAGATTGAGCG
>DASRAF010000116.1:0-2379 GCA_035638295.1 Pseudolabrys sp.
CGGAATGATGGTTTCAACCACGCGTGGGACGGTGGAGCAACGCGAGCGGGAAACACAGGAGGAGCGTCATGCCCGGCCGTCAACCTTTGCTGCGCAAGACCCATGTCACGACCGAGCGTCCGCCGTTCGAGCGGATCGCATTGGTCCTGCAAGGCGGCGGCGCCCTAGGGGCCTATCAGGGCGGCGTCTACCAGGCCCTGGCGGAGGCCAAGCTGCAACCCGACTGGGTCGCCGGCATCTCGATCGGAGCGATCAATTCGGCGCTTATTGCCGGCAATCCGCCGGAAAAGCGTGTCGGGAGATTGCGGGAATTCTGGGAGACCGTCTGCACCTCTCCGCTGGGGATCCCGTATTCTCCGTGGATAAAGCTTGAAGACGAGTTCGCCCACACCATCGTCAACCAGCTGCGCTCATTCTCCATCCTTCTGTTCGGCGCGCCGGGATTCTTCACAGCACGTCTGCCGCCACCCTTCCTTCATACATCGTTGAGCCCCGCAGCCATGAGCTACTACGATATTGCTCCGCTCAAGACCACTCTCGAACGCCTGGTCGATTTCGACCTGATAAACGCCGGAGCAACTCGCTTCAGCGTTGGGGCCGTGAACATCCGTAGCGGCAACTTCGTCTATTTCGATAACGCCACCCACCGGATAGGCCCAGACCATGTGATGGCCAGCGGCTCCTTGCCGTCCGGCTTTCCGGCTACGGAGATCGAGGGGGAATTCTACTGGGACGGCGGCCTCGTCTCCAACACGCCGTTGCAATGGGTGCTCGAGAGCAGCCCGCGACAGGACACCCTCGCCTTTCAGGTCGATCTGTGGAGCGCGCGCGGCGCACTGCCACGCAACCTGATGGAGATTGAACTGCGCCAGAAGGAGATCCGCTTCTCCAGCCGCACGCGGACCGCGACCGATCACTTCAAACAAATACAGATGGCTCGCCGGGCAGTCGCGAAACTGCTCGAGAAGCTACCCAAGGCCCTGCTGCAGACACCGGAGGCCGAGCTGCTGGCGGAGCAGGCGGACGAGAAGGTCTACAATCTTATACAGCTCATCTACCAGGCCAAGAACTACGAAGGTTGCTCCAAGGATTACGAGTTCTCCCGCCGCACGATGGAGGAGCACTGGAAGTCCGGCTACAGCGATGCGGTTCGCACGCTTCGGCATCCGGAGGTGTTGCAACGGCCGGACGGAGCGGACGGGGTCTTTACCTTCGATCTCGCGCGACAAGATCGCGGGTCGGCCGCATGATTTGACTAAAACGCGCTTGGGCAACAGTGAGGAGACCGACCCATGAAGCTCGCCGATGTCCGTGCCAAGGCTTTCGCCATGCCGCTCAACGACCCTGCCTATCCCAGGGGACCGTACAAGTTCTACAATCGCGAATTCGTCGTCATCACCTATCGTACCGACGTCGATGCGCTGCGCGAAGTGGTGCCGGAACCACTGGAAGTCGCCGGTGACACGGTCGCGTACGAGTTCATCCGCATGCCGGACTCCACCGGCTTCGGCGACTACACGGAAACCGGTCAGGTCATTCCGGTGCGGTTCCGTGCCGCCGACGGGACCGTCCAGGAGGGCGGCTACGTGCACGCCATGTATCTCGACGACCATGCGCCGATCGCCGGCGGACGCGAGATCTGGGGCTTTCCCAAAAAGCTTGCCACGCCGAAAATCTCGCATGAGAGCGAGACCCTGGTGTGCACCTTGCATTTTGGCTCCGTCCTGTGCGTGTCGGCGACCATGGGGTACAAGCATCATGAGATCGATCCGCAGCCCCTGCTGAAAAACCTCGCGAAACCGAATTTCATGATCAAGATCATCCCGCACGTCGATTGCAGCCCGCGCATCTGCGAACTGGTCCGCTATTATTGTCAGGATGTGACGCTCAAGGGCGCGTGGCGCGGACCGGCGGCGCTGCAGCTCTTCGAGCACGCCCAGTGTGACGTTGCGCGGCTTCCCGTGCATGAGGTTGTTTCCGCCTCGCACTACCTCACCGACCTTACGCTCGGGCTCGGTGAAGTCGTCTTCGACTATTTGAAGGAGGCATAACCTCGGTCGGAACACACCAAAGAAGGAGATGATCATGGCACGTTTGGATGGACGAGTGGCAATCATCACCGGCGCCGCCAGTGGCATCGGCAAGGAGATTGCGGTACGGCTCGCGGCGGAGGGTGGCGTCCCGGTGATCGCAGACCTCGACCTCAAAGCTGCGGAAGCCACTGCCGCGGAAATCAAGACGCGCAACAGGGACGCCTTCGCGGTTGCGATGAACGTGACGGATGAGGCGCAGGTCGAGAAAGGTGTCGCCGACACCGTTGCGAAGTACGGCAAGGTCGACATCCTCGTCAGCAATGCCGGCATCCAGATCGTCCATCCA
>DASRAF010000117.1:0-21282 GCA_035638295.1 Pseudolabrys sp.
TATCTCGGGTGAGATTTTGTAGCTGTTGTTGAAACAACAAAAAACAAAACCATCATGTGGCAGGCCCAGCTCTTCTCGGGAAAACGCTTTTTCTGAAATCGCACGTTTTCTATCGTTGACCTGGTAGCTATTGGGCAAATAGACGATTTTTTCACTATAGTCTTGTTGGTGCAACAAGGGAATGAGTGTCTGATCCGCAATGATGTAATCGATAAAATTGCCGCCCATCGTTCCCGGATAACCTAGATAGTTGACCTGAATCGGCGCGGGACGGTGAGCAAAAATGCCAGTGCGAGCATCCCGAGTGAAACCTTTAAGATCAACGAGGATATCAATTTCGTTTTGTCCTATTCGACGGGCGATTTCGTCGTCGCTCAACAACCTGACATCCCAAAAGCTGTCGAAAGCTTTCGTCAAACGTGCACGTGTTTTGGAACCATCATC
The DNA here is from genome assembly GCA_035638295.1 of Pseudolabrys sp. Classification (GTDB taxonomy): domain Bacteria; phylum Pseudomonadota; class Alphaproteobacteria; order Rhizobiales; family Xanthobacteraceae; genus Pseudolabrys. The sequence goes on from DASRAF010000117.1 coordinate 445, forward strand.
AGGCCCAATTGATATCGCAACGGTTTTGAATTTTGCTTTATCATGGCACTCAAACAATCCCGCGATAAGGTCTGATGTTGCATGTTGTTGAAAATCGGCTGAGACATAGCCAATGCGAATCTTGTCGTGCCTGTAAATATCGCCATCCCAAATCGGTTTAGATACCGTCGGATATTTTTCGTTAATCCATAATTTTGCACATTTAAGTTGATCTTCACGTGAACTTGAAATTGCGATAAAAGCAAATGGATTCATGTTTATCTTATTGTTTCTTATCGACGAGATTAGGTGTTGGCAGTCAGTGGTGAAATTACTCCAATCGCAGAGATGCATTTTGCAATGAAGGCGCTCGCCTTCGAGTTCGGTCAAATCAGGCTTGAGCGCCAGCGCTTTGTCGTAGGCGGCAAAGGCTTCTCTATATTGCTTGAGCTCAATGAAAACGTTGCCGCGACCAAGCCACGCTTCGGCTAGATCGGGCTTGAGTGCCAGGGCTTTGTCGTAGGCCGTAAAGGCGTCATTGTATCGCTTGAGCTCAGTGAAAATATTGCCGCGTCCAAGCCACGTTTCGGCTAAATCGGGCTTAAGTGCCAACGCTTTGTTGTAGGCCGCAAAGGCGTCATTGTAGCGCTTGAGCTTAGTGAAAACATTGCCGCGTCCAAGCCACGCCCCAGCCAAATCACCGTTGAGCGCCAATGCTTTGTCATAGGCGGCAAAGGCGTCATTGTATCGCTTGAGTTCAGTGAAAACATTGCCGCGCCCAAGCCACGCTTCGAGTGAATCCGGCCTAAGGGACAATGCGCGATCAAAACTTGCAATTGCTTCATTGTACCTTTGCGTTTTGCTGAGACAAGAACCAAGATTGCAATGCGCTTCGACAATCGTTGGATCGATTGAGATTATCTTTTGGCAAGTCTTGAGTGCTTCGTCGTAGTGCTGTTGATCTTTTTGGCAGGTCGATAATGTTAAATACGCATCGATATTGTTTTGATCTATTTCGAGAACTTTTTGCGCCGTCAGAGCAGCATGATCTGTTTTTCCCTGCTCATATTGTGCAATTGCTAAGTTATTAAGTGTAGGGACACTGCGCGGGGCAAGATTCAACGTTTCAACGAAGATTTGTTCTGCATACGAAAAGTCTCGTTTTTCCAAGCACTTTAATGCCTTGATGAATAGATCTTTAGCTCGATCTTTATCGTTCATTATGTCCAATCCTATGCAATCATACGGCTACGCGAATATTATTATTACATGATCGGCTGCCCGCGCCGCAGCTACCGTAACGAGCCCCGCCTCCGAGCCAATGGAGTTTAGTGGGCCAAGAAGCACGCTCTCACAGCCACGCGTCCAATGGGTCCGCTGCTCTCGGACGGCTCCGCTCAATTTTCCGGCGCAGGGGACCTGTGATCAGCTTTTTTCTTCGCAACCAGTTTCGCTAATTCCGCACAGACGTCATCGATAACTGTTGACCATTCACCTCTGGTTGTCTGTCTGAACAAGCGTGCTGTCGGATACCATGGCGAGTCACTGCGGTCCAACAGCCATCGCCAATCAGGATTAAACGGCAACAGCACCCAAGCTGGTTTACCCAAGGCGCCGGCAAGGTGAACGATGGATGTATCGCAGGAAATCACCAAATCCAACGACATCATAATCGCCGCCGTATCTTGAAAATCATTTATTTCTGGATCCAGTCTCCCTATTTCGAAATTGATATCCAATATTTGTTTCTCTCCGTGACGAAAATCTTTCTGGAGGCTAAAATATCTTGTGCCTTTAACGCCGAGAATCGGCAGAAGGTTTTTCAAAGGAATTGAGCGATCAAGATCCTGAACGTGATTCGGATTGCCTGCCCACGCGATGCCAACTTTTATGTCCGTACCAGTTAATTTGACACGCCACTTCTTGATTATATTCTCCGACACCGTCAGATATGGAACTTTAGCCGGGATTGTTTGCAATGTTGTCTTGAACGCTAAAGGCAAGCTCATAATTGGACAGTGCACATCGAATGGCGGAATGGGTTCTCCTTTAGCAACGAGCTGGGTAATGCCATCGAGATTTTCAAGCAATGACTTTAGGGATGGCTGCACTTCGGCAATAACCCTTGCTCCTAGTGAGGCGAGTATTGGCGCATAGCGGCAAGCCATTAAAGTATCGCCCAACCCTTGCTCTGCATGAATTAGGATAGTTCTGTTTTCTATATCGCCGTCACCTAACCATAAAGGTTGCGAGAAGTTGCGCTCCCAACCCCGCATCCGTTTGGTACCCCATCTATATTCATATTTTTTCCAGCCATGTTCTGTATCGCCCAAAGCCAATCTGATCAGTCCAACATTGCAATGCGCTTCCGCTAAATTCGGTTTTAGTGCAATTGCCTTGTCATAGGCAGTAAAGGCGTCCTCATAACGCTTGAGATCTTTAAAGACATTGCCGCGACCAAGCCATGCTTCCGCCAAATCAGGCTTGAGTGCGAGTGCCTTGTCGTAAGCTGCGAAGGCTTCGCTGGAGCGCTTGAGATCGGTAAACACATTTCCACGTCCAAGCCATGCTTCCGCTAAATCAGGCCTGAGTTCGAGCGCCTTGTCGTAAGCGGTGAAGGCTTCATCATGGCGCTTGAGATCGGCAAAGACATTGCCACGACCAAGCCACGCTTCCGTTAAATCAGACCTGAGTGCAAGTGCCCTATCGTAAGCGGCGAAGGCTTCATCGTAGCGCTTGAGATCATTAAAAACGCTGCCAAAACCAACGAATGCTTCCGCTAACTCAGGCTTGAGCGCAAGAGCCTTATCGTAACCGGCGAAAGCGTCCTCATATCGGCCTAGATAGTTGAAGACATTTCCACGACCAAGCCATGCTGCCGCCATCTCGGGCTTGAGCGCCAGGGCCCTATCGTATGCGGTAAGCGATTCATCGTAGCGCTTAAGATCGCTGAGGACATTACCGCGACTAAGCCATGCTTCCGCTAGATCAGGTTTTAGCGCAAGCGCGTTGTCGTAGGCAGCGAAAGCTTCGTCATACCGTTTGAGATCGCTACACGCATCGCCACGGGCAAGCGACGCTTCCGCTAAATCAGATTTGAGGTCGAGCGCCTTGTCATAGGCAGTAAATGCTTCTTCATAGCGCCTGAGATTTTTAAAGACATTGCCACGACCAAGCCATGCTTCCGCTAGCTCAGGCTTGAGTGTGAGTGCCTCGTCATAAGCAGCAAGGCCTTCGCTGTAGCGCCTTAGGCCGGTAAAGGCATTGGCACGACCGAGCCAAACTTCCGCGGTATCGGCTTTAAGCGCGAGTGCCCTGTCGTACGCAGCCAGCGCATCTTCATAGCGCTTGAGATTGGTAAGAACATTGCCACGACCAAGCCAAGCGTCGACATAGGATGGATCGATTTTGATGGCGCAGTCATATTCATTGAGTGCTGCATGATGATCACTTTTCTTGAAAAAGACGTTTCCTCTATTGTACCAAACCATTGGAATGTTGGGAGCGAGGTCTGCTGCTTTATTGAGACTTGCTAGAGCTTCATCGAATCGACCAATCTCTTTAAGCGCAGACCCGCGGTCGCAGTAAGCGGGAAAAAAGTTTGGAAAGAGCAATATAGCTTTGTCAAATTGTGTTATAGCGGCGATATACTTCTTTTGTTTCGCAAGCAATAATCCATAATTATGGAAGCAGGGTGGGAAACCTGGGTCCAAAGATATCGTCTGCCGAAATAAGCTTTCGCTCTCATCATATTGACCCTTTTCTGAACAAATGACGGCCAACATATGCAGAGCGTCAAAATCTTTTGGAGTCTGCGCAAGTATTTTTCGACAGATGGCTTCTGCCTCTTTCCAGTTCCCGCCTTTTATCGCTTGCGACGCTTGATCAACCGACGACATGCTGTTCGTTTACTTTCACTTTTGTTTATTGACTCATCTTGTCTCGTATCCTAGCCGAACAACCCCATTGGCATCCTCATTATCGTCGTTACCGTCACACTGCAACGTTAGTTCCCCACTAGCCATCTAGGAACAATTTACCGATGGCTTGTGTCGCTCGGCAGCCGGCCTATATTTTTTGCTATTCTAATCTACCCGATAAGCGTTGACCCCACTGTGCTCGATGACTTCACCAAGCAAGCAGACTTCGCAAGTGCTGCTCCATTTGGTCTAGGGCCTCTGGAGGAAAGACTCGATTTCGATCGACTTTTGGAGCGAGACGGCGCATTTCCGCCAACTCAGCTAATCCGCGTTTAGCATATTCGTGGCTTTCTGAGCGCCTGCTGACCATTCCGTAAGCGGCCGAAATCCCCGCGTACGCAACGACCTGATTTTTCGCCAGAGCGATGGCAGGTTCGAAAGCATTCATCACCAATTGGTAAGCCTTTTCAGCACCGTCTGCATCGTTCAATTCCAACGCCTTCGCCAGCAATCCGATTGCCCGGTTCCCCGTAAGACAAAGGATGTGTGAAACCTGAGCGCGAATGATAGCTGGTACTGTAGACTGGCGACCAAGCGACTCGTAGCTAGGCACCAAATTCTGTTCCATGGAAGTTAGGACGAACGCGTCAAGCATGGCGTTATCCGTAAACCCATCAAGAATTGAATCAATGACTGCGGACGGTACTCGATCCCAAAGTGGCGTTTGCGCAAACCATTCCTGTCGTTCTTCACGCGTATTGTTCGTATGAAAAGGCTTCATGTCTCTGATACCATGGTCAAATGGCTCCTACCGGCGCTTGGGAAAATAATGCACCGCCCGGTCCCACGCACTCAAGCACCCAGCCCAACTGTGGTTTTGGTGGCTGGGGCTAGTCTTGCATCGGTAAGCTTCTGCCCAAGACAAGCGGAGGGCGCACAGGCTTCGTGGCGCAATGATCGAGGTCGGCACAGGTAGCGTTATTGGGACTGCCAATATCGCTCCTTCGAAGACTGGTACCGCAGAGGCAATATTCTGGTAGTTCCGAGCCCGTACTTCGCCACTGGATCCGCGGAGCGAGGGCGGACCTGGAAAAGCAGCGCTCGCCTTTACTAATCGGAGCACGTGGCGAACGCCAATATTCCCTGCGGATACCAACGGCTTCTCATCAGCATGGCGAACGACCATTCGTTGCCATCGTACGCCCGACGCATTATACAGACGCCATCGTGTTTCCATCCGGTTTTCGACCATGCCTGCACGAATCTATAAACCCTCAAAGACCGCAATGCAGTCAGGCCTTGCTAATACCAAAGACTGGGTACTCGATTTTGAGCCGGAGGCGCCCCGCCGGGTCGAGCCGTTGATGGGTTGGACTTCGTCTGGGGACATGCGCCAGCAGTTGCGCCTGCGCTTCGACAGCAAGGAGGAGGCCGTCGACTATTGCGAGCGCCGAGGCATACCCTATCAGGTGACCGAAAGTGTGCTGCCGAAGAGGCAGATCATGTCTTACGCAGACAATTTTTCCTTCAAACGCCGCGATCCCTGGACCCACTGACCCGAGCTTAAGTTGAGCGTAGCAAGCTGTTCGGTTCCGGCTACAGAAAATCAATGATGCTCGTCCGATCGCCCTCTGTCCGCTGGCGAAATTGGCGCTGGCATCGAGAATATGCGTTGCAAATGCTTGCCCCATTTGTGTTCGCGAGGGGATCGTGTCTCGCCTGCTGAAGGCCCCGGCGATCGCAATTGTCGGACCCTTGTCATATTCGATCTATTTGACCCACCAGATCATCATAGCGATGGTCAACAACGGCGTTCAAATTGGCGCCACGTTGATCAGCAGCTGTTGGCATGAGGCGGACTTTTTCGCCAACCCCTGGTGGATGGACGCAGTGCTCCTGGTTTTCATTGCCGCCATGATCGGTGCCGTCTGGTGCGCCAACAACTTGATTGAAGTGCCTTGCGGCGTCGGTTCAACAGAATTGCGAGCGAAATATCACCGAAGCGCGAAATTGTACCGCTGGGAGTTTCGCTCGCCGAGCTGAGCACCGAGCTGGAAAGCCCAGCGCTCTTTCGGGGAGTCGCAGCATGAAACGGCAAAGGCAAAAGTTAAGCCTCCACAGTCGCAAACTAGCTCCTGCACATTTGGCCTTGCCAGTTGACGGATCGCACCGAACGGGGGTGCACGCCATGCTTGGCCTGCCGCGCCGAATGTTAAAAAGTACGCGTCTATGGCTGGAACTTGGCTTCGGTTGGTGCGTTTTCGTGCATCAGGCAGATAAATCCGCTGCGGTGGAGCCTATGCTGCGTCATCATCAACATTCGACCCCAGGACAAAGTGGACGCCGTGTCGTCAGCCGCGTTTCCAGCGATATTGAGCAGCCTGCACGCATACTGATCATCGAGGATGAACTGCTCATTGCCCTGATGATCGAGGAAATGACACGGGAGATCGGTTATCGCGTTTCCGGTGTGGCCCACACCATGGCCATGGCGAGTAGGGAGTTCGGAAAGCGCAACTACGATGCCGTTCTTTTAGACATCAATATCGGTGGGCAATACCACGCCGTTACCGCCGATCATTTACTCGGCTGGGGTGTGCCGTTCGCTTTCGTAACCGGGTACGACTATCTGGTCGAACCGCGCCATGAAAAGGTGCCGGTGCTGCAAAAGCCGTTTACGGCCACGCAGCTCCGTATCCTGCTGGAAGAATTGCTTCGCCCGCTGACCTCGGCGGGCCGAATCGCTCAGGCCGGTTAGCCGCTGCCGGTGCGCAATCCCGTTACCTGCGGCTGCGCGCGTGGTTCAGTTTGTGTTCTTCTTGCTGGCGTCTGCGTTCATAGTTGGGGTCGCTCAGCACCGTTCGCCATGCATCGTCCAGGGCGGCTATTTTTTCTGCACGGAAACTGGCCCGCGCTCGCCATATGACCCAGCCGATGACGCCAATCAGCAAAAGGATGATGATGAGCTCCATCGTGCGCCCCTCCTGACCCTCAGATCTGACGAATCGATAACATCAACGATCGCAAAGTTTACAGTTCCATACGTAATGGTTGGATAACATGCCGCAGCCATTTGGTGACGAGCGGGGTTCGTGTCGGGTGGGCGTGTGGGCACGGGTAAGGCGAGAGTTTCCCATGGGAAAGATAACTGTTGGGACTTCTTTGAGTTTCCGCTCCTGTCGAAATGAGCGTCCCCGCGGCGGCCTCCTGCCCCCCAGGCCCGCATTAACCAAACAGCGGGGCTTGCTCGTCTCGGATTCGTCTCTATTGGCCGTTTCGCACCGGCGATTTTATGTTTCGTTTAGGAAATTGATGAGCTTTTACGCGCCCGTTTAGATGGCAGACGCGTGCGAACGGCGGTATAGCCGGCGCAACAGTGATTTCCAGAACCACATTTTCATGAACGGTCTCATCGCGTTCGCGCTAAAACAGCGCGTCATTATGGTCGTCCTTTTTACGGCCACGCTCATTGGCGGTCTATCTGCGTTCTTGCGGCTGACTATCGAGGCCTATCCAGACCCGACGCCACCGATGGTGGACGTCATCACACAAAGCGCAGGTCTTTCTGCGGAAGAAATCGAGCGCTACATCACGATCCCGATTGAGACGCAGACGGCCGGGTTGCCAAACCTCAGGACGATCCGGACGATTTCGCTCTACGGCCTGTCGGATGTAAAGCTGCAATTCAGTTTCGACTTCACCTACGAGCAGGCGCTCCAGCAGGTGCTGAACCGTCTTTCGCAACTGCCTCCGTTGCTGAACGGCGCGCAGCCGCAAATATCGCCAGTCAGTCCGATAGGAGAAATCTACCGCTATCGTCTTGTCGGTCCGCCGGGCTACAGCGTGACCGCTCTGAAGACCTTGCAGGATTGGATTCTGCAGCGGCGGTTTCGCGCCGTACCGGGCGTGATTGACGTCACCGGTTGGGGCGGCAAGACGCGGCAATATGAGGTCGAAATTGACCTGAACAAGCTGATTGCCTCCAAGCTCACTCTGCCCCAGGTGATCCAGACGCTCAGCAGCAGCAATATCAACGTCGGCGGCAACACGATCGATATCGGTTCGCAGTCGGCGGTGGTGCGCGGGGTCGGTCTGATTCGCAGCGAGGACGACCTCAAGAACACGATGTTGGCGCAGAACGGCGGCTTTCCTGTTCTGGTCAGCGATATCGCCACCGTGAAAGTCGGATCGAAACCGCGGCTTGGCATCGCGGGCATGAATGGTGATGACGATATCGTTCAGGGCGTCGTTTTGATGCGCCGCGGGGAACAAAGCACTCCGACCATCGAGCGCGTCGAACATGAGGTCGAAAACATCAACAATTCGAGCGTGCTTCCTCCGGGCGTGAGGATCAAGCGCATCTATGACCGGAAGGATCTCATCGATACGACGACGCGGACCGTGCTTCACAATATGCTGCTCGGGATCGCGCTAATCTTCGCCGTGCAATGGCCCTTCCTCGGTGACTTCCGCAGCGCCCTCATTGTTGGCGCCACCGTGCCTTTTGCCTTGTCTTTTGCCATCGGAATTATGGTGCTGCGGGGAGAGTCCGCGAACCTGTTGTCCGTGGGGGCCATTGATTTTGGTCTGGTTGTGGATGCGACAGTCATCATGGTCGAGAGCATGTTTCGGCGGCTCGCGACGCGGGACGAACTCGCCTTCCAGGCAACGATGGCCTATCAGGCGCAAGGGAGTGATCTGCGCGGCAAGTTGCTTGCGTTGTTTCACGGGGCAATCGAGGTTAATCGCCCCATTCTTTTTGCGGCCGCGATCATCATCGCCGGCTTTATTCCGCTATTCACGTTGAGCGGTGTGGAAGGTCACATTTTCGCGCCGATGGCGAAGACATACGCCTACGCAATCGCCGGAGGCCTGATCGCAACCTTTACGATAACGCCGGCCATGGCCGCGATGTTGATGCCGGAGCACGTCGAAGAGGCTGAGACACGGCTCATGCAGGTGATCAGCAGGTTCTATGGTCCCGTCCTGCTGTTTGCGTTGCGCAGAAAAACTTGGGTTCTGGCGGGCGCCGCGCTGTTGCTCTGTGTTGCTGTAGTGATCACTCGCCTGCTCGGGCTTGAATTTCTGCCGAAGCTTGAGGAGGGCAATCTCTGGATCAGAGCGACACTGCCATCGACCATCTCGCTGGAGGAGGGGAACAACTACGTCAACCAGATGCGCACAATCATCGGCAATTTCCCTGAAGTGGAAAGCGTTGTCTCGCAGCATGGTCGTCCGGACGATGGCACGGACGCCACCGGGTTCTTCAACGCGGAGTTTTTCGCGCCCCTGAAACCGGCGTCGGCCTGGCCCGAGGGCATGAGCAAGGACCAACTGACCAACGAAATGCTAGCCAAGCTCCAGGACGAATTCCTCGGAGTCGAATTCAATTTCTCGCAATACCTGCAGGACAACGTCTCGGAGGCCGTCTCGGGCGTGAAAGGCGAGAATTCGATCAAACTGTTTGGCGACGACCTTGAGGCCCTAACAAAAACGGCACACCAGATCAAAGGCGCGCTGGCAGGTGTGCGCGGGATCACCGATCTTGCAGTTTTTACGTCGCTCGGCCAACCCACTGTGCAGATCGATATCGACCGTGCCCGCGCCGGCCGATACGGACTTACGCCCGGTGATATCAATTCAACCGTTCGCAGTGCCATTGGAGGCGACTCTGCCGGCGAGCTCTATGTGCCCAACAGCGACCAGCATTTTCCAATCATCGTGAGGCTTGCCCCACGCTACAGACAGAGTCCGGAGGCCATTCGGGATATCCCGGTTGCGATTTCGGGCGAAAAGGGGCCGGTAGAGATTCCATTGAGCGAAGTTGCGACTGTGGAAGTCGTTTCCGGTGCGGCCTACATTTACCGCGAGCAGCAACAGCGTTACCTGCCCATCAAATTCAGCGTACGCGATCGAGATCTCGGCAGCGCGATTGCGGAGGCGCAGAAAAAAATTGCTCAGCAAGTTGTGCTACCGGCTGGCTCCCATCTGGAATGGGTGGGGGAATTCGGCAATCTTCAGGAGGCAATCGGCAGGCTCAGAATAGTCGTCCCGATAACGCTCGGACTCATTGCATTGCTGCTGTGGATCAATTTCGGGTCGCTGATTGATACGCTGCTCACCATGAGCGTCATTCCGATGGCGGTGATTGGTGGCCTTTTTGGTCTCTACATTACCGGTGTGCCATTCAGCGTATCGGCGGCGATCGGATTCATCGCGCTTTTCGGCATATCCGTCATGAACGGCATTGTCGTCCTCTCGCAATACAATCTTCTCATCCGTGGCGGGATGGACCGAACGCAGGCAATCGTCCAAACAGGCGCGCTCAAGATACGCCCCGTTCTGATGACCTGCGTCATCGCCGGGGTAGGGCTCTTGCCGGCTGCGATATCAAGCGGGATCGGTTCGCAAGTTCAGAAGCCGTTGGCCATCGTCGTGGTGAGCGGAATGACGTTCGCGCCGTTTCTGATACTTGTTGTACTGCCGGTATTGATAACGCTTTTCCCAAGTCGCGCGTCGCATATCCGACATCGCCAAACCCAGGAGAGATTGGCCGGTTAGCTACTGGCGATTTTGTTTGGGCAATGTCGCCACCGCGCGCAGCGTACAAACACCCGCATGAGCTCGCTAATAGCGGGCATCGTGTTTGTGACTATGTTCGTCCCACGCGTTTTAGCCGACGTAAGTCCAGGCAAATACTAGCAGCACAATCGTTGCAGCACCGATGAGCACTAGCTGGCCCGCACCAAAATCGGAACGCTGATTGGTCGGTTGAGCCATGTGGGGCATCCCCACCCGAAAAGCGATACCGTATCATTGTAATATGACGATGCTGTATCACGTTTTTGGGATTGTCGGGCTGGGACTGTCTCAGAAAGAGACAGCGCGGCGTCAGCGCAAAACTGACACGTGAGGCCAGCCTTGGCCGCAGGCCTTTGCTGCTTCAGCCGATCAGTTTCATGTGCAACGCCATTTCAGTAAACATCTGTACGGTGGCGCGCACGTGTCGACCATCGCAATAGGCTGAATCCAGCCAAGTCGCTACGCCGAACAGAACACAAAGCCAGGCAAATCCCCGCACGCGGTGAGGACCACGCAAAGGATTTAATGATCTTGACCTACTAAACCAAGGATTGCACGACGTCGACCAACCATTTGCGCCATAATATCGATAAGTGTGCAAGACGGATCAGCGCTGCTTGACTGTCCGGCCTGGCGACGTCGCGGCGGGCCCGGCCGCCTGCTTCGTTCCATCTCGGGCGCGGGTCGCCACAGCCGGCGGGGTGTGCGGCTGACGCCCCTTGCAGAATGACGCGACCGCGTCAGTCACGGCGGCGCTGATCAGCTTCTGATGCTCGGCCGAACCCATCTGCAACTCTTCGTCACGGTTGATGATCGACCCCGCTTCGAGCAAGACCGCGGGCATATCGGTGTCCCGAAGCACGAGCAACTGGTCATAGCGGTAGACGCCTACTTGTGCATCGACCAGGAGCCGTTGGCGATGGCCCATGAACCGCTGCGTGTAGTGCGGTGTGTAATGCAGTCCGCGATCTTTCAACTGTTGGCCGAGCATTCTGGCAAACAACAGACTGCCCGGGAGATCGCTGTTGTCGTAAGAGATAAAAATGGAATGACCACTGAAACGATCGCTGTAGCCGCGCTTCACACCTTCGAACTCCCAGGTTTCCAGAAACTTGTCCGGTACGGAGTCGTGATGGATCGACAGAAAAAGGTCGGCGCGCAAAGCATTGGCGCGTTTGATGCGCTCGGCCAATGCTGGGTATGACCGACCTTCGCTGATCAGCAGCACGCTGCGCCGAAATCCGGCTGCGAGCAGGTCCTGATCGATGCGCTTGGCGAGATTCAGATTGTAAGAAAACTCCATAAGGCCGCGTGCGCTTGTCGCGCCGAACGCTTTCTCCGTGTGTCCTACGTCGACGACGACACGGAACATCGCGCGGGCGCAGGTTTCAGCGGGACGTGGCTCGGCCCGCGCTGGATGTGCCCCGCTGACGGCTAACGCTGCCGCACCGACCAGCAGGAAGCGTAGTCGCAGCATGATCGTGAAATCCCCGTGGTTCCCTGGCGACTCAGACGAACAATATGCCCGTTCGATGACAGACGGAACCGTCCCAAACATTCGAACATTTCAAAGGAGAGGCACAATTGCGCTGCAATCGCGGGCAAATCTCCGGAAAATCATGGTTCCTACGCTGAATGCAGTTGGTGGATACCTCAAAAAGAGCAGGCCGCGTGTGTTGTCCAATCACGCGCGGCCTGCGCCATTCACGGAGTTGTCTGAGGTCAAAAAACTACTTCAATTGAGTCGAGATGCTGTCGAACTTGCCGTTCAAGGTCGTGCCAATCGCGTTGACCGTTGCTGCGATCAGGCCGTTTTCGATAGCGGTGGCTCCAGACTCGTCGTTCAGAAACGCAGTGATTTTCGACATGTGACCGGGTCCCTGTCGACGCTGCGATGGAATACCCATCAGAAGTTGGAGCCGTTTAAGCCGCAATGTTTAACGAAAGTACTTTTTTAATGACGACGGTTTTTCCAACGAAATCAGGCATTGCGCGGGTTTGGTCGTTGGGTAATGTGTTTACTCACGGTCGCTCAATGACCTCCTGTGGCCATGTGGCAACTAAGTCACATTTCGCAATAATTCGAGCAGCCGGTCTTGCGTCCTTAATTCCGTCCACTGAAGGTCACAATTCGCCGTAGGAATGGTGGCCCCGACCTCGGGGACATTAACGGGACGGTGAGATCGGGGCCGCGCTCGGGTAGGGGACACCAGAGCGGCCCCGATTTTTGCACAGACCCGACGTCATCTAAATAAAATCTTGTTCAACATTTTGCGACATCGCGCCGCTGAGCGCCGTATGATTTTTGAGCAGAATCCATCGCGTCCTTCATCGCCACGCCATGACGACGAACAGCCCTCCGCCACGAAGTTCGTCCCACGTAACCGTGTTGAGCACGCAATCGAGGCGGCGATATTGAACAGCCGATAGCTAGCGCCATTCTACTTCGGGCTGGTCATCAGCTTGCTGGTGCTTTGCTGAAGTTTCTGCGCATCACGCCTGGGGGCCAGCGAGTCCGATATTATTCTCGGCGTATCACCGCCAATCTGGTGGTGATCGTCGTGTTCTCGGGCTACGAGAACTTTGCGTCCCGAATCGACCTATCGGGCCATCCTGATTGGCGCCTGTGTGGATGACGCACATCGATTTCTCAGGGCTCAAACAGAAAGTCTTGGCTTCGATTGTCGCTATTTCGGCGGTTTAGGTGCTCAAGGCCTTTATGAATCGTTATGCGACCCCGAATACCGAACGACTTGCCTGGCTCGTCGGGGTTCATGTGGTGTTTGACTTTGCTCGTGTTCGGATCGGATCAGCGAGCATCGCATCTGATTTGAATGTAAAAGTCGAACGAGTTGAGCCGAGCGGTGCGCCCTTGTTTTGGCTTTTCCGCTCGACCGGAGCAGCCGCGCCTGGCTCCTCCCTCGACAACGCGCCTAGCGCCATGGGCTACTCCTGACCTGCCCATGAGCTTGGCCGGGGCGTGTAGTCGACCGAGCGTTACGGCGACCTTTCGTCGAAATTAATGTTCTGTAACGAGGATGCTTCCGCGCTCAAAGCAGCACGTTCGACGGTGGTGGTACGTCCAGCATACCGATGGCGACGGAAAAGAAATGTTCGCCGCTGCCTGCAAGCTTGGGCTTGAGGGGATTGTGAGCAAGCGGCTCGGGTCGGTTTATAAGTCCGACCCATCGAAGACCTGGGTCAAAGTCGAGAACCCGAAGTCGCCCGCCGCCACAAGAGCCACGGACAGGATGTTCTAAAAGTAGGTTAGGTGCCGCCTTCGAAATCAAAGCGGACAAATCCCAGTCGCGCCACGCCTCTCCGACCTTCTTCGGCTTCCCGCTTCAGTGCTTTTTGCGAGCCATGTGCTTCAGATGCGCAATGACAAGGCCGATCTCGCGGTCGCTCAGATGGTCTTGCGGAAATGGTGGCATGGCCATTGCCGGCCATGCGCGCACGGCTCTGGGGTTGCGGATCACATCATGCAGCCCTTGGGGCGTGAGATATTCGGTCGGATTTTGCGGCAGGTTGAGGTCGGGACCGACGTCCGAAGCACCGGCACCATTTAGTTTGTGACAGGGGAGGCACTGTACGACGAATAGGACCGCGCCAGCGCGGGCCGGGTCTGTCGATGGCAGCGCAGAACTGACAGCGAGCGCGGGCCAGCGCGAGGCAGGCGAAGGTTGACTCACCAGCTTTGCAACATTATACGGCCATTGCTCGCTTCGAATGCTGCCGACCTCGGCCCCTGTCCAAACAATGTAAAACGGCCCCGCGCTCGTGTCCTTTCCTGGAATTGTTGGCCAGGGATGGCCCGCAGGTTCGATTGCAAGCCAGGCGACGGCCTTGCTGTTATCGGTATTGAGCACGAGGTCGGGCGGGAGCTGTGCGATGAAGCCATCGAGCGCGATTGTCTCCACCACGCTGTCGGGAGGCAGCGTCATCCCGGCGAGCAGAGATGCAACCCGCACGGCGCGATAAGACACCGGCATGCGATAAGTGACGTCACGCGCCACTTCGATGATTGTGGCGTCCGGCCGCATCAAAAGCTCGCCTCGCGTGAAGCTACGTTTATTATCGCCCACCATGATGGTTATTGTCGGCTCGCCGACCTGAGCGAAACCGGGCGACAGCAAAAAACCGACAAGAATCAGAGCGCACACGATGGCGCGGGTAAGCTCACGCAACGGCATGACGTTTAATAGGAACCTCGGCTCGAAGAGTCGAGTCAGGATCACGCTTGAGCTCGCATCTTGCCCTTGCGGGTCGCAAATTTCCTGTTTTGATGGCGACCAGTCCGGGAAGGACGTCCCTTGAACGGGCGTTCCCTTACGCCAGCAACGGGAGAGCTATCGCGATGAAGCAAGACGGGGTCACGGTACTTGTCGGCACGACGAAGGGCGCATTCTTGATATCAAGCGGAAGCCGGAATGGCTGGACAGTTAAGGGGCCATTCTGCGATGGCTGGCCCATCAATCACATCATCGGTGATCCTGCTATGCGGTTGATGTGGGCGGGTGGGGGTGGCGAATTTCACGGAGCAGGTGTGTGGCGCTCTGAAGACCTGGGCGCAACCTGGGAGGTTGCAAGGCTCACAAAAGGACAGATCGATGACTGGGCGGCCAACGATCCGCAACTCGCCGCAATGATGAACTGGACCAAAGAGCCGTTGCCGTTTGCAGATCAGTTCTCGCAAATCTGGTCGCTTTGCTACGCCCATGGCACGCTATATGCCGGAACCAAACCGGCAAGATTGCTTTCGAGCCGGGATGGCGGCAAGAATTGGGAAGAAGTGCGAGGTTTGCGAGACCATCCTTCTTCCGACAGTTGGAATCCTGGCGGCGCCGGATTGGTATTGCATACAATTTTGTTTGATCCGGAAAATGCCAAAAAGATCTGGATCGGGATTTCGGCAGCTGGCGTCTTTGCGACCGAGGATGGAGGCGCGACCTGGGATCGCCGCAATCGTCTATCTAATGCGGAGCCCAGCACAGAACACTCCCATCCCGCTGCACCACGCGACGGCGAAATTGGACATTGCGTCCACAACATGATGCGGGCACCGGGCCTCACTGACATTCTCTATCAGCAAAACCACCATGGGGTCTGGCGTTCTGCCGATGGCGGGCGGAGTTGGGACGACATCACTCGCGGTCTTCCGTCAACTTTCGGATTTCCGATTTGCGTTCATCCACGAGATCCTGAAACCCTCTTTACTATCCCTTTGAATGGTGACACGGCAGGCCGTTTTCCGCCCGATGCCGCTGCAGCGGTCTGGCGTTCAAGGGACGGCGGCAGGACCTGGCAGGCCCTGCGCGATGGATTGCCTCAGCAGGCCTGCTATTTCACCGTTCTTCGGCAAGCCATGGCGCATGACGGGCGCGAGCCGGTTGGGCTGTACTTTGGGACCAATAGCGGCTCTGTTTTTGCCAGTCTCGACGAGGGTGAAAACTGGCACGAGATCGCGCGGCATCTCCCGACTATCCTGAGCATCGAAGTGCTCGATTGCGGATAGTCAAGGATCGCAAAGGGAGCAAATTGAGGGGGAGATGTAAGTGATGGCTCTGCAACGACAAATTTTTGAAGGTGGCGACCCCGGCTGGAATGTCAGCATTGAATTAAATTGAAAAAATTCAACGCAAATGTCGGGGAATCTTTTTCGCCGCTTTTGCGATTTTCGTCACAGCGCAAAAAAAGTGTGGCAGCCGCGCAATGCAACGACAACTGAAAAATTACGAAACTTTCTTTTGCTCGCTGGAAGATGAATCGAGATTGGGCGGATGTTCGTTGCGGAGCTGGTAGATCCTGACGAGGAATTCCATCTCCTCAATTCTGCTTCTGGTGTCCTTAATGATGTTCGGAGTTATGTCGCGCCATTCGGAGCCATCAAATTCCATGACTCTTCTCGAGCCCGCCTGAAGAGGCTCGAAGTCGTCTATGAGCGTGTCGTGGCGCTTTTTGAACCAGTCAATGAGGTGGTCATATTGGCCCATGGCGGGTCCTTCCGCGTATGGTTGGACAAATACATAGCTCAGCCTGTGCGGAAACTCCATGGGAGCGCTTCTGCAAGCGCCAAGGCCAAATGCATGACGCCTGCATGGTTCGTTACGTCGATTTGGTCCCTACGCGTTAGCCTTACCGCGGCAAAAAAGATGCCCTGGTCGTTGGGAGGAGAACCCGACCAGGGCAAGTCGCCCTGCGTAACCGTGATCTATTAGTAGATGGTGCTAAAATCTTGGTAATGCACTTGCGGCAGGTTGGTCGTGGTGGTCATCAGACCAAGTGGGTTTACGGAAACGGTAGGAGTTTTCCCAACGGTCGGCTCAACTGACCAAGTGGTGATTACAAGAGCGGCTGCGAATATCGCGAGTCCGATGCCGAACAGGGTGCGCATGTGAGGTCTCCTCTGGCTTTGCGGAAGAGAGCTTTCGCTCTCGAATTACCCTCACACTAGTTTCGATTATCCGCTTCCGCTGTGCTGTGCATCACAACAAGATGCTCCGGCTGTGTCATGCATCACAAAAACTACGATTTTGCTGTACCGGCCAGTGTTGAGCGGCTGACCCAGCCTCGATGTCGCGACCATGTCGCGTGGAGATGCCGGGAATGGTTCGGAATGGCCGACGATGGCCACCTGACAACGCGAAAGGCTGCGAGGGGGGCACCGTGGCAGCCCTTTTGCTCTGGTTAATTGCTTGTGGATTAGGGGCAACGCGCCGGGTCCGGTGCTTTTTTCTCGCCACGACCGGCGCCAGATTCAATTTCAACAGACTCCCGCTAAGGGATGCAAAGAGAACAAATGTCTAACGGTCCAAGTACCTTCCGTAAGGCAGATATAAAGCGCGGTAGGACACGATGACGATGAATGGGACGGGGCTGAATGACTCGCATCAGGCTCGACTACATTCACCAATATGTAGATCGCCACGGCAAGATGAGGCGCTATTTCAGGCGTCCTGGCTACTCGGCACAGTGGTCAGTGGCGAATGAAATTCCCAAGCACAGCAACGCCGGCTTGGGCCTTTCATGATGAAGACGGCGCGCGGCAACGCGAGGTCGAGTGCAAGCCTTATCTCCGTCCGCCGAAGACCTTATCTTTGGCCGCGACAATTAACGCCCGGAGGCGGCATGACGAACGGCACGAAGCGAAAGACGTTGGGGGCACGACAGAGGATATGACCCGTCTGAACCGCGCAGCCGGTGGGCTCAACGTCAATGTCTGACCGAATGTGTGGGCAAACTTCGCCCCGCTTCCTGTTACTCACAGGGCAAGAATCGACATTGCGGTCCTGCCCCTTCTGTCATGGATGTCGGTTCTAAAGTTTCCGGTGATGGAGAAGACGTGGGTGTGGGTCGTGTGGAGGCACGAGGCACCGCCGCGAATGCGCGTCGTGGCGAAGCCAGGGGCACTACCGCGAGTGCGCGAAAACCGTATGCCGCACTGTCATTCCAGCAATGTTCGCTGCCGTGCCAATAAAGATGCTTCGTCTTGGGAAATTTGGCTCGAGCCTCGCTTATCGTCATGCAAGCTGGTGAGCCATAAGCTAGTGACGCCCCGACCATGATGGAGACCGCAGAAAGAAGGATAATGCGCGTTGTCATTGCTAAAGCCATTTGGACCCATATCGTTCTTCGATATCAGTCCTTTCATGGCGGCAAAAAAAAGATCACGGCTTTACTTGTGATTAACGCTGTGAATAACCGGAAACAGGCTAGGCCTAACAAACACATCGACCGACCAGTTCAATGATACCCGTTGGCGCGTTCGGTGGGTGTTGCACGCATCCTGTGTGGTGCGCTGACAGGCAAGTTCCCAGATTGTTGCAGATGCAGAATTTGTTTCTGTAACTCAGAAATTTTTCATAAGTGTGGCTCGACCATGTAATTAGGCTATGCCCTCAGGCTCCCCCCGTGTGCACCGGACCCAGTGCTGAAAAAGTCTGAGGTTCCTGACTTGCATCGCGCTGACTCAGCGGAGCCCGCTGGTGCGCTCGCCCGGAGTTTGGGGGCAGGGGGGAAGCTGGCAATCTGCCACTCAGGCTTCCCATGCGCTTCCCAATGGGGAATTGAATGGGAGAATTAGCGCAAAGGTTCTGCTGTTACAGTGGCTTGATCTGTTGGGGGCCTCAGTCTGTGGCGCTGAGGTCGCACTGCTTGGCGCGCGGTGAGACGAAACGAGACAGATTGAGACTGAGACCATTATGGCACTGATTTGGCACTACCATTGGTGAGAGGACGCTGAGGCAAGCCAAGCCCTTCGTCGCTCATGGCGCTCTCGCTCAAGATCGGGCATTCTTGATTGCACAGGCTTGGCTTTGGCGCAGGCCAAAACGGTATGTAAGCCTTCCCACCACGCGCTCATGACCCGACCAAGATCCTCAATGTCCTTTTCATCCAGATGAATTCCCTCAGCCCGATAGTCCGCTACAAACTGTTGGGTCACATCATTGATGTTGGTGCAGTGTTCAAAACGTTGTTCCGCAGTTTTGACTTCGACCTTGCTATTGGGGGTGAAGCGGACATGGGCTCTTGCGAGTGCACATGTCTGCTTTTGACCCAAAGCGGAAATGACGGCCGTTGGATCTTGCAAGTATCCTACTTGAACTAACAGCACTGGGAGCAGGATTGCTCCAAGTCGGCCGGCGCGGGGGTCGACCTTGTCGAACTCTCGACCTCTCGATCCGTTAGGATTGCGGGCCGCCCATGAAGAAGCGCTCCTCGACAATCTTGCCGTTCTGGACCGTGTAGAGACCGACTTCATCGAGGCTCAAGCGATTCTTACCCTTGGGCGTGACGTCCATCTTGAAGCGCACGACGAACTGATCGCCGTGCACATAGGGACCCTCGACCTTGACATTGTGCACCTCGTGGTTCGCATACCACCATTCGCCTTTTCCTTCGACCGCCTTGCGCCCTTTGAGCACCGCCATTTCGCCGGTCATTGGCTCGCGGCTCTCGATGCCATCGGACCAGAATTTCTTACCGGCGGCGTCGAACTCGCCCTTCGCGCACATGTCAGTGAAAGTCTTCGCGAGCTCTTGCGTATTCATGACATCACGTCCTTTCTCTGGGCCTAGGACAGTTGCTGTAACGGCTCGTTGTGACGTCTCCAAGGCAACGGCTCAGCGTGGCGATCTGCTTTTGACTGGTGCAAGCGCCGGGCATGTCACATGCATGAGGGTGGTATGCGGTGGCAGTTCGCGGAACGCCCCGCGGCTTAGGAAGAGCATCGTACCGATTCAAACTAGACACCTAAAAAGGGAAGTATGTGCCTTCAGGTGTCCGATGGTCGATGTCCGCTTCGGGTCAAAAAGCAGACATTTGCAGTGCAAAACGGCATGTCCGCTTTACCCCCGAAAGCAGACATCGGCCGGTCGCTCAGCAAGTTGTGGCTCTGCCCGACGTTATCACGTCACATCCCCATTCCGGGCGTTGTTGCGCCGGCAAAGTCTTTACATTCACCCCCTCTGTGCAATTCGCCGATGTTCATGGTGGTCGTTCAAACTTACGCCAGCCGGACTTCACGGCATGACGACGCAATCAGCCCTAACCACCCTGGTAACCTGCCAAAGAGGTAGGCAAATATCGTCACCGGAAAGCCCGTCACGCCCGCCTTGACGAGGATTGCTGTGCGTACCTAGCTAATTCGCTGAGGTTGTCGGGATGGATTTGCCTCAACAGTAGAATGGAGTCAGCTGGTGCAAGAGTTCAAGGGAACCAGGCCAGACGGTCAAGAAGATGACAACCAGACAGGCACGACCCGCGCGACCGCTCGCCTGCCGGGTCTCGACATCGAGATCATGCATAGGCGCGCGGTCGATGGCGACGCTGAGCAGATTTCGATCAATCTTAGGGCGGCGCCTTCATTTGAGGCCTTCGGCCGTGCGCTCGAACTAGCCAACCCGCTCGCTTTCTGGGCGCAAGCCGCGCAACTTGCCTGGCTACCATGGCTCGAGACTGCGCGCACTCTGGCGCTGCCGTGGCCGCTCTGGCTGCCACAACCGCCGGGCGACGCCACGTCACCCTCTTCGCACGGCAATCGGAAGTGAGGGAGGCCTTATGCGATTCAAAGCCAAAAGCATTGCTGCGCTCGAGATCATTCTTCATGGCTTGCCAGACAAGATGCGAGTCGAGGTGGACCCAGACATCGGAGTGTCCGCGAAAACTGTTGGCCAGCTTCGGAGGCTAACAACTTGGCCTGGGGACCTAGCGATATTAACTCCGCGGGAGCGCCATTCCGAAAGCACGGTAAAGGTGAGCAGGGCTAACGTAGCGAGTCGCACCTCCCCAAAGCCGTAGGGCGCAGTTTAGGATTGCTTCCTGGCATTTCCCGTCGATGGCATCAGCCAATGAATGA
>DASRAF010000118.1:0-5400 GCA_035638295.1 Pseudolabrys sp.
GCCGGTCATGCCGACCTCCCGCTTATAAACTCCGGTAATCGCTTTGATTTCGGCGCGATGGCGGCCGAATACTTTCTCGAGCGCCGCCGAGATTTCTCCGACGGTCGCCTTCGCCCGCGCAGCATCCACTGCAAGTGCCAGCAGATTGCCATTGCCGCGATCGGCAGCCCGTGCAAGCGCGTCAAGGGCTTCCTGCAACACGGTTGGATCGCGTTCTGCTTTGAGGCGTTGAAGCTTTTCGATTTGATGGGCGCGAACTGCGGAATTGTCTATCTTGAGCACCTCGATCGGTTTCTCGTCGGTCGGGGCGTATTTATTAACACCGATGACTGACTGTGCGCCGGCGTCGATACGGGCTTGCGTCTTTGCTGCAGCTTCCTCGATGCGTAGCTTGGGAATGCTTGCCTCGATCGCCTTGGCCATCCCACCCAGGGCTTCGACTTCTTCGATGTGACCCCAAGCCTTCCGTGCGAGCTCGTAGGTGAGGCGCTCCAAATAGTAGGAACCACCCCATGCGTCGACGATGCGAGTGGCGCCGGCCTCCTGCTGCAAAACGATTTGTGTGTTGCGCGCGATGCGAGCAGAAAAATCCGTCGGCAAGGCAAGAGCTTCGTCGAGCGCATTCGTATGCAACGACTGGGTCTGACCTTGTGTAGCAGCCATCGCCTCGATCATGGTCCGAGCGACATTGTTGAAGACATCTTGCGCGGCGAGAGACCAGCCTGACGTCTGACAGTGCGTGCGCAGCGACAACGAGCGCGAGTCTTCAGGATTGAATGCCTTGATTAATTTTGCCCACAACATGCGGGCTGCGCGCAGCTTGGCAATCTCCATGAAATAGTTCATGCCGATCGCCCAGAAAAAAGATATGCGAGGCGCAAACTGATCGATTGTAAGTCCCGCTTTAAGTCCGGCACGGACGTATTCAACGCCATCGGCCAGGGTGTACGCGAGCTCTAGGTCTTGCGTCGCGCCCGCCTCCTGCATGTGATAGCCGGATACGGAAATAGAATTGAATTTCGGCATATCCGCCGACGTAAACGCGAAAATATCCGAGATAATCCTCAGGCTGGGACCTGGCGGATAGATGTAGGTATTGCGGACCATAAATTCCTTGAGGATATCGTTCTGGATTGTGCCCGAGAGTTTCTCGTGTGGCACACCTTGTTCTTCGGCCGCGACGATGTAGAGCGCCAGAACCGGCAGCACCGCGCCGTTCATAGTCATCGATACGCTCATCTGGTCCAGCGGGATGCCCGAGAACAATGTGCGCATGTCGTATATCGAGTCGATTGCGACACCGGCCATTCCCACATCGCCCGACACGCGAGGATGGTCGCTGTCATAGCCGCGGTGGGTTGCAAGGTCGAAGGCGATCGAGAGGCCTTTCTGTCCGGCGGCAAGATTGCGCCGGTAGAAGGCGTTTGAATCCTCGGCGGTTGAAAAGCCGGCATATTGACGAATCGTCCAGGGCTGAGCCGCGTACATTGCGGGGTAAGGACCGCGAAGAAATGGCGGCTTGCCCGGGAAAGTGTTCAGGAAGTCGAGACCCGCCAAGTCGTGCTCGCTGTAAATTGGCTTGACAGGGATGCCTTCCGGCGTTGTCCAGGGTGCGGCCGTAGCCGTGCCGGCTGGCGTCGTTGATTCAGCAAAGTCGACTTTGGCAAAGTTGGGTATCTGACTCATTTGACGTTCAGAATATCATGTGCGGCCTGCAAGGTCGCAAGCGTGTCGCACCCCACGTAAATGAAGGCTTTAATACCTGCCTGCCGCCATTTGGTCTCGTTTTCACCGGGACGACCGGCAAGCTGAACGATGGCACCCACATCGGTCAGCGCCTTGGCTGTTTCCGCTGCTTCGTTGGCATAAATCTTGTCTGATGAGCACAAACAGGTGAGCCGAGCGCCGGACCTCTTGAACGCGGTTATGATGTCAGTTCGGCGATTGAATCCGTCACTGGTCACCGCCTCTATGCCGCCGGCTTCATAGAAGTTTTTGGCGTAAGTGGTGCGCGCAGTGAAATCAGAGACTTTTCCGAGGTTGGCCAAGAAGACTTTCGGTCGTGCCCCGGTCTTCTCCAATATGCGGTCCGAAGAATCCCGCAAACGCTCAAACGGTTCGGCGAGGCGCGTACGAGGTAAGGCCTGAACCGTAATAGCCGGCGCGGTCTCTTTGTTCGGAATGACCTTCGCGACATCAAGGGTGACCGCCATGTCCTCACCCAAGTTCGGGTAATCACTTGTGCCTGTGATTGCGTCCCTCCGTCGGGCAGCTGCCTGCTGCCGTTCGGACCTAACGGTGGCGACGCTTGATTGGATGAAGCCTTTTTCCAGCGCCGTCCAGACGCCACCATGTGATTCAATTTCCTGAAACTTGTTCCACGAGGCCGTGCATAGTTTGTTTGTAAGGTCTTCGATAGCGCCTGATCCTGCGGCGGGATCGGTCACCTTCGCCAGGTGCGATTCTTCAAGGAGAATAAGTTGCGTGTTGCGAGCGACGCGCCGCGCAAAGGCGTCCGGCAACCCGAGGGCCACAGTGTGAGGCAGTGCTGAAATGCTGTCGGCACCGCCAAGTCCGGCTGCAGTAATGGCGATTGTCGTGCGCAACATGTTCACATAAGGATCGCGTTTGGTCATCATTCGCCACGCAGTCTCCGCGGCTATGTACGCGGGTTTTGGCGTGAGCTTGCAAGTCTCCTCCACGCGCGCCCAGAGTTTCCGTAAAGCGCGAAATTTAGCGATCGTTAGAAATTCATCTGCGTCGGCGCATAGCCGAAGATAAATCATGTCGCGCGAGATATCGGGTGACACGCCGCCTTTCTCAAACGCGCGCAGATATTCGACAGCACTTGCGATGGTGAAAGACAGCTCCTGTGCTTCGGAGCCGCCAGCGTTATGAATCGTTCGCCCGTCGCCGGCTGCAAATCTGCGAAACCCGCGCTCACCAAGTTCGCGGGCTGCTGCAACAAAATCAGTCGACAACTCGGTCCACGACAATTTGGTGTGGCCCGAGCGAGCGAAGGCGGCGATCGGGTCGACACCGGCGGCTACGTCGACGGCATCGGCCCGCACGTTCTGCGCGCGCACCAGTTCGGCAAATTGCCGCGCCACAGAGAGGCTCGCCGGCCCCTGATCGAAATCGATCCTGATGCCCGCATCGAGCTTCACCCCCTCGAGCACGCGCGCGAGCGTTTCGTGGGAGGGGTCGAGGCCATAGCCATTGGCATTGGTGGACCCGGCCATGACAAGCGTCAGCCCGGTCGCGCCGTTTTCCAGATCCTGCAGCGCCTGGGCATTGGCCGCCGCCGGATCGGGATGATCGACCCGCTGCAGCACGCTCCAGGCGGCCCCGGGCCTTCGTCCTGCGATCGGCGTTGCGCCCGCCGCGCGCGGATAAAGCAGCTCGATCCGCAACCTGTCATAAGTCCGACTGACCAGGCGCTTGTCAAAATCGGCGCCCTTGAGCGCGGCCTCGACCAGCTTGCGCCACTCCGCCTCCGTCACCGGCGGAAATTCGGCGGCGAGGGAAAGTTCATCGGTCATGCAAGCAAAATGGCACAGTCGGCGCGATGGAGCCATCGCATTGACGCGAGGTGCATAGCCGGAACGCGCAAGCCTCTAGGGGAGCCGCTGGATTGTTCCGCCATCCACCACGCTTGCCGCCTCGTCGACACGTCGCCCGGCGATCACGCGGTCACCCGCGATCTCGGCCAGCGGAATGAGAACAAAAGCGCGCTCGAACAGGCGCGGGTGCGGCAGCGTGAGGTTGGGTTCGTTCAGCGTCACATCGTCATAGGCGATGATGTCGATATCGGCCGTGCGCGGACCATTTCTCTTTTCGTGGGCGCGGTCCCGCCCGAGCTTCAGTTCGATCTGCTGCGCGCGTTCCAGAAGCTCACGCGGCGTGAGCGTCGTTTCCACCGCAATGGCCAGGTTGACGAAGTACGGCTGATACTTGAAGCCCCACGGCGGGGTACGATAGTCGGACGAGCGCGCGGTCAGCCGCACGTCCTTGCCGTCGCAGAGCAACGCGATAGCGCGATCGAGAATGGCCCGGCTGTTTCCGACATTTCCGCCGAGTGCGAGCAGCGCTTCAACCATGGCGACTTCGCACGATCGTCACGCCGACATCCTCGAACGTCGCGGCGATCGGCGCATGCGGCTTGTGGATCGTGATGCGCACCGAGCGCACGCGCAGGAAGGTGGCGAGCACCGCATCGGCGACGCTGCCGGCCGCCGCTTCGATCAAGCGGTAGCGCTCGTTGCAAAACGCTTCGGCCGTGCAGTCCACGACCTTGTCGTAGGACACGGTGTCGACCACCTTGTCCGAGCGGACCGCCGCCGTCAGATCGATTTCGAGGTCGAGATCGAGCGTGAATGTTTGCCCCACCTTGGCCTCGTGTGGCATCACGCCGTGATAGGCATGCAGGGCCAGCCCTCTTATGAAAATCCGGTCGCTCATCGAACGGCCTGGATTGCGGCGCTCACGCGCAGCGCCTGGACTGTTTCCGCGACGTCATGGGCGCGCACGATCGCCGCGCCCGCCTGGACTGCCAGCAGATGTGCGGCAATCGACCCGCCAATGCGCTCGTCCGGCGGCGAGGGCGTCACCGAATTGATGAAACGCTTGCGCGAGGCGCCCACGAGCAGCGGCAAGCCGAACGACATGAACTCTGCGAGCCGCGCAAGACAAATGATGCTCTGTTCCGGCGTCTTGCCGAAGCCGATGCCGGGATCAAGCACGATGCTCTCGCGTGCAATGCCGGCACGGGCGGCGATCTCGAGCGAATGGGTAAAGAAGGCCATCACATCGGCAACGATATCGGTGCTGGGATCGGCAGTCTCGCGGTTGTGCATCACGATCACCGGAACCCGTCGCTTGGCCACCAGTGGTGCCATGTCCGGATCCTTTTGCAGGCCCCAGACGTCGTTGACGATCGTCGCGCCCTGGTCGAGCGCCCAGGCGGCAATCGAAGCCTTGATGGTATCGATCGACACCGGCAGACCAAGTTTGACCACATCGGGCACGATCGGCGCGAGGCGCGCCTTTTCATCCTCCGCCGATACCGGGACTGGGTCGCCATAGGGGCGCGTGGACTCCGCTCCGATATCGAGGATGTCGGCGCCCCGCCGAGCCATGTCGGCCGCGTGCGCGATCGCAACCGTTGGGTCGAGGAACCGGCCACCATCGGAGAAGGAATCCGGGGTCACATTGAGGACACCCATGACCAACGGGCGGCCGTGCGAAAACAACGCCGAGAGGGTGAGAGGTAATGGTTTTGGCGCGGTTCCCGCTGCGTGATCGAGGGTACGGACGCTTTCCATGCCGGTCGCTTTGCGCGGTCGGCGAGGGACTGTCAAGCAGGCCTCAGACCGCTAATAGGTGATCTTCAGCGGCAAC
>DASRAF010000119.1:0-2728 GCA_035638295.1 Pseudolabrys sp.
CTGGCGGGCGTTCACGCGCCCGCCGGGGGCGCACATTACCCTTACCAACACGGCATAGTTGCGTCGAGCCGCGATATTTTGGACAAACAATAATTTCAAGAGGCGGCTTGCTGATTACTTTGGCGTAGCTCGGCCGGGTGGTGAAGATGAAAATGTTCGATAAGACTGAGCAATCAGACCGGGCTCCGAATCCAAATGAGAAGCCGGAAAGTTGCTACTGCTCGGCACTGCCGAAGGGGTCCTTGTGTCTACCGTGCTATACGCGATGGCTGGCCATGTCCGCTGATCCGGGAAAAGTCGCAATCTCGTGCTCAAAATGATTCGCTGTCATTGAGTCCCGCTCATGACAGCACCATCTTTATCTACACTTCCGAGCCTTGGGCCGCCCTTTGCTTTGGGCGGCCTATTTTTGGCCCCAAGCATTCACGCGGCAGCGAATGAGATTTGCCCCAATC
This sequence comes from Pseudolabrys sp., assembly GCA_035638295.1. Lineage (GTDB taxonomy): Bacteria > Pseudomonadota > Alphaproteobacteria > Rhizobiales > Xanthobacteraceae > Pseudolabrys. The sequence goes on from DASRAF010000119.1 coordinate 456, forward strand.
ATCCCCGTCGGTGGGGAGAGGGGGGAGTGGTCGCTTATAAAGGTAATTTATTGTTTCCATCAAAATAATGATGATTCTAAGTGTGAAGTAGCTCACACATCTCTCCCGATTCGCCTCTCTAAAAGTTCAGCAGACTGGTACTAGGACCCGTACTGGTACCAGGGTACTGGAGCCAGGAGGGGATACATGGCACTCAAACCAGCTAGGTTCGTATTTGCCGTCGGGATGGCGTTGACCATCCTAGCGGTCATGACGTGGGCGGACCCCAATTTGGCTGCGCTGAGCTCGTCACCGATTTACCATCCTCAACTTTTGCTTTTGTACTAAGCGGACCGAGATGCGCGAGCATGTGCTCCTATTCTGTCTGTTGGGTCTGGTGCTCACAGCCACGATCATACTGGTGGCCGCACCGGGGGCCGTGACTTGGGCGCTGGCCCTCATCGAATGAGCTGGCGATCAAGTGGCTACTTAGACAGCAAATGAGCACGACGTTGCGGCGGATAACCAGTCATGCGAGACGAACGCAACCGCTTGCCAGCGATTGCGAAGATCAAGCAGGATCACCGAGCAGCGGGGGCGGGAATGTCCTATTACGCCAACCACCATCGGCGCGAAGCTATCAAAGCCCGGCAGCAGGCGGCACAAACAATCGACCCCGACGCTAAGCGGATACTTGAAGACATCGCGCGGAGTTGGGAGGTGCTTGCAGAGCACACGGAATGGCTCGAGCATAAGCTTGTTAGCTCGTCTGCACGTGGCGAGTCACATTCCGTGCAACAGCAAACAGCAGGTCCAACCCAAGGACGGACGCAAGAACAATAGTTAGGCGTCCGGTCGCCACAAGGATCGCACCCCGGAAACGCACGGATATGCTGCGACCCGAGAGGCCGCCATGGCAGCCTTTTGCCAAGAGCTGGCGGGAGTGATCGGTTCATCCATGCCCCTTGCGTCGTGACAGACTCCGCCCGTTCGCGGCGTCACCCGGCGGCCGGCGCGCTGGGTGATCCGTTGCAACTGAGCAAAAATATCCGGTGCTTCTCGAATATGCGAAGGCTTGCTTCAAGCGCATCAAGCAGCGACTCCGCCATCTCTGAGCCCTGGCCCGTGTCAAGCGCGTGCCTCGCGGGCATGGGCTGGTGAAGGCGGCGAAGGATTGATTTGTCGGCCCCACCTCTCCACGCTGCCTCCCCATGCGACTCAACGGGTTTTCACTCGCCCGCTACGAACCGGGCGACGAGCTGCAGGGCGGCTGGCCCCGTGAGCAGCTCCTCGAAATGGACAACCGTTTCGTTGCAGCGCTGGAACAGGCGTTCCGACTTGGATTGGAAAGCCGAGAAAGTGCAGCCGCTCAGGTAAAACTTCCGACAAATTCAATTCGCTTCGTGCCGCCACCTCCCCCAGATGGGCTGCTTCGTTCGGCCGCGTCCGATGCGACAGTGTTCGTCGCCAGGAGTTAGGCCGGGGAGGCGCGCGCGAGCAAGTCTCCTGCTATCCTAGGGTACAGCGTCGGACGCCGAGAACTGTTGTCGATGCCTGCTAAAAATTTCCTGCAGCACAAGTGGAATGCGATCACGATCATCGTGACGGTCGTTGTGATCGCGTGTGCCGCCTTCGTCATCTTACGGAGTATGCCGCCGCATAGAATCATAATGGCCACCGGGTTGGAAGGCGGAAGCTACTACGAAGTCGGCCAACGCTACCGCGCTGCGCTTGTACGCGAGAGCGTGCAAGTAGAACTGCGGTCGACATCGGGGTCGGTCGAGAATCTTGCCCTGTTGCTCAACCCGGATTCAGGAGTCAGCGTGGCTATGGTCCCAAGCGGCATAGCTCCTGCAGGGAGCGTTTCAGAGCTCTCGGCGCTCGGGACGATCTTCAACGAGCCGTTATGGTGGTTCCAGCGCCGCGAGGTTGAAGGCGTCGGGTTTGAGAGCCTGCGGGGGCGAAACATCTCGATTGGGCCTGAGGGCAGCAGCACACGGGTCATCGCGCTCGAAGTGCTCAAGCGTGCGGGAATCATGCACGAAGTCGGGGGGCTGCTGCCGCTCGAGCCGCTGGCGGCAGGCGAAAAGCTTTTGGCAGGGGAGATCGATGTGGCCTTCATTCTCGCTTCCTCGGACTCGCCTGCGGTCATGCAGCTTCTGGATGACGAACGCATTGTACTTGCCGGTTATCCGCGCGCGGACGCGATGGTCGCGCTTTATCCGTTTCTGCATCGAGTGGTGATACCTCGGGGCGCGGGAAACTTTGCAAAGGACCGTCCTCCAACCGACGTG
>DASRAF010000120.1:0-3186 GCA_035638295.1 Pseudolabrys sp.
GAGATCAGGTCGTAACTTTGCTACTGGCGCACAAGGCACGCCTGAAAGATGAACCGGGCACCCTGCAATTCGAAGTCCTGCTGCCGAAAGACGACGATACGAAAGTTCGCGTGTACGAAATGTACCGGGACGCCGCCACATTCGAGGTGCATCTGAACGGTCCGTCCCTCGCGCAATGGAAAGAGGAGACTGCCGGAATGGTGGTGAAGCTTCTTGGGGTGCGGTGCGCGGTCGTGGACTAGTTGGTCCACTAACCTGCGACAGACAACCACTAAGGATATAACGACAGGGATAGGTGTACCTTTGTGGATTTGACGGTTGCGACGACGGCACATTCGCTTCCTTCACGTATCGCGTTCGCGCCGACCGCGCCCAGGCAAAAATGTCGTACCGACTACCGCAGGAGTGACCGCCATGAATAACCCGACATATGACAAGCGCATCAGCGCGCTTTTAGTGGTCGATCCCTACAACGACTTCATTTCCGAGGGCGGCAAGATCTGGCCCCGCATCAAAGGTGTCGCTGAAGCAAACGACTGCGTTTCCAACATGCTGAAGGTCCTGAATGCCGCGCGCGCAGTGAAGCTCCGCGTCTTCTATGCCATGCATCATAGGTATCGTGCAGGCGACTACGAAACGTGGACCTACATTGCGCCGATTCAACGAGCTACGTGGCAGCACAAGAGCTTCGAATACGGCACATGGGGTGGCGAGTTCCGTGCCGAATTCGTGCCGGCGCCAGGTGAGATTGTCGCACAGGAACACTGGTGTTCCAGTGGCTTCGCCAACACCGACTTGGACTTGCAGCTCAAGAAGCACGGCATCCATAAGCTCGTCATCATCGGACTCATCGCGCATACCTGCATCGAAGCGACTGTGCGCTATGCCGCCGAGCTCGGTTATGAGGTCACCGTCGTTAGGGATGCGACGGCGGACTACTCAGACGAGATGATGCATGCTGCCCTCGACATCAATATCCCGAACTACGCGAGTGCGATCGTAACTACCAGTCAGATCATTGCGTCGATTTTGGCTCCCAACGTGATGGAGTCGGTACAAACTTAACGCGCCCAGAGCCTGAAGATCAGGTTTCTGAAGCCACGCCTGATGCCCTACTGCGTCTTGCGCTCTTCGGCCGTGAGCCACCAACGCGCCAACGCCTCGGAAAAACCAGCGCACAGAAATGCTCGATATCATTAATCTCAAGACCGCTAGGACGTTCGGCCTCCCATCGTGTTCTCTAATGCGGCGAGTCTCCCCCGGCCCGGCGGTAACATGACCGGCTTGTCGGAGCTCGCCACCGAGTCTCGACGCCAAGGCGCTCGCAAATAGAGAAGGAGGATTTCCATGGATCGGCGTACTTTCGTAAGCACAACGGTTGCTGCCGCCGCCAGTTCGCTTCTGGTGGGCGCTGCTCATGCGCAGCCAGCGCCCAAGGCAAAAAATGTCGTCCTGGTACACGGTCTTTTTGCCGATGGATCGTGCTGGTCCGAAGTGATTCCGCGATTGCAGGCGGCGGGGCTCAATGTGACGTCTGTGCAAAATCCCCTGACGACGCTACCAGAAGCGGTCGCTTCAGCCGTGCGGGTGCTCGCGCGGCAGGACGGGCCGACGGTTCTAGCTGGGCATTCGTTTTCCGGGATGATCGTTACAGACGCCGGTGTGCATCCGAACGTCTCGGCGATTGTCTATGTGGCTGCGCGAGCGCCGGATGCTGACGAAGATTACACAGCCTTGGCCAAGAAGTATCCCACACCGCCCGCGTCGGCCGGCATCATATTCGATGGCGACGAAGGACGCCTCAGCGAGGAGGCTTTCCTTCGTGATTTTGCGGGCGACTTGCCGGAAGCGAAGGCAAAGGTGCTCTGCGCGGTCCAGTGGCCATTCCATAAGGCCTTGCTCACCGGCAAAACCAGACACGCGGCATGGCGGTCGAAGCCAAGCTGGTATGCCGTCTCCACGGAGGATCGGACCATCAACCCCGATCTCGAACGCTTCATGGCAAAGCGCATGGGGGCGAAAACGATCGAGGTCAAGGCGAGTCACGTCTCGCTCATATCGCAGCCTGACACGATTGCGAATCTGATTCTGGAAGCGGCTGGACGGACCTAGGCGGCTTGCGGACGGCTGGCGTTAGCGGACATTGAGAAACGCGCAATCTCAAAAGAGGCTGGATATCTCGTCAGGGAGTAGGAGCGGTAAGCTTCGCCTGCGCCGCCTGAGCAAGTTTTTGCAGCGTCGGGCGAGATGGCGCGAAGAACGTTGTGCCGGTGTGCGGGGTCGAGAAATCGAGCAGCCGGTCGTAAGCGCCAGGCGGGTCGCCGACATACATTCGTTGCAGCATCTTCTCGATCACCCAAAGATATCGAGAATAGCCGATAAAATACGTGCCGAACTCCCGTTGCCCCGGACGACCAAAAGGCATGTTGTCGCGCAGTATATCATATTCATTGCCGCCGGCATCTACGATGGTCGCCAGTGACTTGTGCGATTTGCGCGGCGCATCGTCGTCATCAATTTCAATATTGTCTATTTTCGTTCGCCCAATGATCTCCTCCTGGAGAGGGGTTGGAATCTTCGCCCACGCGCTGAGATCGTGTAGATACTTCTGAACGACGACATAGCTGCCTCCCACGAAGTCAGCATCTTCATCACCGACAAGCGCCGAGGCGGGCAAATCGAGGCTAGTCGGGTTAGCTGTGCCGTCAACAAAGCCCAGAAGGTCACGCGCATCGAAATAGCGAAAACCTGAAACTTCGTCGACGACAGTCACGCCAGTGCCAAGACTGTCCAGCAGAATGCGTTCAAATTCAAAGCACAAATCGGGGCGTTCAGATCGGATATGGAAGAGAAGATCGCCCGGTGTCGACGGTGCCGCATGGACCGCTCCCTTAATCGGCGCAAACGGTCGCAGTTCCAGCGGTTGCTTGTCGAAGTGAAGACGATCCCAAAGACTGCAACCGATTCCCACGATGCATGATAGCCGGGCGGAAAGATCGCGGAACCCAACAGTCTTGACGAGATCGTCAAGCCCATCGAGCGCTAAGCAAACCTTTGTGAGAGCGGTCAGTTCGCTCGCGACGGTGACCACAAGAAAGACGGCTGCTCGCGACAGGGGCGCGTCGATGCTCTGCGCATCGATTGGCACTCTGTCCCAATTCTTCTTTGACATCGCAAATGCTCCAC
>DASRAF010000121.1:0-7752 GCA_035638295.1 Pseudolabrys sp.
GCACACGCCGGAGAGCATCACCCAATTGAATCTGGAAACCGGCGTACCGATGATTTATCGGCTCAATGCCGATTCGACGGTAGCATCGAAACTCGACCTCGCCGCCTAGCTACGCGGCCGCCGACATTCCGGCTTCCCAACCGAGCATGGCCCGCTTTCGCGTTATGCCCCAGTGGTAACCGGTCAGGTCGCCGCTCTTGCCAATGACCCGGTGGCAGGGGATCACGAAACAAATCGGATTCTTGCCGACGGCCGCGCCGACTGCACGCGCTGCTTTTGGTGAACCCGCGCTGACGGCGAGATCCGAGTAGGTAGTGACTGCGCCCATCGGGATGTCGAGCAATTTTTCCCAAACGCGGACTTCGAAATCTGTGCCGATCAGGACAACACGCAGTGGCTGATCCTTGCGCCACAATGCCGGATCAAAGATGCGCCGTGCGGTGGCCGCCGTCGCCGCAAAATCTTCGACGTAGCGCGCCTTCGGCCAACGACCCCGCATATCCCTGAGCGCGACCCGTTCCTTGCCGGCGTCGGCGAGCGCAAGGCCCGCGAGGCCGCGTGGCGTCGTCATCACAAGTGCCATCCCGAACGGGCAAGGGTGAAACCCGTAGGTGATCGTCAGACCTTCGCCGCCCGTCTTCCACTCGCCTGGCGACATGGCCTCATGGGTGACAAACAGATCGTGCAACCTGCCTGGGCCTGACAATCCGACTTCATACGCCGTGTCGAGAATGCTTGCAGAGGATCGCAACAGTTCGCGGGCGCGATTGAGCGTCAAGGCCTGGAGGAAGGCCTTGGGGGTCAGCCCGCACCAGCGGCGGAACAGGTGGTGCAGATCGGTCGCTGACACTCCCGCTGCATTTGCGATCACGTCGATTTCAGGCTGAGCCTGCCAGTTACCTCGAATGTGAGCGATTGCGCGGCGCACGACATCGTAATCAGCCGCCGCGGTTGAGAGGGGGGCAAATTCGGTGAAGCGTTCGGTCAACGCTGACTTTGCAAGGTTCGTGTCCATAACTGCTATTTAGGAAAGCCCGCAGCGCCGAACCACCCGATTTCTGGGCTAATTGAACACTGTTTTTGTTGGTCCGCGACGTGCCTCGTTAAGCGCTTTCAGAAGCTCCTTGGCAAATCCCGCCTTTTCGTCAGGGCTCAGAAAGCTCGCAATGGTGAGCTTTTTGCCGCGCGAGATCAGAAACAACCGGTCGATTCCGAAGTCCTCGATCTCGACCTTGTCGAGCTTGACCCAGAGGGGATTGAGCACCCATTCCCGCACTCGACCGAGGTGACTGACCTTGCGGACTCTGAGTTCAGAAGACGTAACTATCACCTGTTCGTATGCCTCGGCGTGGCGGTAGTTAAGACGGAACGCCCAATACAGCAAAAGTACATCCAGACCGAAGAAGCCGAGGACGGGCCAGGCCCCGAGCAGAAGAAACAGTATACCGGTAATGAAACTGATGCCACCGAACAGAAGCATCAGAATGAGAAATCCGACGCGACCGAGCGAGCGATGCGGTGTCAGCGTCGCGGAAAAGATCGTGGGTTCGAGATCGTCGGCGTTGTCGGTGGCCATTGCCCTGAGTATACCGAAATCATGGCAAAAACGCCCGCGCGCAGGTCTCCGGCCAAGGCGCCGAAACGCACGAAACGCAAACACGCGAAGGTCAAATCGGCACCCAGGCGCGCGGCGGCCGATGCAAAGGCTGCCGCAGGCGAGCTTCCGCAATGGACGCCTACGCAGATCGAGGAAGCCTTCCGTCGCTTCAAGGCAGCCAATCCGGAGCCGAAGGCAGAACTCCAGCACGTTAATCCATTTACGCTTTTGGTGGCTGTTGTGCTTTCAGCCCAGGCGACCGATGCCGGTGTCAACAAGGCGAGCCCTGCGCTGTTTGCACTTGCCGACACGCCCGAAAAAATGGTGGCCCTCGGCGAAGGGCGCGTGCGTGAACTGATAAAGACCATTGGCCTGTTTCGCACGAAGGCGAAAAACGTGATTGGGCTGTCGCAAAAGCTCATCGCCGAACATGGCGGACAGGTGCCACGTTCGCGCGAAGCGCTTGAAGAATTGCCGGGTGTCGGTCGCAAGACCGCAAACGTCGTGCTTAACATTGCCTTTGGCGAGGCGACCATCGCTGTCGATACGCACATCTTTCGGGTCGGTAACCGTACCGGGATGGCCACCGGCAAGACGCCCTTTGAGGTCGAAACAAAGTTGGATGAGGTTGTCCCGGCGGCCTACAAGCGCCATGCGCACCATTGGCTTATTTTGCACGGGCGCTACACTTGCGTGGCGCGTAAGCCGCTGTGTGAAAAATGCATTATCAGCGACCTGTGCCGATGGCCCGGAAAAACGGTTACGTAAAATCGTCGTGGGAGATGCGTATGGAAGGCAGCAGCAGCGGCAAGACGAAGCCGGTTACGCCCGCCGATCCCAAAACCTGCTTTGAACGCGCCGGCCTTCCAGTGAAATCAGCCATCGCGTGGCACAAGTCCGGCTTCCGCGTTACCGGAAATTTCAAGCGAGATATTGCCGCGGGCAGCAAATACTGGCGTGTCGGCGCTGATCTGATCCTGAAACTTCCCAGCAAGCCCAAGCGCAGTGTCGAACAGAAGCTCGTGGCGAACATCATTATTTCGTGCTGCCGGCAAGCACGGGAGGACTTTCTTCAGCGGTATGCCGAAGCCGTCTATTGCAAACTCACGAAAAATCTCGCTGATTTCGTTCGCGTTGATGATCTGGCATATGACGCAGGCAAACTTGTTCCCGGCCTCACGCCCACGCGCAAGCAGGTCGATGCCGAGAGCACACTGATGCAGTCCGAGAAAGATGGCGTGGAAGTCGACCAGGGCATTTTTCTCGCTCAGGTGCTTGCCGTTCCGTCTACCGGAATGCACCTGTGCAAGTCGATGCTGCTTCCGAAGCCGGAAGCGATCCAGCGCTGCGATGAATTTGCCAAGCGAGGAGCCATCAATCTTGGTCCGGCCAAAGTCGAGCGTCAGGGCAAGGCTTCGGTTGTAACGGTCTGCAATCCGCGATTTCTGAACGCTGAGGACGACGACACGCTCGACGACACGGAAACAGCCGCCGACATCGCCATGCTCGATCCGGCCAGCGAAATTTGTGTTTTGCGCGGCGACGTTGTCGATCACCCTAAGTACCGCGGCCGCAAGGTCTTTTCAGCGGGCATCAATCTTACGCATCTCTATCGCGGCAAGATTCCGTATCTCTGGTACATCCGCCGCGACATGGGCATCGTGAACAAAATGCTGCGCGGCGTCGCGATCCGTGAAGCAAATCCGGATGAAATATACGGTGGAACGCAGGAGAAGCCCTGGATCGCGGGCGTCGACCTGTTCGCGATTGGTGGCGGCTGCCAGTACCTGCTGGCGATGGATTACGTCGTAGCCGGTGACGATGCCTATCTGACGTTGCCGGCGCGCAAGGAGGGCATCATTCCGGGGGCGGCGAATCTCCGTCTGACGCGCTTTGTCGGTGCCCGCGCCGCACGGCAGGCGATCCTGATGGGCCGACGTTTCGAGTGCGATAGTCCAGAAGGACGGATGATCTGCGATCTCATCGTGCCACCAGAGGAAATGGATGCTGCAATCACGCGCGTGGTTGAAGATTTCACCGGCTCGGGCGTAGTTAGCGCTGCGGGCAACCGTCGCGCGTTTCGTGTCGGAGAAGAACCGCTGGATACGTTCCGCCGCTACATGGCCGTCTATTGTCGCGAACAGGCTTATTGCCATTTCAGTCCGGCGCTCATTGCAAATCTTGAAAAGCATTGGAACGCCGCGCAGCGGAAAATCTGATACAGGCATGTCGGGGGAGGGCGTATGCCGCGTCTGCAGCTCAAAGGCGTCAATCTTGCGCCGCGTCGGGAAACGTTCGAACCGATCGAAATTGCGTCCCGCGATGAAATCGGAGCGGTTCAGCTTAAGCGGCTGAAAACGACGTTGAATCATGCCTACAATACTGTCGCGCACTACAAGAAGACCTTCGATAAGGCAGGTGTTCATCCCGACGATCTCAAATCGCTGGACGACTTGAGAACGTTTCCCTTCACCGGCAAAGACGACCTGCGCGCGCGCTACCCGTTCGGCATGTTCGCCATCCCGCGCGAGCAGGTGCTTCGCGTGCACGCGTCGTCAGGCACCACGGGCAAGCCGACGGTTGTTGGCTACAGCCGTCGGGACCTGGACACCTGGGCCAACCTGATGGCCCGCAGCATGCGTGCGGCCGGATGTCAGCCTGGGATGCTGGTGCAGAATTCCTACGGCTACGGCTTGTTCACCGGCGGTATCGGCTTTCACTATGGCGCTGAACGTCTGGGCATGACGGTCGTGCCGGTGTCGGGCGGCATGACCGAGCGGCAGGTGCGTCTGATCGCCGATTTCCGGCCGGACGTGATCTTCGTTACGCCGAGCTACATGCTCGCGGTTCTCGACGAATTCCACGCCCAGGGTGTCGACCCCCGACAAAGTTCACTCAAGATCGCGATGTGTGGTGCCGAGCCGTGGACCAATGCCATGCGGGCCGAAATCGAGGACGCATTCGATCTGCACGCCATCGATAATTACGGCTTGTCTGAGATCATCGGGCCTGGCGTCTCTTGTGAGTGCATCGAAAGCAAGGACGGCCCGCACATCTGGGAGGATCACTTCTACCCCGAGGTCATCGATCCGGCGACTGGCAACGTCTTGCCGGATGGCGAGGTCGGCGAACTGGTCTTTACCACGCTGACCAAGGAAGCAATGCCGATCGTGCGTTATCGTACACGCGATCTCTCACGTCTTTTGCCCGGCACCGCACGCTCAATGCGTCGAATGGAAAAAGTCACGGGGCGTTCAGACGACATGATGATCGTTCGCGGCGTGAATGTGTTCCCCAGCCAGATCGAGGAAATCATCCTCAAGGACGCGCGGTTGGCGCCGCATTTTGTAATCGAGTTGCGGCGCGTCGAACGCCTCGATGAAATTACAGTCGTCGTGGAGGCACGACCGGACGCGGAGTACGGCAGCTTAGCCGCATGCGACCGCGATCTCGCGCATCACATCAAAGCTTTGATCGGCGTGACCGCGGCTGTGCGTACGGTCAAGCCGGGCACCATCGAGCGCTCCGTCGGCAAGGCCAAGCGGGTCATCGATCTGCGAACAAAGGGCTGAAATCAACGGCGCGCTTGAACGAGTTCCGTTTGCGCGCCGGACAGCTTCTTGTGGACGTGGACCATGAAGGCCATCGCAAAAACCGGCGTCGCAAGGTTCAGGATGGGAATGGATACGAACGCCGCGATAAACATGCCCGCTGTGAAAAGGTAGGCCGAGTTGGCCTTCCGCAATGCCTTGGCTTCATATGGGGAACGAAAGCGCATCGCGGCCAGTTCGAAATATTCACGACCAAGCAGATAGGCGTTCGCCAGAAACAGAATGATGAAGCCGAGACCCGCAAAGAGGACGAACGGCAGGGCGCACAAATAGACCAGGAGCGCCAGCGCGGCGACCTTTATGCCTTCGACCAGTGCCAGCAGAAATGGCAAGGCGTGGCCGATCGGGTCGTGCTGGTAGTGCTCCCGTTCGACAGCTTCGCCCACTTCATCGACAAAGAAGCTGCCGACAAATGCAGTCACAGCAGGCATTAGGAACAGCGCACCGGTAATGATGCCGAGGCTGGCAAGAATCGACAGAATCCAGGCGAGTGCGCTCCAGACCACGTGAGGAGCCACACCCGTGGTGTGTTCAGCCCAATTGGCGCCGACGTCCGCCCAGCCGGCCAAAAAGCGTTGCAAGACAACGCCAATAGTGACAATCAGGACGAGGGCAAGTCCGACAGCTTTGAGCAGCACGCGGCGCAAGGCTGGCGCAAACATCTGCGAAAGGGCTTTGATGGCGGCGTCGATCATGCCGGCAGACGTAATGCCGGTCGTCGCTGCAGGCAAGGGCCGCGTCTACGCGACCGGCGAGAGTCTGTCTTCGTCCGCTGGCACAAGCCCGACGATCTGATCAGGATCGAGGATCGGCACGTCGGCCCAAGCGATCCTCTTGTAGTCGAAGCCTCGCGCAATAGTCGGCTTCACCACCTCGAAATAGGGCGAAATGTCGAAATCTCGCGGGGCATAGAGCGACGAGTGTCGGATCTCCAGGATTTCCCGTCGCGCAGCTTCGCTGTCGAGCCGGGTGATTTTCGGCAGGATCGGATAGCGCACGGCTTCGAAGGCTTGCGCGATGAGCGCCGAGCAGATAATGCGCGTGGGGTGGCCAGAACCGAGTGCCATCATCCGACGGCGCCAACGTTGTGGCACCGGCAATGGAAACAGGTAGCGCATGAGATCGATGATGTTCTTGAGGTCGTAATCGAAACCAATTCGCTCGGCCGCATAGGCGCAGACGCGTGCGCAGTCCTCGCCATCGAGCTGCGTCGGGCGGCAGATGCGGGTGTGGAAGCGTGCATATTTTGACAGAGGCGCGGCAATGACGCCCTGTCCAATGTTGGCCTCCACCAACACGAGCGGCTCGCCGTCAGCGGTGACGCGGTCGCCGATGGGGCCGACATACAGTGCGGCGTGCGACCACGTGGACTGCGTGAGATATTTGATGACGCCCGATATGTGATTGTTTCCCTCGACCAGCAGCACATCGCCCGGTCGCAGAGTTGCTCGCAGCGCCTCGGGATCAGACGGCGTAAAGGGCTCGTAGCCTTGTACGGGCTTTTCCAGATAGTGGGCCAGAACGCGTCCGACCCCATCGACCACCCAGCTCATGACGATCCCCGGCGCCAGTTCTTGGCGCGCAAGTCTTGCCGTCAGCGACATTTGTCCCGCGCGATGAAATTTAGGTCAGAACTCATTGCAATTTGGTTCATTGATTCCTCACGACATGATCGCCACCGGAACTTACGAATTGTTAGCCATAAAATTTGCCGCTGAAGGCGGGTTCAGGCATCCTGTCCGCCTCAGCAAGAGATTGGACACCATGTCGGGGCTCAGCCGACGTTCATTCCTCGTGGGTTCCGCGACAACCGTCGCGGCGCCGTCGGTCGTGCTCGCGCAGGGCAGTGCCGACCTCGATGTGGCAATCATCGGAGCCGGCGCTGCCGGCATTGCGGCGGCGCGGCGGATCGCCGCCGCCAACCGCCGTTTCGTCCTGCTTGAGGCGAGCGATCGGATCGGCGGGCGTTGTGTCACCGATACGACGACCTTTGGCGTCCCGTTTGATCTCGGTGCGCACTGGATTCATCGGCCAGACGGCAGTCTACTGACGGGCTCGGTCCAGACGACTGCGCTCGAGATCTATCCCGCTCCACGCGGGCAGACGGTTCGCGTCGGTCCTCGCAATGCGCGCGACTCCGAGCTAGAGACCTTCGTTCCCTCCCTGGTCCGCGCCCGCCGAGCCATCGTCGACGCAGGTCGTGGCAGGGCCGACGGTCCGGCGGCACGCATTCTGCCAACCGATCTTGGTGACTGGCGGTCGACCATAGAATTCGTGCTCGGACCATTCGTCTGCGGCAAAGACCTCACGTCAGTTTCGGCGGTAGATCTCGCGCGGGTGCCGGAACGTGACAACGACGCCATTTGTCGACAGGGCTACGGCGCGCTGATCGCGAAACTCGCGACAGGCCTCCCAATTCGATTGTCGAGCCCCGTTACTCGTATTGTGTGGGATCGCAATGGCGTCGAGATCGTGACAGCCAGAGGTCAGGTGCGCGCACGCACTGCAATCGTCACCGTGTCCACGAATGTACTCACGTCCGGC
>DASRAF010000122.1:0-11703 GCA_035638295.1 Pseudolabrys sp.
CTGATGCGTTCCGAGCCAGATGTATTTGCAGGCCCGGACATCGATGTCAGGCTTGAATGCGTCTGCGTAGGCTGCGCGGACGCGTGAATTCACGCCATCCGCGCCGACAACGATGTCGAAGTCCTTGTAGCTGTCGACGGGTGCGGCCTCCGTCTCGAATTCGATTTTCACGCCGAGAGAACGCGCACGATCCTGCAGAATGTTAAGAAGCCGCTTGCGGCCGATACCGCTGAAGCCATGGCCGCCCGACCGCATCACCACGCCGCGATAGTGAACGGCGATGTCATCCCAATAAACAAAAGAGTCGCGAATTGCCTTGGAAGATACGGGGTCGTTGGTGTGAAGATTGCCGAGCGTCTCGTCTGACAGAACTACGCCCCAGCCGAAGGTGTCGTCCGGCTTGTTGCGCTCAACAACTAAAACATCATGCGAGGCGTCGCGTAGCTTGAGCGAAATCGCGAAATTCAGCCCACCCGGGCCTCCCCCAAGAACTGCCGCACGCATGCGTCGGCTCCTTTCGCGGTGACATACGCAGCATGCCGTAGAACGTGAGATATTACAAACATAAAATATTTAGATTTAAAGCTTTTTGCGACACTGCCGGACGTGGCTTTCCCCACGATATCAATGGCTTACGGATTTGAGGCTTCGGCCATGAAGCTGTGAGGCATTTCAATGCGATGGCTTCTTCCAGATGCCCCGCTTCTGCATCAAAGCCACCTGCTTGTTGATCACATCGCGCTTGTAGTCCGAATGTTTTGGCGGAACCTTCTTGAGATAGCGGTTCTTCGGATAAATCGGCTTTTCGTAAATGATTTGCGCGAGCTCCGACCGGACGTCCTTCATCCAGTTAGTGACCTGTGCGGACTCGCGGTGATGCCGTAACGCCTCGATATTGATCACGCCGGAAACGAATGTGGAGCCATTGGTGTCGCGTTGCTTGCCGACCAGCTGCCCCTTGTAGTCGACAATCATTGATTGACCGCCGCCGGCATCGATCCCGACTGAGTGATCGGCATCGAGGTGATAACTGCCGATATTGGGTGCCACGATATACATGTTGTTCTCCAACGCGCGTGCGCGATTGGAGATCTCGAAGATGTCGTTTTCGGTGAAAGGTGCCGGCATTGATGCGCGGTAGACCACTTCAGCTCCGTTCATCGCCAGGCCGCGACCGTTTTCGGGGTAGTTGCCTTCCATTGCCATCATGATTCCGAGACGACCGATTTTCGTATCGGCAACCGGCCAGAAAGCATCAAGCGTGCGCCCATATTTTTTGATCCACCAGTCGTAGATGTCGTGCGGTGACACCGAACGCTCGACCGGCAACAGCGCGGACAGTTTGTAGTGCTTCAGGATGATGTTGCCGTCCGGATCGACAATGAATCCAATATTGAAGAAACGATCCTTCCAGTCTTTGTGGCGCGCCTTGGCCTGCGCCATGATGTAGACGTTCCATTGCCGCGCCAGCTTGCCGATTTCGTCGGTCTCAGGGCCCGGAACATCAATGCAACACGTGCGGGCGTAGTCGGCATGATCCACGTCCAGCACTTCATCATTGAATCCCATCAACGCACCTTCGGGAATGGCGAGCAGACGCACCGGAATATCGAGATTGGAAAGCCAGAACGCCGCCTTGGTGAGGCCTTTGAGGTGCTCGATGTTGTGTTTGATTTCCTCGCGCCGGCGGATGCCCCAAAAACTGGGGATGAGGCCGACGGCGTTATATGGCTCGATCATGGCCTTCCTCTTCGAATTAAATTTCCGTGCTGAACAATCTAAAGAAACGGATCACGCTGCGACGCTCGGAAGGCCGGCCAACGCCATGGCCAGCTCCTTCTCATCGTAGTCCTGGTCGACCAGTTTGCCTTCGAAGTAGTTGATGTACGCCTGCATGTCGAAATGCCCGTGCCCCGAGAGATTGAAGAGAATCGTCTCTTTCTTGCCTCCTTTCTTGCAGCGCAGCGCCTCGTCGATGGCGCACCGTACCGCGTGCGTGGCCTCCGGAGCCGGCACAATGCCTTCACATCGCGCGAATTCAACGCCGGCTTCAAAGCACGCCACTTGATGATAGGCGCGCGCTTCGATCAGGCCGAGATCGTAAACATGGGACACGAGCGGCGACATGCCGTGATAACGCAGACCGCCCGCGTGAAAACCGGGCGGGATGAACGTTGACCCAAGTGTGTGCATTTTGACCAGCGGTGTTAGATGCGCCGTGTCGCCGAAATCATAGGCGTATTTGCCGCGCGTCAGCGAAGGACAGGCCGCCGGCTCGACCGCGATAACGCGCCGCTTCCGTCCTCCGCGCAGTTGCAAGCCAAGGAACGGAAATGCGAGACCGGCAAAATTCGAGCCACCACCGGTGCATCCAATGACGACATCGGGATCGTCGCCCGCCTCCTCGAACTGCTTGATCGCCTCTTGTCCGACGATGGTCTGGTGGAGCAAAACGTGGTTGAGCACCGAGCCGAGCGAATATTTCACCGCCGGATCCTTCGCCGCCACCTCCACCGCCTCCGAAATGGCAATGCCGAGCGAGCCTGGACTGTTGGGGTACCTTTTGAGGAGCGCGCGCCCGCAGTCTGTCTCGTTCGACGGCGAGGCAATGCAGCGTGCGCCGTAAGTTTCCATCAGCGCGCGCCGGTAAGGCTTCTGATCGTAAGACACACGCACCTGGAACACGGTGACGTCGATGCCAAACAAGGAACCGGCAAAGGCGAGCGAAGAGCCCCACTGCCCGGCCCCCGTTTCCGTGCTCAGGCGTTTCACTCCCGCCTGTTTGTTGTACCAGGCCTGCGCCACCGCCGTGTTCGGCTTGTGCGAACCAGCAGGCGATACACCTTCATATTTGAAGTAAATCTTGGCCGGAGTGCCCAACCTCTCCTCGAGCCGCCGTGCACGGATCAGCGGCGCGGGCCGCCACATCCGATAGACGTCACGAATGGGCTCTGGAATATCGAGATAGCGCTCGCCGGTCACCTCCTGGAGAATAAGCTCCATGGGAAAGAGCGGTTCGAGATCGGCCGGGCCGATGGGCTGTTTGGTTCCCGGGTGCAGGACCGGCGGCAACGGTTTGGGGAGATCGGCCGTCAGGTTGTACCAGGTTTTCGGAATATCCTTTTCGTCCAGGACGAATTTGACCTGATCGCTCACGCAACTCTCCTTTTCGCACCACGCGACAGAACGCGGCGAGACCTTAGCCGAGGATTCCAACGATGTGAACTCGCCGCCAGCGAACGGCAATTTCGTGCAGATCGCCAGTTGCCTTCCGCTCGGTCGGCAGGTGAAAATAGACTTACGATACGCTTTAAACGATCACCCGCAGGAGGGGGACATGTACAAAAAGCTCGCGCTGGTCGGCGCCATGATCGGACTTTCGGCTACAGCCGCCGGCGCACAAGAAAAACTCAAGATCGGCGTGATCGCGACGCTTTCCGGCCCACCGGCGGTGCTCGGTCAGCAATTGCGCAACGGCTTTCAGCTGGCGGTGAAAAATCTCGGCGGCAAGCTGGGCGGCCGCGACGTGGAGGTTGTCGTCGAAGACGACGAACTCAAGCCCGATGTCGCTGTCAACAAGGCGAAGGCCCTGGTCGACCGGACCAAAGCGGACTTCGTCGTCGGCCCAATCTTCTCCAATATGCTGATCGCTATCATGAAGCCGGTGACCGATGCCGGCGTCATTCTGATCAGTCCGAACGCGGGCACTTCCAATTTCGCCGGCAAGGAATGCAATCCGAATTTCTTTGTCACCTCGTATCAGAACGACCAGAACCACGAGGTCATGGGAAAATACGCGCAGGACGCCGGAATGAAAAAGGTGTTCCTGATGGCGCCGAATTATCAGGCGGGCAAGGACGCCATCGCCGGATTCAAGCGCTACTTTAAGGGTGACATTGCGGACGAAGTTTATGTACCGCTCGGCCAGCTCGACTATTCGGCCGAACTCACGAAGATAGCCGCGGCTTCTCCTGACGCGATCTTTGTCTTTCTGCCCGGTGGCATGGGCGTGAACTTCGTAAAGCAATTCCGGCAGGCCGGTCTGGCTGAAAAGGTCAAGTTCCTCTCTGCGTTCACTGTCGATGAATCGACGCTGCCAGCGCAAAAGGAGGCCGCGGTCGGATTTTTCGGCGGGGCCAACTGGGCACCCAATCTCGATAATCCGCAGAACAAGAAATTCGTTGCGGACTACGAGAAGGAGTACAGCGCAGTTCCGGCGACCTATGCATTCCAGGCGTACGATGCGGCTTTGCTCATCGATGGCGCGCTAAAGCTTACCAAGGGAAATACCTCGGATAAGGACGCGCTGCGTGCGGCATTGATGAAGGCTAACTTCACGTCGCTGCGTGGTCCTTTCAAGTTCAACACCAATCACTACCCGATCCAGGATTTCTATCAGGTGAAGGTGGCGCAACGAGGGGACGGTAAGTTCGAAACTCAGATCGATAAAAAGGTGTTTGCCGGCTACTCCGATCCATATGCCAAAGACTGTCCGATGAAATAAGGAAGGGGGCTGGACTAGTGCAATGTCCACGGGGCTCGTTGTCGTCCAGATTCTGAACGGGCTCCAGTTCGGCGTCCTGCTCTTCCTGATCGCGGCCGGGCTCACGCTCGTGTTCGGGGTGATGGACTTCATCAACCTCGCGCATGGTGTCCAGTACATGCTGGGCGCGTATCTCGCTGTCGCCTTCTATGCGCTGACCGGCAATTTTTTGATTGCCTTGGTCCTGGCTCTCGCGGCGGCTCTGGTTTTCGGACTGCTACTCGAATTCCTGATCTTCCGCCATCTCTATGACCGCGATCACCTTGAGCAAGTGATCGCAACTTTTGGCATCATTATTTTTCTCAATCAGGCGGTGAAAACGGTTTGGGGGGCCGCACCGCTGACGCTGCCAATCCCTGAGTTCTTTTCTGGATCGATCGTTTTGATGCCAGGCCTGCTCTACCCCGTCTGGCGGCTGGTCATTATCGGTTCCGGATTGGCTATCGGTCTGCTCCTTTACATTTTGGTGGGACACACCCGAGTCGGCATGCTGGTTCGTGCGGGCGCCACGAACGCCCGAATGGTGTCGGCGCTCGGTGTCGATATTCACCGGCTTTTCATGATCGTATTTGGCTTCGGGACGATGCTCGCTGCGTTCGCGGGCGCAATGATCGCGCCGATCCTTTCAGTTGAGCCAGGCATGGGCGATACCGTCCTGATCCTTGCCTTCGTCGTCATCGTAATCGGCGGCATTGGGTCCATGCGCGGCGCTTTCCTGGCCGCGCTGCTGATAGGACTGGTCGACACGTTGGGACGCTCATTCGCCATCGATATCCTGCGGCTGGTGATGCCACCCTCACCGGCCCGCACCGTCGGGCCGGCCATCGCATCAATGCTGATTTATGTGCTGATGGCGCTGGTGCTGTACTTCCGGCCGTCCGGCCTGTTTCCAGCGCGAGGCCGCGGATGAACCGGACGCTTGCCGCTTCCAATACCTTGTCCTCACCGCAAGGCGATCGTGTTGGCGGATTGCCTGCAGCCATTTTCCTGTTGCTTGCACTGGTTCCGTTCGCCGCGGGATTTGGTCCGGAAAGCTACGTGCTCGGTCTTTTTACCCGCGTGATGGTCTTTGCAATCGCCGCACTCGCGCTCGATTTTATCTGTGGCTATGGCGGGCTGGTCTCGTTCGGACATGCGGCCTTTGTCGGCAGTGGAGCCTACGCCGTCGGAATTTTGGGGGCGCACGGCATTACGGACATGCTTGTGTCTCTTCCAACAGCGCTTCTGGCGAGCGCAATTTTTGCTTACCTGACCGGAAACGTGTGTCTGCGCACCAGGAGCGTCTATTTCATTATGATCACGCTGGCCTTCGGGCAGATGGCGTATTTTATTGCCGGATCACTTGCGCCGTACGGCGGCGATGACGGCCTCACCATCCGGCTGCGCAGCACGCTCTTTGGTTTCCCGATCCTGCAAAACGATCGCACATTCTACTATTTCGTTCTTCTCGCTCTGCTCGCGGTCTATTTGCTGTTCCGCGCCATAGTATATTCGCGGTTCGGGCGTGTGTTTCGTGGCGCGCGGGAGAATCCAACACGAATGTCCGCACTTGGGTTCGACGTTTTTCGGTTTCAGCGGGTCGGATACGTGATCGCAGGAGCCGTCGGTGGCCTATCCGGATTCTTCCTCGCCAACGCGACGGAGTTCGTAAGCCCGGCTTATATGTCGTGGCAGCGCTCCGGCGAACTGATCATCATGATCCTGCTTGGCGGGCTCGGCACTCTGCACGGCGCCATCATCGGCGCGGCAGCCTATCTCCTGATCGAGGAGGCATTGGGTGGAATCACCGAGCAGTGGAAGCTGATTTTCGGCCCGCTACTGGTCCTCATCGTGCTGTTTGCGCGCGGTGGACTACTCGGCCTTGCCGACAAAATTCGCGGGAGGCTTGGCCGTGCCTGACCCGGTGCTTCAACTTGACGACCTGCACAAAAATTTCGGCGGCCTCGTCGTGACTGATGGCGTGACTCTCGACATCGGCGCAGGTGAGCTGCACGCGGTCATCGGACCGAATGGCGCCGGCAAAACCACACTGATAAACCAGATTTCCGGCCTGCTCGCACCGACGGCTGGGACCATCAGATTCGACGGGGTCGACGTCACCGCACTGCCGGTCGACAAGCGCGCGCAGCTCGGACTGGCTCGATCTTTTCAGATCACCTCGGTGCTTCCCCGATTTTCCGCACTGGAGAATGTGGCCTTGGCTGTGCAGGCGCGCGGGCAAACGAGTTATCGTTTCTTTGGTCGTGCGGATCGCGAACAAACGGTCAACGACACGGCAAGCGCTGCCCTTGCGGAAATGGGATTGGCCGACCGCGGACAGACACTCGCAGCTAATCTTTCACACGGCGAGAAACGGGCGCTTGAACTTGCAATCGCCATCGCCATGCAGCCGAAGCTGCTGTTGCTCGATGAGCCAATGGCTGGCACCGGACACGAGGAAAGTGCCCGCCTTGTCGATGTCCTGAAACGATTGAAGGGTCGCTTTTCGATGCTGCTGGTCGAGCATGACATGGCCGCGGTATTTGCACTGGCTGACCGGATTTCCGTCTTGACCTATGGCCGTATCCTGGCGAGCGGCCAGCCTGACGCTGTGCGCGCGGATCCGAAGGTGGTTTCCGCCTATCTCGGCGAGGAGATGGAGTAGCTATGCTCTCGGTCGAGAGGCTCGCAGCATCTTACGGACCGGCACAGGTCTTGTTCGACATAAGCTTTTCGGTTGCCGAAGGTGAGGTTGTGACGCTGATCGGCCGTAATGGCATGGGCAAGACAACCACTATTTTCGCACTCATGGGCTTACTGCCCCCCGAAGATGGCAAGGCCACGTTCGACGGGCTCTCGCTTATCGGTCTGCCGCCATTTCGTATCGCCCAAGCGGGATTGGGACTCGTGCCAGAAGGCCGTCAGATCTTTCCTACGCTGACGGTCGAGGAAAATCTCGTCGCCACAGGAGCGACACGCACGGGGGCGAAGCAATGGACCCTGGACCGGGTCTATGGCTTTTTCCCCGCGCTCGCCGAGCGGCGCAACCACATGGGCAACGAACTGTCCGGTGGCGAACAGCAGATGCTGGCGATCGGACGCGCATTGATGACCAATCCAAAACTCCTGATCCTTGACGAGGCAACGGAAGGTCTCGCTCCGAAAATCCGGACGGAGATCTGGCAATGCCTCAAGCGACTTAAACAGGAGGGCCAGTCGATCCTGATTGTCGACAAGCATCTCGAGGCCCTGTTGCGTTTTGCCGACCGTCATGTCGTGATCGAAAAAGGCCACGTGGTCTGGACCGGTACCTCAGCAGCGCTTGCCGCCGATCCCAGCATCCGCCAGCGCTATCTTCAGGTGTGAGCCGCGTGACTGGGAAAATGTTCGGCGTGCCAATCCGCTTCGAGACTCGGATTGATCTTGCCATCAATCAGAAAAACGCCGGGCGCCCCTTCCCCAACCCAGGCTCGTACCGCATCCAGGTCAGCGAGCGTCCGCACCGTCGCTGCCCTCGCGCCGTAACCGCGCGCGATCGCCGCGAAATCCGTTTCCGGAAATTGAACGATGTCGATCGAATAGCCCTGCCGGCGAAAGAAGTGCACCTCGGCGGCGTATGAGCTGTCATTGTAGATGAGGATGCACATTCGAAGGCTGAGACGAATTGCCGTTTCAAGATCGGCGATCGACATCATGAACCCGCCATCGCCTGCGCCGAGTACCGCGAGCTTGCCGGGATTGGCCACAGACAGACCAATGGCGGACGCAAGCCCGAGTCCCACCGATTGGAATGAATGACTGAGGCACGACGCTTTTGGATTGGGGACGCGCAGATAGCGCGGAACCCAACCACAGAAATGCCCGGAGTCCGAAGCGACCACGCGATCCCTGGGCAGGATATCGTCCAGCGCCTTGCTCAGCGTCCGAGGATCAATGTACTGCGCGCTCGACTCATCGGGATGAGGGCTGTGATGATTGTCGCCCGACCGGATGCGCTCACGCGTGCGATCGTTGCGGCGGCCTGACTGAGCGCCCGCCGCACCCTTCTGTCCAAGCTCGGCCAGCAAGGCTTCTGCCGTGGCTCTTGCGTCTCCGAGCACGGCAAATTGCACCGGCATCTGGTAACCCAGCTTTGGCGCTTCAATATCGATCTGCGCGACTGTTGCGCCGCGCGCAATCAGTTTGCCTTTTTTGGTAGTCCACTGGGTCAGGCTCACGCCAAATCCAAGAATAAAATCGCTTTCGGAAATCAGTTCGTCCGCGACAGGTGAGGAAAAGCCACCGCTGATACCAACCGACCATGGACTTTCTGCGAAAAGGCCGTGGCCGCAGATCGAAGTCGCCAAAAGGGCATCCAGGCGGTCCGCAAGCGCGACCAGAGCGCACTCGGCGTCGGACAACACGGCGCCGCGCCCAGCCAAGATGAGCGGACGCTTCGCACGCGATAAGGCCTCCGCGAGCCTACGCACCTCCTTCTGGTCTGGCTGTACGCGCCCCGGCAAAGGCGTAAGTTCAAGCGGTGCGTTCGCGCCATTCAATCGTGCATCCTGCACGTCGAGCGGCAGACTGAGCACGACCGTTTGTCGATCGCGCATGGCCCGCGTCACGGCGCGTAGCAGGTCGCCTCGAGCGGATTGTGGAGTGTAAGTACGCTCTGAGACGGCACCGACTGATCTTACGAGCTCGGCCTGATCGAAATAGAAGTTCGATTTAACGTTGCCAGTCGGCACATCTCCCGCCAGGACCAGCAGAGGCGTCCGACTTTTTGCCGCTTCGGCAATTCCGGTGATTGCGTTGGTGAGACCAGGTCCGGAATGCACGCTCACAAGCGTCAGCTCACCGGTCGCCTTGGCGTAGGCGTCGCCCATGCTTGCCGCGTTCCCTTCATGCCGCGCCGAAATGAGTTCGACGCCGGCTTGAACGAGTCCGTGCGAAATCTTGAAATTTGCGGTACCGAGCAATCCGAAGCAGCGGCGCGCGCCGAGCGCTGCAAGATCCTTTGCTAGGACTTCCGCGACAGGGGAATCGTTACTCAAAGCACACCAGCAGGCTTGTTTGACTCTCTAACGTACTCATAACAATATAGGAAATACATGACAAACGACCGAGCGGCGAACTCGGCGAGGGGAGGAAAAACAGTGCACTTAAAATTTGCGCTCGGTTTAGTCGCGACAATTCTTGTCTGTTCGTCTACGTACGCGCAGGAAGTTACTCTTCGTGCTGTTACAGCATTTGCTGAAAAAACAACTTACTCTCGCAGATTCGAAACGTTCATTGAGCGCGTCAATGCGGATGGCAAGGGCATAATTCAAATCAACTACATCGGCGGACCGAAGGCGATGCCACCCTTCGAGGTCGGCAACGCACTCAAGACTGGCGTCGTCGACATGGCCAATACAACAGGCGCTTTCACGACCAACGTCATGCCCGAATCCGACGCGTGGAAGCTCACCGAACTCCCGATGTCCGAGCTTCGCAAGAACGGCGGCTATGACTACATGGCCAAGCTCTACGCGGAGAAAATGAATGCCATTTTCCTTGCGCGTCTCGTCGACAACAATCCGTTTCACCTCTACCTGAACAAGCCCATAACAGGCCCTGATCTGACGGGTTTGAAGATTCGTATTACGCCGGTGTATCGCGACTTCTTCCAGGCTCTCGGCGCCACAGTCGTGCAAACCCCGCCGGGCGAAGTCTACACATCGCTCGAACGCGGCGTGGTCGACGGATACGGCTGGCCCATCACAGGGATTTTCGATCTTGGCTGGCATGAGAAGACAAAATACCGCGTCGATCCGGGGTTCTACACCGCCGAAGTTTCGGTTCTCGTCAACAAGACGACATGGGAAAAGCTCACCGGCGCTCAACGGGCTGTGCTGAGCAACGTGGCCGAGCGCGGTGAAGCGGAGGCTGTGAGCGAGTTCACCGCGGAAAATGCAAAAGACATAAAACGACAGGCTGAGGCCGGTATCCAGACCATCAAGTTTGAAGGTGCGACGGCCGAAACCTTTCGTACGAAAGCTTATCAGGCTGGTTGGGAAGGCATAATCAAGCAGAGCCCCGAGCACGGGCCCAAGCTCAGGGAATTCTTCTCGAAGAAGTAATCGTTGCCCGCTTAGGTGATTTTCCGGCATGGCGCGACTGTCCGAATGGTATGGGCGCTTGCTGGACGCGCTTGTTTTCGCGGCGTGTCTCCTGCTGCTTCTCATGACCGTGATGATCGGCGCCGATGTCGTATCGCGCAACATTGGCGGAGGCGGCGTCCCGGTGAGTAATGAGCTCTCCGAGGACATTCTCTACCTGATGACACTGTTGGTCGCGCCTTGGCTGCTGCGCCAGGGTCAGCACATTCGTGTCGACATTATCCTCCGCGCCCTCCCCGTTCGGATCGCGTGGTTACTGGAATGGGTTGGAGACATTATCGGGCTCTTCTGCTGTCTCTACTTCGTCTGGTACGGCTACCTCATCACCAAGGCCAGCTACCTGGCCGGATCAGTCAACATCAAGACTCTCATCACGCCGGAATGGTGGACGCTCGCGCCCCTGCCCGTCGGATTTGCTCTTCTTGCGATCGAATTCATTTTTCGCATGTACCGACTATCCGTGGCCGAGATCGGCCTGCGGGACGACGCGGTTTCAGCAGCCTGAACGCTTGGCATCACGGGAGACGTGGCGTGATCATGACTTGGCAGATGGCCTCGCTTCTCCTCCTGGGAGGTTCGACTGTCCTTCTGTTCGCCGGTATGCCGGTCGCGATATCATTCATTGCGATCAACCTGATCGGCGCTTTCCTGTTTCTCGGCGGTGATGCCGGTCTTCATCAGGTCGCGCGCAACAGTGTCTCGGCGGCAATCAATTTCTCGCTCACTCCAATCCCGCTTTTCATCCTGATGGGCGAGGTCCTTTTTCATACCGGACTCGCGCTGAAGGTCATTGATGGCGTCGAACGTCTGATACGGCAGGTGCCCGGACGGCTCGCCGTGGTGGCCGTCGTCGCGGGAACGATTTTCTCCGCCATCTCAGGATCAACGATTGCGACCACGGCGATGCTCGGCTCGTTGATGCTGCCGGTGATGCTATCGCGTGGATACAACCCGGTACTGGCAACCGGTCCGATCATGGCGATCGGCGCGGTCGATATGCTCATTCCACCGTCGGCCCTGACGGTGCTGCTTGGCAGC
>DASRAF010000123.1:0-4999 GCA_035638295.1 Pseudolabrys sp.
CACTCTGCGTTGCTACATAGCGGCTCGAAATGCGCGGGTCGTTCCCGCGCTTCGCATTTTGACGCGGGGTGGAGCAGCCCGGTAGCTCGTCAGGCTCATAACCTGAAGGTCGTAGGTTCAAATCCTACCCCCGCAACCAAACACGCCGCCCAGTCAAAGACTTGGCGGCGTTTTTTTACGCCTATCGCGCGGCAAATAGCCTCGTACCCGCCCCACCTATAGCAAATATGAACTGTTTATGTTTGACCTCTTCAGGCTATGTTTGGCCTAATGTAGCTACGACCAAAAACGAGGACGATCTAACACCAGAGCATACAAAGGGAAGCCGAGCCGACACCAAAGATCGGCCGTGCAGAGGACCCTAAGGAGGAGGAAATGCGCACGAAGGCCTTAAGTCTGGCCGCCATTTGCTTTGGCGGCATGCTCACGACCATGTCCGCCCAGGCGTGGGAGCCCACCAAGCCCATCGAAATCATCGTCCCCGCCGGTACCGGCGGTGGCGCGGACCAGATGGCCCGTGTGATGCAGGGCATCATCACCAAACACAACCTGTCCAAGCAGTCGGTTGTGGTGATCAACAAATCCGGCGGAGCCGGCGGCGAGGGATTTCTCGACGTCAAGAATTCCAAGGGCGACGATCACAAGCTGATCATCACCCTGTCGAATCTTTTCACCACACCGCTCGCGACCGGCATCCCATTCAGCTGGAAAGATTTGACTCCGGTCGCAATGATGGCGCTCGACGAGTTTATCCTGTGGGTCAATGCCGACAAGCCGTACAAGACGGTGAAAGACTACGTCACCGCGATCAAGGCAGCGCCCGACAATCAATTCAAGATGGGCGGCACCGGCTCCAAGCAGGAAGACCAGATCATCACGGTCGCGCTCGAGAGGGCGACCGGCAAGAAGATGACCTACATTCCGTACAAAGGTGGCGGCGCAGTCGCCGTGCAGCTGGTCGGCGATCATGTCGATTCGACCGTCAACAATCCGATCGAGGCGGTCGCGCACTGGCGCGCGGGCAAGCTTCGTCCGCTCTGTGTGTTCGACTCCAAGAAGCTCGATTACAACGAGAAGATCTACAACGATCAGGATTGGAACAGCATCCCGACCTGCAAGTCGCAGGGGCTCGACGTCGAATATCTGATGTTGCGCGGCTACTTCATGCCGCCGGGCGTCAGCAAGGACGCGCTCGCCTACTATGTCGACCTCTTCAAGAAAGTGCGTGAGACCCCTGAGTGGAAGAAGCTGATGAGCGATGGTGCGTTCAATCAGACTTTCATGACCGGTGACGAATACGCCAAGTGGGTCGCCAGCGCAGAGAAGCTGCATGAGGGCCTGATGAAAGACGCGGGCTTTCTGGCCAGCACCAACTGAGCCTTCGGTTCATCCGCACGCAGCGACTTGAGGTCATGATGAGCGACACCACGAAAGAATTTGGTGGGACGGGTCCGTCCCACCAAGGTGTGGAAATTGGAGTGGCCGCGTTCATGGCGCTCCTTGCACTTGTCGGAATCTATGGCAGCCTGAAGGTCGGCATCGGCTGGGGTGCCGAGGGACCGAAAGCCGGATTCTTTCCGTTCTACGTCAGTTTGGCCGTCATCATCGCAAGCGCGGTGAACCTCGCAAAAATATTCGCAACCGCGGACGGCGAACTCTTCGCAAGCTGGAGTCAGCTCAAGCTCGTGCTCGCGGTGGTGATCCCGACGGCAATCTATGTTGCCGCCATTCCCTATCTCGGCATCTACGTTGCCTCCGCAATTCTGATCATCGCCTTCATGAGGTGGCTGGGGCGTTATCCCTGGATCTACGCGGTTGGCGTTGGCGCGCTGGTGCCGTTCCTGACTTTCCTGATGTTCGAGCTGTGGTTTCTCGTACCGCTGCCAAAGGGACCGTTCGAGAAATTCTTGGGTTATTGAGCCTGGGGGGCCGCCGGCGCGGAATTCACGCGCGGCTCAAGGACGAAGAAAAATGTTGGAAGACATAGGCAATCTCATTCATGGCTTCGCCGTCGTCGTGCAGCCGTTCAACCTGCTGCTGATGGTCGTCGGCATTGTGCTCGGCGTTATTGTCGGCGTCCTGCCGGGGCTTGGTGGCGCGAACGGCGTGGCCATTCTGCTGCCGCTCACATTCAGCATGTCGCCGACCTCGGCGATCATCATGCTGTCCTGCATCTACTGGGGCGCGCTTTTCGGCGGAGCGATCACCTCGATCCTGTTCAACATACCCGGCGAACCGTGGTCGGTGGCAACCACGTTCGACGGTTACCCGATGGCGCAACAAGGCCGCGCCGGTGAAGCACTGACGGCGGCTTTCACGTCATCTTTCGTCGGGGCGCTGTTCGCGGTCGTCATGATCACGCTGGTCGCGCCACTGGTGGCGGGCTTTGCATTGCGCTTCGGTCCGGCCGAGATTTTCTCGGTCTATTTCCTGGCTTTCTGCAGCTTCGTGGGATTGAGCAAGGAGCCGCCATTCAAGACGGTGGCATCGATGATGCTCGGCTTCGGCCTTGGCGCCGTCGGCCTTGATCAGGTTACCGGACAGCTGCGCCTCACGTTTGGCGTCGAACAGATGCTCAACGGCTTCGACTTCCTGATCGCGGTCATCGGACTGTTCGGGATTGGCGAGATTCTGCTCACCATGGAAGAAGGTCTGAGCTTCCGTGGAAGCCCGGCCAAACTGAATCTCAAGGTCGTATTCCAGACCTGGAAAGAACTGCCGCGTTACTGGCTTCTGTCGCTGCGGTCATGCCTGATCGGCTGCTGGATGGGCATCAGCCCAGCCGGCGCAACTCCAGCCTCCTTCATGAGCTACGGCATTGCCAAGCGCATTTCGAAGAACGGGCACAAGTTCGGGACGGGGCAGATCGAAGGCGTCGTGGCGCCGGAAACTGCTGCGCATGCTGCAGGCACGTCGGCTTTGCTGCCGATGATTTCGCTTGGCGTTCCGGGTTCCCCGACCGCCGCCGTGCTGCTCGGCGGATTGCTGATTTGGGGATTGCAGCCAGGGCCGCTGCTCTTCACCGAGCAGAAGGATTTCGTCTGGGGTCTGATCGCAAGCATGTATATGGGCAACATCGTCGGCCTGCTGATCGTCTTGACGTGCGTGCCGTTGTTCGCCGCCATCCTGCGCATTCCGTTCAGCGTCATCGCGCCGGTCATTTTGGTGTTCTGCGCGATCGGTGCATACACCGTACACAACAACACGTTTGACGTGGTGATGATGCTGGTGTTCGGCATCGCCGGATATTTCATGAAGAAATGCAACTACCCGCTTGCGCCGATGGTGCTGGCGATCGTTCTCGGTGACAAAGCGGAGGAGGCCTTTCGCCAGTCGCTGCTTGCCTCGCAGGGCCGTCTCGGCGTGTTTTGGTCGAACGGCCTGGTCAGCACGATCATGGCACTCGGCCTGATCGCACTGTTCTGGCCCATCATTCAGGCCGGCTGGGAACGCATGCGAGGCCGGCCCGCCGGTCTGCGGGCAGCCGAATAGTCCACAAAATCAGACGGCGCTGAGGGCGGTGGGACCCGCATGTGGTTCCGCGCGTTGTTCCCGCATGTCGTGAACTTTTCGAGCGCAGCGTTGGCCGTGTGCAGGTTTCGATGAGTTCTTGCTGATTTTGTTTATGCCAAATTTATGCAAATGCGGCCTACTTTCACTCTAAAAGAGCACAACAACAAACATGACGTAGGAATAGGGGAGGAAGTAATGGCAGTCGCAGCAAGTTCTGCAGAAAAAGTCCGTGCATCCGAGGGGACCCGCTGGGGTCAGCTCGTCTTCGGTATCATTTGCATGGTGATGATCGCCAACCTGCAATACGGCTGGACGCTGTTTGTGGGGCCGATCGATCAGAAATACCACTGGGGACGCGCGGCAATTCAGGTCGCCTTCACAATCTTTGTGCTGACAGAAACCTGGCTGGTGCCGATTGAAGGATACCTGATCGACAAGTTCGGTCCGCGCGTGATGATCAGCGGCTCCGGCGTGCTGGTTGCAATCGCCTGGGTCATCAATTCGGTCGCAGACTCCCTTCCTTTGCTTTACCTCGGCGCGGCAATCGGCGGTATTGGCGCCGGCGTGGTCTATGGCGGTGCCGTGGGCAATGCTCTCAAGTGGTTCCCCGACCGGCGCGGCCTTGCGGCCGGCCTGACTGCAGCGGGCTTCGGCGCAGGCTCGGCACTCACCGTCATTCCAATCGCCAACATGATCGCATCAAGCGGCTACCAGGCTGCTTTCCTCTGGTTCGGTCTCGGACAAGGTATTGTGGTGGTTCTTGTGGGCTTGCTTTTGCGAGCCCCCGAGGCTGGCGAAGTGCCGGCGAGCCAGGCTGTGCAGCAATCGCGCCGCGACTATGAATGGACGGAAGTGCTCAAGACTCCGCCATTTTACGTCATGTACGCGATGTTCGTGATGGTTGGTGCGGGCGGCCTGATGGCGATCGCGCAACTGGCGCCCATCGCCAACGACTTCAAAATTGCCAGCGTTCCGGTTTCACTGATTGGCCTGACGCTTCCTGCGCTGACCTTCGCGTTGACAATTGACCGAGTGCTCAACGGCATCTGCCGGCCGTTCTTCGGCTGGGTATCCGACCAGATCGGCCGCGAGAACACGATGTTCATCGCCTTCTTCCTCGAAGGCCTTGGGATCTTCGCGCTGCTGTATTTCGGCACCAATCCGGTTCTGTTCGTGATCCTGTCTGGCCTGGTGTTCTTCGCCTGGGGCGAGATCTACTCGCTATTCCCGGCGACTTGCACCGACCTTTACGGGAAGAAGTATGCGACCACGAACTACGGGATGCTGTACACGGCGAAAGGCACGGCCGCTCTCCTGGTGCCCTTGGCTAACGTGCTCACGTCAGCCACCGGCAGCTGGCACGCAGTGTTCTATGTCGCGGCTATTCTCAATCTTATCGCTGCGGTTATGGCTTTGGCCGTGCTTAAGCCTATGCGCATGAGGTTCATTTCGAGAAGCTGAGCGGGCCGAATTGCGTAGCCGCCCG
>DASRAF010000124.1:0-2413 GCA_035638295.1 Pseudolabrys sp.
AGCCGAGGACGATGTCGCCAACCGAGTATTTCGGATTGCGCGACTTGACGATCTCTCCGACCGTGCCGCCGACCATCGGCTGCCCAACTTCCTCATAAACCGGCCCGCCAGGAAATCCCAAGCGGGTCCTCGTCTTTAGACGGCCAGAAGTCGGCGGCTTTGACCGCATCGGTCGTCGATGACCCTGGCTGTGTGAAAACACCTCGTTTGTGAGATTCTCGCGATATGATTCGCAGGAGGATCGGATGAGGCGCTTCGTTGAGGGCAGGGATCGTGGGCAGAGCACGCTGTTTCCTGAATGCCTGGAAGACTGGATCGACGAGAACAATCCCGTTCAGATGATCGACGTCTTTGTTGATGAACTCGATCTGGCGGAACTGGGATTTGACGGGATCACTCCCGAGGCAACTGGCCGGCCCTCGTATCATCCATCTGTCCTGCTGAAGCTCTACATCTACGGCTATCTCAATCGGGTTCAGTCGAGCCGCCGGCTTGAGCGCGAGGCCGGGCGCAACGTTGAGGTGATGTGGCTGACGGGCCGGCTTGTTCCTGACCACAAGACGATTGCTGACTTCCGCAAGGACAATGGCGAAGCCATTCGGAAGGTGTGCGCCCAGTTCATCATGCTTTGCCGGGCTCTGGATTTATTTGCGGATGTCAGCGTCGCGATTGATGGCAGCAAGTTCAAGGCGGTGAACAACCGGGACAAGAACTTTACCCGGGCGAAGATGGAGCGGCGCATGGCGCAGATTGAGGAGAGTGTCGGACGCTATTTGCAGCAGCTCGACACCGCCGACCGGCAGGAGCCGTCCGAGGCACTTAAAACCAAGACGAGCCACCTGAAAGAGAAGATCGCGAAGCTGAAGGAGCAGATGCAGCGTCTCGAGGTTCTCAGGGTGGAAATGCTCGCCAGTCCGGATCAGCAGATATCGCTGACGGATCCCGATTCCCGCTCGATGGCGACGAGCGGGCGCGGCTCCGGTGTTGTCGGCTACAACGTTCAGGTCGCCGTCGACACCGCAAATCATCTGATTATCACGCATGAGGTGACAAACGTCGGGACTGATCGATCGCAGCTCTCGGCCGTGGCCAAGCAGGCCAAGGCGACGCTGGAAGTGGAGAACCTCGATGCAGTCGCCGACCGCGGCTACTTCAGCAGCGAGCAGATCCTGGCCTGCGAGAAAGCAGGCATTACGGTCACGCTGCCAAAGCCAATGACGTCGCACTCAAAGGCGGAAGGACGCTTCGGCAAGCAAGACTTCCGCTACCTCGTGGCGGAGGACGTTTACGTATGTCCTGCCGGTGAAAGGCTCACCTACTCCTTCACAACCAAGGAAAATGGATTGGTCCTGTACCGCTACTCGACCAACGCTTGCCAGAGCTGCCCCATCAAGAACAGCTGCACCACAGGCAAGGAGCGCCGGATCACTCGTTGGGAGCATGAGCATATTCTTGAGGCCGTACAGCGCCGGCTCGACGAGCATCCGAAGAAGATGCGCCAGCGGCGGGAAACGGTCGAGCATCCCTTCGGCACGATCAAAGCCCGGATGGGTGCAACCCACTTCCTGATGAAGACGCTGCCACAGGTTGCCGCCGAGATGGCGTTGCACGTACTGGCTTATAATATGACGCGCGTCCTGAACATCATGGGCACCAAACCGCTAATAGCGGCGATGAGGGCGTAGCTGCCTCCCACATCCGTCCGTCGGCTGTTGCAGAACAGCCCAGGACGGCCGACGGCGTCAATGCTACCGCCAGCGCGTTTTTGCACGACCAAGACCCAGGCCGTGTGGAAACGTTTTTCGTACCCCAATAGCTGCAAGTAACCAGGCGTGATGGACCTCGACGCGATCGGCGGAGTCAATCCGGGCGCAGCTTCGGGCCGTGCCTGAGCGACCTTAACGGTGTCACGGCGGGCACCATGACGCGCTGCTCAAGCCCGAATCGCCGCGAGGAACGGTTTGATACCGACGATGTTCATCACGCGGGTGAGGTTGTAGGCGAGCACGTGCAACGCCATCTCAGTCGCCACTTTGGGCAGCGTCTTCATCAAAAAGTGCGTCGCCCCCATCCGCATCTTCAGCGTGCCGAACGGATGCTCGACTGTCTCGCGACGAGTACGCATCGCGTCCGGATTCTTGTCCAGCCGCGCCTGCACAGCATCGACAACATACTCGTCCTCCCACCGCTTGATGCGACGTTGCGGTCCCTTCGTGCACTGAGCCTTCAGCGCGCAAGTGCGGCACGCGTTGGTCCAGTAGTGGTTCAGGATCAATCCATTTTCCTCGTTCGTGAAGTGGTTGGTGAGCTTCTCACCGGTAGGACAAATGTAGATGTCCTCCTCAGCCACGTAGCGGAAATCCTGCTTGCCGAAGCGGCCTTCCGACTTCGCCTCCGATGTCTGGGGTTTTGG
>DASRAF010000125.1:0-13123 GCA_035638295.1 Pseudolabrys sp.
CTGGCACAGGTGCAGGCGGAAGTCATGGCCAAACGGGACAAGCTTGACCACGGCGCGGGCAAGCCTTTCGTGCAAAGGCTCAAGGGTTCGGGTTACGACGCCAAGACAGCTGCGGAGAACATCAGCGCGGGTTATCACACCTTCGCAGAAGCATTTTCAGGCTGGCGCGATTCAAACCCGCATCGCGCGAACATGCTTCTCGCCGGCGCAACTCGAATGGGCATCGCCGCGGTGTACACGCCAGCATCGAAATACAAGGTCTACTGGTCGCTGATCCTGGCCGAACCCGAAGACAAATAGGGTTTGTGCGAAACGTCATCCCACAGCCAGCACACGTCATGGCCGGGCTTGTCCCGGCCATCCAAGTCTTTATCGCTTCAAGGTCGTGAAGACCTGGATGCCGGGAACAAGCGCGGGCATGACGAGGCAGGCGTGGCGTGGCCGCGAAAGCGCGGACCCGGAATCCAGAAAGGGCGGGCTAGACCTCGTGCGGCCTGCTGACTAGGTTTGCGCCATGCCGATGCTGCCTCGCGTCAAGGACTACGACTCGCTTCGCCGCCAGTTTCAGTGGCGGGTACCGAGCCGCTACAACATCGGTGTTGATGTCTGCGATCGCTGGGCGGAAAAGGAACCTGATCGCCTGGCGATCCTGCACGCGCGACCGGACGGACGCGACGTGCCCATCACGTACGGGTGGCTGCGGGACACCTCAAATCGGCTTGCCAATGCATTGCGCGCGCATGGAATCGGTCGCGGCGACCGCGTGTCGATCCTACTGCCGCAATTGCCTGATGTCGCGGCGATCCACATCGCCGTCTACAAGCTGGGTGCCGTCGCATTGCCGCTGGCAGTTCTGTTCGGCGCCGATGCGCTTTCCTATCGGCTGCAGAATTCCGGTGCGAAAGCACTAATTACCAATGCATGGGGCGTCGAGCGCATCGCCGAGATAAGGAACGATCTGCCGACACTGAAACTCGTTCTGTCTCTCGACGGTCGCGCCGATGGCGCTCTTGGATTTGCCGAGGAGATCGCTCGCGCCTCATCCGATTTTACGCCGGTCGATACCTCTCCCAATGATCCGGCCATGATGGTCTACACATCGGGCACGACCGGGCAACCAAAGGGCGCGTTGCACGGGCACCGAGTGCTGATTGGGCACTTCCCCGGCGTCGAGACGCATCATGATTTTCTGCCGCAGCCCGGCGACCGCATCTGGACTCCGGCCGACTGGGCCTGGGCGGGCGGCTTGCTCAACGTGCTGCTGCCAGGTCTGCACTATGGTGTGCCCGTGGTGGCGCGGCGCTTCGAGAAATTCGATCCGGAAGAAGCCTTCGCCTTGATGGCACGCGCCCAGATTCGCAATGCATTCATTCCGCCGACCGCGCTGCGAATGTTGCGCGCGGCGCCGAACCCGAAGGGCCGCTACGCAATCAACATGCGGTCAATCGGATCAGGCGGCGAGTCGCTTGGCGCGGAAACATATGAATGGGGCAAATCGGCTTTTGGCCTGGTCGTCAACGAATTCTACGGACAGACCGAATGCAATATCGTTCTCGCTGCCTGCAACGCGATTGGCGTCTCGAAGGCCGGAGCAATCGGCCGGCCCGTCGCTGGACATACAGTCGGGATCATCGACAACAACGGCAATGAGCTCGAGGCTGGAGAAATCGGTCAGATTGCGGTGAAGCGGCCCGATCCCGTGATGTTCCTGGAATACTGGGGCAAGCCGGAAGCAACGCGCGACAAGTTCATCGGCGATTGGCTGACGACTGGCGACCAGGGTGTCATGGATGACGAGGGCTATGTCAGTTTCGTCGGTCGCGATGACGACGTCATTACGTCGGCCGGTTTTCGCATCGGGCCCGGCGAGATCGAGGACTGCCTGATCCGTCATCCGGCCGTCGCACTGGCGGCCGCGGTCGGCAAACCGGACGCGTTGCGCACTGAAATCGTCAAAGCCTTCATTGTTCTCAAGAAAGGCTTTGCCGCATCGGACGCATTGGCGTCGGACATACAGAGGTTTGTGAAAACGCGCCTGTCGGCACATGAGTATCCGCGTGAGGTCGCCTTTATCGACGACATGCCGATGACCACGACGGGCAAAGTCATCAGGCGGCTATTGCGGGAACGCGCGTAATTAGGCCATTTCCAGCTTCGCGACGTCGGCAAGGATATGCTCGACGGCATCTCGTTCCGCCGGCGCCAACGCGGCCTGTGGCGGCACAGGGTCACCGACCGCGTATCCCTGGATCTGCAGGCCAGCCTTGATGCACGCCGCGAGATTGAATCGTGCGAAGGCCTCATTGATGCGCCAGAGATCGCGCTGCAATTTCATTGCTTCAGGCCATTTCCCCGCCTGGCACAGGTCATAGAGGCGCACGCTCTGGCGCGCCACGATGCAGGCCGGCCCCGCCATCCAGCCGACGCCTCCGATCAGCATCACGGTCGCCGGAATATGCGCCGAAGCTGAAAAGACTTTCATGCGCGGCGCGCGATTCATGATCGACAGCAGCCGGCCGGTGTTCGTCGATGCATCTTTGATGTAGCGAATGCGCGGATGTTCGCAGAGCCGTGCGATCACATCGAGCGAAAGATCGCTGCGCTGAAATTGCGGATTGGTGTAGAGGACCACGGGAATCTCGACCGCGTCGGCGATCGCCCGGAAGTAAGATTCGATCTGCGCATCCTTGAGAGGAAAGTAGGCCTCGAGAATTGCAAGGATGCCGTCGGCGCCGAGCTTTTGAAACGCCTTCGCCTGCGCAACTGCATCCGCAGTGGCAGTTGATGCAACGCCGGCGACGACAGGCACGCGTTTGTCTGCAGCTTCGATTGTTGCGCGAACGACGGCCTCGCGCTGCGCGCGGTCGAGATAGGCGAATTCGCCGGTCGACCCGAGTGGCGTCAGACCATGCACACCTGCCTTGATCAGGTCCGACGCAAGTCTGCCCAACACGTCCGTCTTGATCCGTCCCTCCGCATCGATCGGCGAGACGAGATATGGAAACACGCCGTGGAAATCGCCCATGTGCGCAGCCTAGAACACCCAGAGCGCTTCGGACGGAAATTCGACATAGTGATCGCCAGGCTCAAGTGGCGCCGTCGCGTATGCACGCACTGTAACGTTGTCACGCGCAAACACCAGTTCCCATCGCTCGCCGAGATACATCGGCGCCTTGAGTTGCATCTTCACCCGGTTGGGTCCGGCACTTGAGGCGCAGTGCACGCGCTCGATGCGAATGACGCCGATTGCCTTTTCTCCTGCAGCCGCTTTGCTACGCGAATGGCCGGTCAGCCGTTCGCCCATCACCTCGATTGTCGCACGGCCACCTGAATTCTCGACCAGCTTTCCTTCCAGGCGATTGTTGCTGCCCATGAACTCCGCCGAGAATAGTTTGGACGGCTCGTTGTAAAGGGCAGTGGGCGGACCTTCCTGAGCGATGAGACCGGCATCGAGCAACACGATCCTGTCAGCGATTGCCATGGCCTCAACCTGATCGTGGGTCACGTGGATTGCGGAGAGTCCCAGTGTGACGATCAAGGTCCGAAGCCAGGCGCGCGCTTCCTCGCGCAGCTTCGCATCGAGATTTGACAGTGGCTCGTCGAGCAGGATCACCGGCGGCTCGTAGACAAGCGCGCGGGCTATGGCGACCCGCTGCTGCTGTCCGCCGGAGAGTTGATGCGGATAGCGCGCCGCGAGATGTCCAAGCCCGATTTGCGACAGCGTCTTCTCGACACGCGTCTTGATTTCTTCGGTCGATACGCCGCGCAACTTCAGTCCGTAGGCGACGTTGTCGAAAACCGTGCGATGTGGCCAAAGCGCGTAGGACTGAAACACCAGCCCGAGTCCGCGCTCTTCTGCCGGCAGGTCGATGCCGCGCGCCGCGTCGAAGAAGACGCGATCGCCGATGGCAATCGAGCCGCGGTGCGGTGTCTCAAGGCCCGCAACGGCGCGCAACAGCGTGGTTTTGCCGCTGCCCGACGGACCCAGCAGTGCAACCACTTCGCCGGCCGGAACCGCAAGCGAGACACCTTTGAGAATTTCATTGTCGCCAAGACGGAGGGCGACATCCTTGACGATGAGTTCAGCCATGCAGGCGCACTCCAAGCCGGACCGCGACGGCAAGGCCGACGCCGATCATGACCACGTTGACGACAGACAGCGCCGACACGAGATCGACGGCGCCGGTACCCCACAATGAAACCAGAAGAGAGCCGATCACTTCCGTGCCCGGACCCAGCAGATAAATGCCGGTCGAGTATTCGCGCACAAAGATTAGGAAGATCAGGAGCCAGCTCGCCAGCATGCCGTACTTAATCAGCGGCACCGTGACGTCGCGTTTGACGCGAAGATCGTTGGCACCTGCGGTACGCGCAGCCTCTTCGAGCTCCGGTCCGACCTGCAACAGGGTGCCGGACACGAGCCGCATGCCGTAGGCGAGCCACACGATCGTGTACGCAAGCCAGATCGAAACCATCGTTGACTTCAGCGGGGAGAGGAACGGCACAAACAGAAACACCCACAGGAGTGCGAGCCCCGCGACCAGACCGGGCATCGCGCGCGGCACCATCACCAGATAGTCGACAAGACGGGTCCAGCCCGAATTCCACCGGTGCACGGCGAGCGCGATCGCGGTGTAGCAGGCCACCGCGATTGCGCCCCCGATCAAGCCGATGCCAAGCGTATTCAGTATGCCCCGGATCACATTCGGATAGTCGGTGAGTTCGCGATAGTGATCGAGCGTCAGGACATCGAAAAGCTTCACGCCTTCGCCCCAGGTCACCACGAATGAACGCAGGGTTATGCCGAACAATGGCACAACAACTGTGATGAAAAGCCAGAAGACGATCGCTCCGAAGGCGAGCCAGCGCCAGCCATGCAAGCGCAAA
The DNA here is from genome assembly GCA_035638295.1 of Pseudolabrys sp. Classification (GTDB taxonomy): domain Bacteria; phylum Pseudomonadota; class Alphaproteobacteria; order Rhizobiales; family Xanthobacteraceae; genus Pseudolabrys. The sequence goes on from DASRAF010000125.1 coordinate 4,888, forward strand.
GGCTGGGTTTTCAGGCCCTTTCCGCGTACCGAGACATAGCGCTGTGCCTGTCGGAGCAGCAGGCGCTGCATGAAAACCAGCGGCGCGGTGATGGCAATAATCGCTACGACGACAACGGCCATCAGCTGGTAAGACGGCACTCCAAGCTTGTTGGTGAGCTTGTAAAGGTAGGTCGACAGCACCAGAACGTCCTGCGGATCGCCTAACACCAGCGGAAGGCCGAACAACTCAAAACCCAGAAAAAACACCAGGACTCCGGCAAACAGGATCGCCGGCAGGATCATCGGCAGGCTGACGTTGACTGCGACGCGAAAGGGATTGGCTCCCGAAACACGGGCGGCCTCTTCCAGATCGGTACTCAAGCCACGCAGCGCTGCGGCGCTGTACAGGTAGACATGCGGGACATGCGTAAGTCCCGCGATCACGATCAGCGCCAGCAGCGAATAGAGATTCCACGGCACAAAGCCGAGAAGGTCCTTCGCAAGCGTCGAGAAGATTCCGACAGGGCCGATTGCCACGACATAGCCGAACGCAATCACCACTGCCGAGACGAAGATCGGAATCAATATCAACGGCTCGAGGTAGTTTCGTCCCGGAACGTCAGTGCGCACCATCAGGAAGGCGAGCAGGGCGCCCAGTGGCACCGCGATTGCGGCCATGCCGCCGGCAATGACAATCGTCGTCCAGAATGCCTGCCAGAAATCCGAGTCGTTAAATACGAAAGTGTAGGCGGCTAACCCGAATTTTGCCGACGGGTCGAAAAACGGCGCGGTGAGAAAGCTCTGATAGATGACCAACGAAAGCGGTGTCGCCACAGCCAGCGTGGTCAACCCGAGAACCAGCAAGCGGTACACGACAATGGGCATTTATCCTCGTTATTCCGGAGCTCGCTTCACGCGAGCCCGGAATCCAGATGAGCATTCAATTCATTTCTGGAGTCCGGCCGGCGTGGACCGGTCCGGAATGCCCAGATTTGCCGTCCCTACTGCCCCTTCTTTGCCTGCTGCCATTTCGACAGGAAGGCCAGTCGCTTGGTTTGGTCCAGATTATCCAGCAGCGTCTGATCGATCGGCACTGGACGCGCCTTCTCGCCGATCAATTGACTTACGCCTTTGATCGTCGCTTCACCCTCAACGTCGGAACGCAGCGAGTAAAGGTCGGCCTTGTTAGCAATGATCTCCTGTCCGCGTTTCGACAGAATGTAATCGAGGAAGAGTTTTGCCGCGTTTGGATTTCGCGCCTTGCTGGAAATGAAAGCGACGCGCGAGGTTACCATCGTGTAGTCCTTCGGCAAGATGATGCCGAGGTTCGGGTCCTTCTTTGACCGTCCGAGCGCATATGAGCCGAAGATGCCGTAGGCAATTAGGTGTTCACCGGAGGTGACGCGCTCCATCATCGCGCCGGCGCTTGTGTAGAGCTTGGCCTGCGTCTTACCCATCGCCTTGAACAGGTCCCATGCCTGCGGAAAGTTTTTGATGTCTTCGTTGCAGAACAAGTAACCGACACCTGATCGCTCGGGATCGTAGGCCGTGATCTTACCTTTATAGAAATCAGGCTTGGCGTTGAGCAGCTTCAGCAGATCGGTGTGGTCTTTCGGTACGTCGGCTTCGGGCACCAGCCGTTTGTTGTAGACGAACGTTATCGGCTCGTAGGTTGTGCCGTAAGCGGCGTCCTTCCACACGGCCCATTTCGGCAACGCCTTGATTTCGGGCGTGGGATAGGTCGCAGCCAGACCGTCCGCGACAAGCTTCACCTGCAGGTCCATGGCCGACGACCAGAGCACGTCGGCGGTGCCATTGTTGGCAGCGGCTTCAGCGATGAAGCGATTGTAGAGTTCGGTGGAATTGAGATCGGAGTACTCGACCTTTATCCCGGGGTAGAGCGTCTCGAAGTCCTTGATCAGCGGGTTGGCCGCAACCGCATCGGTGGTGGCGTAGACCACGACCTTGCCTTCCTTCTTCGCGGCTTCGACGATGCTGGTGTAGTCGGCTGGGTAGCCTTGTGGAGTCTGGCCCTGAGCGGCAGCTCCGAACGCCAGAAATGTTGCAGCAATAACGGTAGAAACGACGTGTCGCATAACAACTCCCGGTGCGGTTGTCGGCGCCTGCCCCCGGCGGCAACCCTTCGGCGCCGATGCTACTCTAGCCTTTCCGCACCCGCATAGGGCCAAACAAAACGAAAGCCCCTGTCACGAAGCGAACGGGGGCTTTCCTTGGCAAGCGATCAGCGAGCCAAAGGATCAGGGCGGATCTGGATGTGAACGGCGCGCGGGCGTGAGCCCTTGCCGCCTTCCATCAGCCAAGGCGTGCGATCGCCATTGGTGCTCCAGAGTCCGCGGCCCTTCCAGTCTGCATTGGGATCGTCAATGCGCCCGTCGAGCCCTTTGGCATAGAAACTCAAGGGATAAGGGATGCGCAGCATGATCATCTTGCCGTTCTTCAGGGCCACGAAGCCATCATTGAGGTTGGCCGTGGAGATCGGAATGTTCTCGCCGAGCCCAACCGTGTTGTGCTGATCGACCCAGGTGTAGTAGCTCGCCTCGACGCTCTTGTCCTCGAAGCCATCAAATCCCGGACCCGGATATCGGTAGAATTTCCAGCCTTCGGGGCAATGATTGCCTGTTGCGTTGGGACCGTTGAGCGGTGCCTTGCAGAGGCGTCGGTCGAAACTCACAAGGTGTCCGCTCGATTCCGAACCCCACGCAACACCATCGGCGTCGATGTCGCCGCCGCGAATGCCGATGCCTGGCCTTGGCACAGCGTAGAATTCTGACAGTTGTGTCTTCGGATCGAAGCGCATGAAGCCGGCCTGTCCTCCGAAGACCCCGACCGTGTACCAGATCGATCCGTCTTTAGGACTCGGCATGACGGCATAAGGTCCCGAGCCACCTGTGATGCGCGTGTCCTTGCCCGGATCCGTTGGCTGCCCCGGTTCGGTGAACTCGTCGCGCTTGCCGTTGCCGTTTGAGTCGAGAACGAACGGTGCCCAGCCGATCGCCTTCTGGGAGTCGCCGGTCTCGTCAAACACGCGCGTGTTGACCCAGCCGGCGACCGGTCCTGTCCCACTGAGCCACAGCGTGTTGTCAGCGTCGTAGCCAAATTGCGGATGGTGCGTACCGAAGCAGGTATCGATGAACGCGTATTTCATTGTCTTTGGATCAAACACGGCGACCTGCCGTGCGCTTCTTTCCAGCGGAAAACTCTTGGCATACGGATTGTCGGAGCCTTTCTTGCACCAGGCCGGATTATCCATGCCGCGCACAGTGGCCGCGAGCCAGACACGGCCCTGCTTGTCGAGCATAGAGTTGTGATTGTTGGCGCGCGTGTCCCACAAGACTTCGTCTCCCCAATATGGGGACTCCGCCAGAGGCTTGACCGTTCCGGCATGACCCGGGCCAAGCGACACCGGCATTTCCGGATCGCGCACCGGCATTTTGAAGAACGACACTTTGTTCGTCTTCGGATCGAGGATCGGCATGTTGTCGGTCGAATACTCCGGTGAACCGAACAACGGGCCGTAGGCGTTGACCGTCGGGGAGCGCCGATCTGAGGAGATAAGGTCGTGCAGATATTTGTCAGGCGTGGACCATTCCCACGATGTGACGACGACGTTTCGTTCCTCGCCTTCAGGACGTGGTGGCTTGTTCTTTGGCAGTTCGCCTTTGGCAACGCGATCGGTCCAGTCACCAAAATATTTGTAAGGCACGCCGCCAAACTGCCCGGCAATCCGGTTCGTCATCTGCTCACCGGACTGGCCGGACTGTATGCGGCGTTGCCAGGCTTCCGTGCCCGAGTCGAATTTTCCCAGCGCTGCCGGAATCGTGCGGGTTGCTTCCTGACCGAGTTGGTGACAGCCGATGCAATCGACATTGTTCATCTGCCGCAGCCAGTTTTCCTGCGTGATGTTCTTGGGGATGTCGGTTGATCCGCCAAATTCGCTGGCCGGCGGAATTTTCAGCATCGCGTACCAATAGGCTGCCGGATAGTAGTGGGCTGCCGCTGCATCGTTGGGCGCAACGACTGCGGCGTGATTGAGCGTCGAACCTGGCTTGGCGCGCATCTTCGGAGAGTCCACGAGACCGTAGCCACGGACCCAGACGCTGTAATTCGCGACCGGAAGATCGGGGATGAGATAGCGACCTTGATCATCGGTCACGACGATGCGCGCAAACTTCGTCGGCAGATCCGTCGTCTCGGCAATGACCCAGACGCCAGCTTCGGGACCTTTCGAGCTGGTCACAACGCCGCCGATGTCGGTGCTGCCGACATCAACATTTTGCGCGTGAAGCCCGGTGACGTACGTGAGCGCGAGAAGGGAAAAGAGAGCGAACATCGACAGGCGTAGAAAGACCGAACGCAACATGGGTCGCCTCCCTGGCATCGTCGTCGGCTAAGTCGCCGGCTTTTGCTGAACTCTAACAAAGGTGGTGGATGTCGTCGCGCCGATCAGTGTGCGATGTCGGTCACCCGGCGAAACCGCCGCCATCCAGAAATGCCTGCTCCTCCGATGTAGTGGTACGGCCGAGAACGGCGTTGCGGTGCGGGAACCGGCCGAAGCGACGGATGATATCGGCATGTATTTCGGCCCATTTGAGATTCTCGGCGTCTCCCGCAGCCTTGTAGAAAGCGATCCCGCGCTCCTGATCGTTAAGATCCTCCGAGTGCTCAAAGGGAATATAGAAAAAGCTCCGCAGGTCGGTCGAAACCTGACTATCGAAACCTCTGACGATTGCGCCTGCGGCTACGGCACGGGCGAGAGGGTCGGTGGCGAAGGCTCGCGCGTCACCGCGGAACATGTTGCGTGGAAACTGGTCGAGCAGAATGAGCAGCGCAAGCGCGCCTTGCGCGCTTTTCTCCCAATCAGAAAATTCTCCGGCGGCGGCCGCTTCGTACGTATCGAGGAATCGCTCGCGAATCTCTGCGTCGAAGGCTGCGTCCTTGGTGAACCAGCGGTCGTATCCGGCCTGGTGCCAGAACGACACGATCTCATCTGCGCTTGCAGTCATGGGGTTTTCCGTCTCAGGTGTGGGGATCAGCTGGCTTCGTCGCGGAGGGCGCGCCGCAGGATTTTGCCGACGTTGGTTTTGGGGAGCTCGTCGCGGAATTCGATATATTTGGGCACCTTGTAGCTGGCGAGACGGGTAACAAGATACGAACGCAGGACGTCGGCCGTAACATCGGGATTTTTTCTGACGACAAAGAGCTTGCCCGTTTCGCCAGAATGTTCGTCGGGAACGCCCACAAGCGCGCACTCCGATATTCCACCCTGACTCATCGCGACATCTTCAACTTCGTTGGGGAAGACTTTGAAGCCCGAGACCGAGATCATATCCTTTTTGCGATCGACGATGCGCACGCGTCCTTCGGCATCCATCACTCCGACGTCACCGGTACGGAAGAATCCGTCTTTCGTCATTGCGCGTGCTGTTTCCTCTGGTCGCTGCCAGTAACCGGACATGATCTGCGGCCCACGCGCGCAGATTTCACCCTGCTCGCCGACGGGCACCTCGTCGCCGTCATCATTTCGGATTGAAATGTCGGTGGACGGTACTGGCAACCCGATGGTGCCGGTCCAGGCCGGAATGTCGCCACGGTTGCAAGTCAGCACCGGCGAAGTTTCCGACAGGCCATAGCCTTCGATAATCGGCTTGCCGGTTGCTTTCACCCAGGCATCGGCCACGGATTTTTGAACGGCCATGCCCCCGCCGATCGCGCATTTGAGCATGCTCCAATCGATCTTGACGAAATCGGGTTGGTTCAGCAGCGCGTTGTAAAGAGTGTTCACGGCCGGGAACATGTTGACCTGGTATTCCGTGAGTTCCTTGATGAGGCCGCGAATGTCGCGCGGGTTCGGGATGAGGAGACACGATCCACCTGTCTGCACGCCGAGCAGGAGACATCCCGTCAGCGCGAAGATGTGATAGAGCGGCAATGCCGTCACAATAAAAAGTCGATCGATCTTCGGCGGCGTATCGACCATCGGCTGATTCCACGCTTCAACCTGAAGCAGGTTGGCCACCAGATTTCGGTGGAGCAGCATCGCACCCTTCGCGATCCCCGTGGTGCCGCCCGTGTATTGCAGGAATGCCAGGTCATCGGGTCCGACAGTCGGCGCTATGAATTTCAGTTGGCGCCCGGCCGAGAGCACATCGTTGAATTTGGTGCTATCGGGAAGTGAATAGGCAGGCACCATCTTCTTGATGTGGCGCACGACGCTATTGACCAGTGTGCCTTTGATCCGCCCGAGCATGTCGCCCATGCTGGCGACCACAACGTGCTTGACCGGCGTCCTTGGCAGCGCCTGCTCTACCACTGAAGCGAAGTTTTCGAGAACAATGATTGCTTCAGCGCCGGAATCAGTGAGCTGAAATTCCAGTTCGCGCGGTTTGTACAGAGGATTGACGTTCACTACGGCACAGCTGGTGCGCAGGATTGCAGCGATAGCAACCGGGTACTGCAGGACATTGGGCATCATGATCGCAACGCGGGCGCCGCGCTTAAGCCCGCGGCTTTGCAACCATGCGGCAAATGCGCGCGATGTTTCGTCGAGCTCCTGATATGTGAGGGACTTGCCCATACAGACGCAGGCTTGGCGATCCGCGAATGTAGCAAAGCTCTCCTCGAACATTGCGACGAGCGAGGCATAGCGTGACAGATCAATAGTGGCGGGGACGCCCGGCGGATAGGACCGCAACCAAAGCCGCTCCATGACGCGTCCCCCGCGTCGGCCTTTTTTCATTCAGGGGCCGACGTTCGATTCCCGGTCAGAATGAGTTTAACCGGCTCTGCATGCAAGTCCGCCGGCGACGGACTGGCGAAACTAACAACCGCCGAAGGGGATAAGGGGATTGTCGAGGAGCGCCGCGCGATCGGGTTGGTCTGGGGCGGCGACGCCGAGAAAGGCCTCGAAAAGCTCGCGCACCACGCGCTCCGGCAGGTCTCGCGTGATGAACACCAGGCGCGTTCTGTGATCGTCATCCGGCCAGCAGTCGAGGCGCGCGGTTGGATGAAAAACGTGCTGTACGCCATGCACCACGACCGGCGTGTCTGGCATTTCTGCAAGCTTTGCGATGCCCTTCAGGCGCAGGACCTTTGCGCCATGCGTCGCACGCAGCAGTTCCAAAAACATCTCGAGTGTACCGGCGGGGATCGCGTCTTCGGCCGTCAGGACGAAAGAGCGGATGTGCTCATCGTGACGGTTGACGTCGTGATGGTGATGATGGTCGCCGTGGGAATGAGCTTCGGCGGCGAGCCACTTCCTGACGTCCGGAATTTTCTTATCCGGATCATAAAGCCCGCTGCCGAGAAGGCCATCAGGCATGGCCTCGCCCTTGGCTGCATCGAGGATCGGCGCCGCGGGATTGAGTGCCCGCAGGCGAGCCGCAATCCGCTCGCATTGCACGGGGTCAACGAGATCGCTTTTTGTCAGCACAATTCGGTCGGCGACGGCGGCCTGTTTTACCGCTTCGACGTGCGCATCGAGGGTGGCCTCGCCATTGACGGCATCGACCACCGTCACAACGCCGTCGAGGCGGTAGCGCAGCAGAAGATAGGGGTGGGACATCACCGTGTGCAGTACGGGCGCGGGGTCGGCCAGACCTGTCGTTTCCAGCAGAACGCGACGAAAACTGCAGCGTCGGTTGTCGAGATCGCGCAACAACGTCTCCAGCGCGTCGACGAGATCTCCGCGCATCGTGCAGCAAAGACACCCCGACTGCAGCAGCACCATATTGTCGCTGACATACTCGACGAGCAAATGGTCGAGGCCTACCTCGCCAAACTCATTGATGATGACAGCAGTGTCCGCGAGAGCCGGATTTTTCAGAAGCCGATTGAGAAGTGTGGTCTTTCCAGCGCCGAGAAAGCCCGTCAGCACAGTCAGAGGAATAGGTGTCGGCGGAGTTTTTCGTTCGGTCGACGGCGCGGCTTCACTCATTGCGTCGTCGCGCTGACCTTTGGTTTGGCCGGCTTTGTCGGCTTCGCACTCTTGGTTGTTGTTGCCTTCGCGGCTGGCTTGGCCGACTTATCGCCGTCGGTCTTTCCGGCAACTTTCTTTTTCTTTTTCGGTGTAGCGCTGGCTGTCTGCTCGACCGTATCGGGCCGGTCAGCCGGGCCAGTGAAAACGACAACGGGCGGGCTGGTTTCGACCGGCGGCCCGAGCACAAATTTGGCCGGCTTTGCGTTGGACAGCATGAAGGCCGGGCCATTGATCGATTCATTGCCGGAGGTGGTGGCCG
>DASRAF010000126.1:0-5834 GCA_035638295.1 Pseudolabrys sp.
GATTTCCGCGTCGGGCCGCTGCATCTTGCCTTCAACGCTGCGATGGGGGCATCCTCCGCATCCACGACAGCATGATCGCTCTTCCCATCAACCTTCATTCCCACCGCAAACTGCATGGCCGACACTAGCCCTCTCCACACCCACTGAAGGGATCGTCTCACCCTCTTGCGAGGGACCAAACCGTTTATCAGTCTACTGCTTATTGTTTCGTCCGCAACTTCGCTCAGCATTCACGCACTCAAGCAACATCCTTCAACAAAAATTCTTGGCAACTTCCTTAAAATGCGCACAACGCGAGGAACGTCGTTTGCGATGCAAACCCTGGCAACTTCCACTCACTCAAACGGTGGCACCCACGCGTGACGGTGCTCGTTGTAGACCGACTGCGATGGCGACGGGAACGCAGGGTCGCCGAAACATCCGACTGCCACCGCTATCGCGTCAGGTTTGCGCTCTGCTTCCCAGAATACGGTGGAGCCGCAATTAGGGCAGAAGTGAAAGCTCACCGCAAAGCCGCTGTCAGAGCTCCGCCGGTAGGTCCGGCAATCGCCTTCCGTCTTAACGGCTTCGCGCGAGAAGAACGCCGCAATGCCGTAAGTACTGCCAGTTCGCTTCTGGCATTCCAAACAATGACACAGCGATACCATCATCGGGTCGCCCGCGCACATGACCCGCAGTTGTCCGCAGGCGCAGCTTGCAGTCCTATTTCCCATACCGCCTCCCTACCCCACCTCTTCGACCCGTCTCCACAGCAGCACTTGCATTGTTCATGCTGGAGTGCCCTGATGGAAGCGAAGACGCCACCCGCTCGCGTGCCTCGACCATAATGAGCTCCGATTTGCCCGCTCGAGTGCGCCACCGTACGTGACTTCACTGACGTATGTGACGAGCACAACGTCCCGGGCGATCAGCCTCGCCGCAAACTGCGGCAGAGGCAACGTTGCGTGGATTGCGCCACTTTCGGCATCGAGCGAATCACTTCGGTCATAGACGCGGCCAGAGCGGCCGAACTCAAAGAAGTCCGGAGCCAATGTCGCATCCATGTAGTCCCGATCGAACCGCCGCTCGGCTCGCCACAGAGACTCTTCAAGTTCCCTGAGCTGCTGATAATCCCCGTCAGTGATCTCAGGCACGGCACCCCGCTCCTTTCCACTTACCCTTGTTTCCGTGGGTAAATTCTTGCGCATCATCACATGCGGCAGGCCTGCGTCATCGAAGACCGGCCCTTCTTCCACATACCCAAGCCGCTTGTAGAACTCCCGCGCAGTCAGCTGTGCTCCGAGGGCTATTTCTTCACTACCGCCGCTCGATGCAGTCTCCGCGGCGAACTCCATTAACGCTCTGCCAATTCCATTTTTCCGCATCGCCGCGGACACGGCCATCCTGCCGATCTTCGCAGTCCGGCCGTGCCGTACGATCCGCAGCGTCCCGACCACGCGACTGTCCAAGAGAGCGACGAGATGCGTGGCGATCCCGTCGTCATCGTCGACCTCGAGTTCTTGCGGGATCCTCTGTTCAACGACGAAGACTTCGTGCCGCAGCACCAACGCTGCCGGCATGAGCGCGTCGGCGTGTCCAATCGCAACTATCTTGAGCTTCGACGACGTCTGCATCTCGACACCATAGCATGAGCCAAACGCTGGGTTTGCTGACCTATGCAGCGCTACAAAGCGCTGGCGGTCTAGAGCTAACGGGCGTTGGCGATTGCAGGAGGAAGCACAAGTCGTCCTGACGGGATATTGGCACCCCTTGCCATGAACGCCGGATTGCCCGACCAGGGTGCTGTTACTGAGTTTGCCGCGGATGCGCGAAAGCCGACACGCGGATAGTAGTTCGGATGCCCGAGTACGAAGAAAGCGGTCTCGCCACGCCCCTCAAGCTCATCAAGCGCGTATCGCATCAGCCGCGTACCGATGCCAGAACGCTGCCGGTCGGGACGGACAGCCAGTGGGGTCAGCATCGCCGCGTCGACGCGACTGCCGTTTGTTTGTTCTACGTGCACGCGCGAGAATGCTATGAAACCGGCGGTTCCCCTGTTGTCCTCGGCAAGCCACTCGCCCAGAAGGCAGCCTTCTCCTCTGAGCGCATCCAAAAATGACTCGACCCCCTCCGGACCGAATGCATCTGCTACAAGCTTGCGCGTCGAAGCACTATCTTCCTGGCCAGCGGCGCGCATCGTAATATCCCTACCAGCCGATCGCTGCCCCGCCTTCTCCCCTGCAATCCAATCCTCGAAGCCCGAATCGGTTGCAATTGTCACATACTGTTCAGTTGAATCAGGAAATTGGAAGCGAGCACAATGATGCTCGAATACATCATCGCGAATGTGGCTACGTGTCCGAGTGACCGCGTTGGCAATTCTGCGCTCCCGAATCGTCGAGAGCGGCGTCTCGACGAACAAGATCAGAAAGCGGGCTCGGCACTCATCGGAGACTTGTTTGCATCGTTCACGAAGGAACCGGTGCGAGAACGTATCATCGACCACCACGGATTTGCCTTCCCGGAGCAAGACACGCAGGCGAGCCATGGCGATGAAGCTTGTCTCTTCCCATTGAGCATCAGACATGCCTTCGCCGCCGTGTAGACGCCGTTCCTCATTGATCCTATCGAGCGAGATGAGCTCAACTCCAAGCTCGGAAACAAGGCGGCGTGCAATGGTGGACTTTCCCGAGAAAGCTAAGCCGCACATGGCATACACATGTGGCATGGCTTAGCCTCCCCCACCCTCAACCATGTCAAGACACTTCGGAGTACCGGATATGACGAACATGCGAATCACCGGCCGCTGCCTGTGTGGTGCGGTCACCTACTCGATCAATGCACAACCGCTCGGCATGGGCCAGTGCCACTGCAAGGATTGCCAGCGCGCATCAGGCACCGGCCACATGTCGCTCGCTCGTTTCAAGAAAGACGATGTCACCATCAAAGGCCAAACCCGCTCGTATGCGTCGAAAGCAGAGAGCGGGAACATCAACACCCGCCACTTCTGTCCAACATGTGGCAGCAGGATCTATGGCGAGAACTCCGCACGTCCAGGTCTCGTCAATGTCTCGGTCGGCTGTATGGACGATCATTCATGGTTCTCACCCGGCGTCGTCGTCTACGCAAAAGATCGCGCACCGTGGGACCACACCTCGACAACTATTCCTAACCACGAGCGCATGCCTCCGTCGTAGGCGCCGATATGGTCTTCGGGCCGCCTTCGGGGCGGCTTCCATCTTTCAAAACCGCCGTCGCGCAGGTCCTGGGCCAGATTCGGAAGTACTCGGTGCACTTCGAATTCATGCTGCCGGATGGTACGCTGACCTACCTGTCGTAGCGCGGACCCTCGCATAGTCGAAGGTTGCACGATACATGGAGAACGCGATGCAGCGAGCCGCCCAATGCCAGTGTGGCGCTGTAAAAGCCCAGACGGACGCCGAACCTCAAGCAGTAGTTGCGTGCAGCTGCGGCTGGTGTCAGCGGCGCTCCGGTTCACCGATCGGCGTATTGGCCTATTTTCAGCGTGAGAACGTAAAGGTTTCCGGCACGCCCGTTGAGTTTGTTCGCGCTGGAGGAAGCGGTAACGCATTCCGCAACTATTTCTGCAGTCAGTGCGGCACATCAGTTTATTGCGTCAGCGATCGTACTCCGGAACTTGTTGGCGTGGCGGTTGGGGCGTTCGCCGATCCCAATTTTCCAAAGCCCGCACGTTCAGTGTTTGAGGACACGAAGCATGCGTGGCTGGGGCTCAGTCCTGAAATCCCTGGCCACATACAGGGACGCGACAGTCCGCTGGCCCGGTAGCACCCACCCCAAAAACGCACTGCGCTGAAGGCAGTCATGGTCCACCTCGCTTCACTGCGGCTGTGGATGCACGGTAATGAACCTACAGGCTACGCCGTCCTAGTACGCAGCCGGCCCTGGTAATCGCGCTTTCCGAGCGGCACGCCCCGTGTGCGCAGGATGTCGTAGGCGGTGGCGGCGTGGAAATGGAAGTTGGGTAGCGAGTACGAGAGGAGGAAGGTTTCTGGCGTGAAAGCCAGCGTCCGAGGGGCCCAGCGCGACGTGGAATGATTTTCCTCGTCAACCGGCTGAAAGATCTCGATGTCCAAATCCTTGCCGGACCAGCTGTTGACCTCTTCGGGCGTGAACGCCTCCAGCGCCGTTATCGCCTGGCCGACCATGGCCCTCAGGTCGGCGAAAGGCATCGCTCCGACCAGAGGCGGCGGCGCGAACACGCCGGTCTTCACGGCCTCCACTCCCCACACGGCATGATGCGTCAGGGCTTCGATCTGGAAATGGAAGGGCGCCATGTCGGGGTAGAGGCTGGCGCGGACGAAGTCGTCCGGGTCGGCGCCGGTTTGGGCGCAATGCCTGGCCGCGCGGGCGAGGAAGTCCGATACCGCGCGCGTGGTTTGCAGAAACGTGGGAACGCTGAGGTCGTAGAGGGAAATGGCCATGACCCAGGCTAGACCGCCTGGAACTTCCCCGCCACCATTCTTCTGATTATGGACTACGACCTAATCTAACCGCCGCTCAGGTTCGTGTACTTCTCTCCCGAGCGCCCTTCTAACAAATTCCACGGAATCGATTGCCGCCCCGAGTTGGATGCGAAATTCCTCGACGGCTTCCTTCATCTCCGGCGGTAGATCCCCCCAATAGTTGATAACGCGTCTCATCGCTTCTTCGACGGTCTCGAGCATTTGCTCTGTTGCAACGTCACGATATGTTCTCGCCATAACGCTCTCGCCCATCTACCCGCTCGGCCGCGCTGCCCGTCGCAACCTCCAGCCCTCGAAGCAATCACACTCGAACACCACCATCCTACCCCATTCTTTCATAACCGTCCCCGAACCGGCGCGAGAGGCCAGTCAAGGGCGAGCGCAGCTTCGTCGCGAGCAATGCGAGCGGTTCCCTTGACGGGCCGAGCAGGCGCGGCAAGCGCCACAGCGCCGGTTACCATGAGCTGCGCGAATGAACAGACAGCACAGACATCCACAAACTCAAGCATCTGCGCGCCAGACGCGTCACCCCATCACCAAAATCCGTGAGTCGCGCCACCATGAATTTCTGTGCACTCACCGTTCGATTTCCGTGAGGCGCATGATACGGTGACCATATCCGCCGCCGTGTATGTCGCCGTGAATCCCACGCATCGCTCGCGTTCCGCTCACGACCAAGCAGCCCGGAGCGTGTCCCTATTGCGGCGGCCGCAACCTCATCCGCCGCGGCACGCGCCGCAAGCACCTCGAGATCGTGCAGCTGTGGCGCTGCAAGGCCTGTAAGCGCACGTTCACACCCGGGCCCGCGGCGCTGCGCAACAAGACGTATCCTCTTCGTATGATTCTCTCTGCGCTCACCAACTACAACCTCGGCTACACGCTGCGAGAAACCTCGACGCGTCTCAATCGCCGCGTGTCCCCCTCCACGATCACGACTTGGCTCGAGCAATACCAGCAGCACTGCAGCTACCGCCGACTGCGCTCCGCAGGCCTTAAGCGCTACTCCGCCAACCAGACTATCCGCTGTATCAAGCTCTACCATCGGCAGATTTACGGATACGCCTACCATCGGCCGAAACTCGACTTCGTCCGGTCAGGGACGCTAGATGACAAGCGCGCCGGCGACACACACCTTGCTGGCGTCGCCGATTTCCTCGAATCAATCCCGACGACCTGCCCTTATGATCTCTTTCGACGCGACGATGATCCCAAAGCGCGCGCGTCTCAAGCGCATCCAGAGTTTGCCGATGTCTCGCGCATCATCGTGAACCGCAAACAGAACGCTGCCACCGAGGCCGCCGCGCTCATCATTCCCGCAGTCGGGGACAACAGGCTGCGTCACGAGACCCT
>DASRAF010000127.1:0-4528 GCA_035638295.1 Pseudolabrys sp.
CACGGGCCGACGCGGCGACGCTGATGTGGTTTTTGTCCATGCCAAATCGGCGGAAGAAAAATTTCTGGCCGAAGGTCAAGGCGTCAAACGCAACCCGGTGATGTACAACGACTTCGTTCTCATCGGTCCGAAGAACGATCCAGCGGGCATCAAGGGCGGGGACGTCGCCGCAGCGCTGAAGACGATCAAAGAAAAGCAGGCGCCCTTCGTTTCCCGCGGTGACCGCTCCGGAACGCACATTGCCGAGCTGGCGTTGTGGAATAAAGATGCTGGCATCGACATCGATCAGCAGAAAGGCCCTTGGTACAAGTCGATTGGTCAGGGCATGGGCGCCGCGCTCAACATGGCAAGCGCGAGCAATGCGTATGTGTTGTCGGATCGCGGGACTTGGCTGTCTTTCAAAAATAAAGGCGATCTGCAAATTCTCGTCGAGGGTGACAAGCGACTGTTCAATCAATACGGGGTCATTCTGGTCAATCCGGAAAAACATCCGGCCGTGAAAAAAGAACTGGGCCAGGAATTCATCGATTGGCTTTTGTCTCCGGAGGGGCAGAAAGCCATCGCCAATTACAAGATCAATGGCGAGCAGTTGTTTTATCCCAACGCTGATGATCCGAATGCCTGAAGCATGTTAGTGGTATTCGGTGAACGATTTTGTCACCGCCTTTGCGATCGCATTTGATTTGATTGGCAGGCTCGATCCGCAGCTGCGGGATATCGTGCTTCTGTCGATCGAGGTCAGCCTCACTGCGAGTGCCTGCGCTTTTCTCATCGGCGCTCCGATGGGGACGGCGCTCGCGGTCTATCGCTTTCCCGGTCGAAACGCGTTGATCGTCATTGTCAATGCGCTCCTCGGCCTTCCTCCGGTCGTCGTGGGTCTTGTGGTCTATCTGCTCTTGTCGCGCTCGGGGCCGTTGGGATCATTTGGTATTCTGTTTACTCCGTCCGCGATGGTGATTGCGCAGTGTCTGCTCGCGTTGCCGATTGTGATGGCGCTCGTCCATCGTACCACAGCAAGTCTATGGGCGACTTACGGTGATCTTCTTTTGAACGATGGCGCCAATCGCTTCAGAAGCATCTGGTCTCTGATGAATATCGGTCGTGAAGGAATGCTGACGGCATTTCTCGCCGCATTCGGTCGCGCAATCGCGGAAGTCGGTGCGATCATCATCGTCGGAGGGAACATCCAGGGCTACACCCGGACCATGACAACCGCGATTGCTCTTGAGACGAGCAAAGGCGATCTGTCACTGGCTCTTGGCCTTGGCATGGTTCTCATCGTTCTTTCGACGACGGTCAGCGGGGTCAGCCTGTTTCTTGGACGAGGTCTGGGCGACCGCAGGTAGGTGCTGCCGCTTCGGTCCGTAAGCGTGGACGGGATATTTTGCATTGCGATCGGACCCTTCGCTAAAGTGGGGCATCTTCAACGTAGACAGCCAACCCGCATGTCCAGAATTGTTTTCGTCGCGGTCTTGATGTTCGCGACCGCTACCGGTGTGCGGTCGCAGGGGTGCAATCCGGCGATTGACGGCACTTATTGTGCCTCGGTGCCATCGCTTAACAAACCTGCATCGGCATCCGCTGGGCGATCCGTGCCGATCGGGCTCGGAAGCGCGCTTTCGTCCGGCTCCTATGAGCAACCCGCCAAGTTAGGCACCATTACATTTGGTGGCGGCACAAGCTGCATTGGCCTGCTGCGTCGAGTCAGCTGTAACTGATGAGAATAAATCCATGAACACGAACCGCTTCCTGGTCAAATTTGCTTTGGTCGCCACGACACTTGTCGCCTTCCAATTGAGCGCGGCGTTGGCTCAGGACTCACAAACACGAATCATCGAACAGTACACGTGCAAAGACATAATGCGCGAAGCGGGTGCCGACCGCGATATCGCCATAGCCTTCCTGCACGGATTTCTTTTGGGGAAGTCGGGAACAACGAGCTTCAATCTCGACGTTCTGCATAAACAGACGACCGAATTCATTGAGCGTTGCCTGAACAGCCCCACCGACAAAGCCGTCGATGTCATGTCAAAGCTGAAAAGTGAATGGAAATAGCGCAATCCTGTCACCCGCCGCGAGCGCGCGCCGAGCCTTTCGTGCTGGCATTGACACAATACCAATACACGCCCCTTGATAGGGTTAGATCGGAGATGGTGCCCCGGTCAGGGGTTCACTCCCAGCTGCCTTGCATTGATCCAGAGTTTTGAACTCTCCCACCGTTTGAGACGTAACGCCGACCGGTGCGACCGCTCCAGTAGCCGGCGACAGAATCGCGAATACTATGACGAGCGGATACATTTTAATCTCCCGCGCAGGGCGTTTAGACAAGAAATGATGCGCGAACAAATCCTTGTCCAATTGACCTACATCAAAGGCGCAATTCGTGATTTAGTCCGGTCAATGCACATCATATTTGTGACAGTGGCCTGCTTTGCTGCCGCCCTCATCGCCGGCACGGCTCCCGTTCGCGCGCAGACATTGCCGGTTTACGACGTGGACGCAGAGACGGCCAAATGCCTGACGCAGGCCGAGACGGGAAAACAGTGGATGGACGCATTGAAGAGTTGGTGTCGGTCCATTGGCCAAGATGAACACCTGGCCCACGACCAGCTGGCGGAGCGATGGGAGTCCTATGACAAGGGGAAGCGAACGTCGTGTGTCGCCGACAAGGGCATCGCCGACTATTCCAGCCTGAAGACCTGTGTCGAGCGCGCCGGCACGGAGAAACCGCAGGAGCAGCAGGCAAAGGCAGCGACGGACATGGAAACAAACGACAAGGCTTACCTGGCCGCGATCAGAGAGGGTAATGCGGCTTACTCGGCGGGCAGTTTTGGCAATGCCATCGCGAGCTTCAACCTGGCGATACGCCTTCATCCTGATGACGCTTCCGCCTTTAACAGCCGCGGAAACGCCTATGCGCGCACAGGCAACCTGTACCGGGCCATTGCCGACTACAACGAAGCCATTCGGCTCAAACCCAATTTTGCCGCGGCATTTTGCAATCGTGGATTGGCGCGGCAAAAACTCAACGGCGGCAAAGACAACGACGATAAAGCCAAAGCCCGGCAACTTGACGCTTCAGCCTGCCGGTGAGTCATGAGGGCCATTGGAACAAGGTTCTTGCCACTGTAACCTTCTGTCAAACAACAACCTACAGATCGCTCCGCAAATGCTTGGGTCAAATCGGCCGGCTCTGAGTTCGAAGATTTACGACGTCGAGGATTTCGCCGCCGCGCAGGAGCTGTTTCATAGCAACGGCTGGACGGATGGCCTCCCGGTGGTGCCGCCGACGGAGGCCGCGGTCGAAGCCTGTCTCGACTGGGCCCTGATGCCGCCAGACCAGCTGATTGGTATCGAACCCGTTCGCGCGCAACCCATCACCGCCGAAAAGCTCGCAATCAATGCGGTGATGGCCGGCTGCCTGCCGATGCATTTCCCGATCGTTACGACCGCGTGGCAGGCGATGATGAAGGACGAGTTTCTCCTGCATGGCGTGACGTCCAGCACCGGTGGCTGCGGCATCCTGGTCATCATCAACGGGCCGGTCCGTCTTGAAATCGGAGCCAATGCGACGTTCAACGCGCTGGGCAACAGCGACCGCGCGACATCTGCGATCGGGCGGGCCATTCGTCTTGCCTTGATCAATCTGATGGACGTCCGCCCTGGAGGCATTGACCGCACCACGCTCGGCCACCCGGGCAAGTTTTCGTATTGCCTCGCGGAAGATGAGGAGGGAACTGATTGGCAGCCTTTGTCGGTCATGCGGGGAATTCCGCGGGGCCTCTCGGCGGTAACCGTGATGGCGGCTCTTGCGCCGCGGCAGATCATGAACGAGTGGACCACCGATCCTAAGGAAATTCTCGAAACCTTTGCCGCCGAGATGCGCGCCAACCAGCGTCACTATTCGATCTATGGCGGCAATTACGCCATCGTGATTCCAAAACAGTTGCGCGACATCATTCAGGCGGCCGGCTGGACCAAACGTGACGTTGCGGAATTCATCTACGAGCGCGCGCGCGTTCGCCGCGGTGAATGGGCTGACGTCGGTAAAGGTGCGATTGTGCGCGACAGGCCCAACAAAATTCACACCGCGCTTGAGTCGCCGGACCATCTGCTTGTGGTTGCGGCCGGTGGACCCGCTGGCGGATTTGGCGCGGTCATACCACCTTGGATGGGCAGCAAGACCAAGGCGGTTACAGCTGCAATCGGCGCCTGCGTCGATTGTGAGCCGCCGAAGGGTTAGTTAAAGTCAGGCAACCGCGTTCCTTAGAGAGGACAGCAATATGATCGTTCGCGTTCTCGATCCCACACACGAATTGAAGGCGCCCGGTGTGCAGCCTGCCGTGAGGCCGTCGTCGCTTAAAGGCAAGACAGTGGGCTTCATCTCGAACGGCAAGGAAGGCACGAAGGGTTATTTCACGCAGCTCGAGCGCATGCTGCGCGAGGAACTGGGTGTTGCCGACGTGATATGGCGCACCAAATCGAACTACAGCGCTCCGGCTGATGCCCACATCATCGACGAGGCGAG